>JBARZF010000068.1:0-8314 GCA_049649675.1 Rivularia sp. (in: cyanobacteria) | reverse complement strand
GGGGAAAGTGCGATCGCGCACCCAACGTATTGTCCCGTCGGGGCGAATTATACGGTATTCTTCATCCATATTCCAAGGTTGTTTGCCCACAGCTGCTTGCGTGACACGTTCGACATCATCGGGATGAACGGCTTCCAAAAACGAGTGAGGACTTTCCATGAGTGAAGCGATCGTCCTGCCCCAAATTTTTTCATAGCCAGGACTCATATAGTAATACTCGGTTACGTCAAGAGAACAAACCCAGAAAGCAAAATCCACATTATTGGCAAATTGCTCAAATACTTGCAATTCTTGTAAATCCACTTATAAACTCCTAAATAAAAGACAAATACCAAAATAGACCAGAATAAAATTATATCCTTACCTAGTTAGCTATATGTACGTTTTCGTAATTCTAATTTTGTAAAGCGAAGAAATAAGCTTTACTCTTAATATTTAACTTAAATTTAATCCGACGTAATCAACAACTCGTGAATAGTGCCGCGATTTTTGATATTCGAGTTGATGACTCGCAGGGCTTTAATCGGAAATATTTTAAAATTGATTTGTGCATACAGTTCTCGATTGACAAACTAGATAATCTTATATTAAGTGAGAGATTTTCCTTCCTTTAGATTACAATGACGGATAAGTAAGTAGATCGGAAAAACAAATCCGTTTATAACAAGACACTCTAAAAAAAAAGATGTTTGATGGTTTTTGGGATAACGTCTCTCGCTACCCCCGCTATTTAATAAGTACCGCGTTGGGTATATTTCTGAATGCGTTTGGCTGGATAGAACCAGTGTTTAAACGCCCTATCACCTCGATTCTTTTTGTAGGATTTTTAGTGGGGATTCTCGTTTTTGTTTCTTTTACCCTGCGTGCAATGCTTGGGTTCAGTACAATTTAGTAAAGATAGGCAGATTGTAGTAGAGTCAAACCCGATTACAATCTGCTGCATTTTCTGTAGTAAAACCTCTGTTAGGAGGCTATTTTTATGGCTACTAATCGCCGCGTTTCCCGCGTTGCTGAATTAATTAGACGGGAAGTTAGCCAAATGTTGCTCAACGGAATTAAAGATGACCGAGTGGGTACCGGAATGGTTAGCGTTACTGATGTAGATGTTTCTGGCGATTTACAACACGCCAAAATCTACGTTTCAATTTATGGCAGCGATGAAGCCAGGGAAGAAACAATGGCTGGTTTAAAATCGGCAACTGGTTACGTTCGCAGCGAACTCGGTTCAAGAGTCCGTTTGCGTCGCACCCCAGAAGTAATTTTTTTAGAAGATCGTTCGATTGAAAGGGGTAACAAGGTGCTATCGCTTTTAAACCAAATTAAAGATCGACAAAAACCAGAATCTCAAGAAGAGGCAGAAAATATTGAGTGAAAATTTGCAACGCATGGCGATTACTTTTTTTGATTAAAACTTAGTTAGATATATCCATCAGACGCAGCCACTGTTGCGTCTGTTTTTGTTTGTTAGGAATAGGGAGTAGGGAGTAGGGAGTTAGGAGGTAGGAGTTGGGAGTTAGGACACCATTCTTATGAAGTTTCAACAACCACCTTGTAAGCCGGAGGCGCATCGAACAGAGAAATCAATTGATGCGGCTAATATACGTTAGCGTTCACCTTACTGTGCGGCGAGGGCGTGGTGGAACGCCATAGTACGTTAAAACGCACTACAGTATTTCCAATTTTTTGCATTATAGAATTTAGCTGCACATCAGCTTAAACCTTGCCTAGTCTGATTTATCAGACTTAGTATATAAGCCTGGGAATTTATTCCAAGGTGGTTGTGAAGGCTTAATAAACATCTCCGGAAAACATTTATATGGTTTGGTTTTAAATTTACACAAAGACCAATTCCAAGAAACTCGATTTATGGGCTTATTGCAAGACATCAATTCTTTTTGATTCTAGATCGGTCTATTTCCTTAGATTAGATAGTGATGGCTTACGCTTTAACATTTTTATGAGTTATTTTACTAAATCTAATATCATACATTGTTCTATACACCTATTATCAAGATATTTTAGCCGCTTTACGAAAGTTAACAATATGTCATCCAATATTTTACGTACATTAATTAGATTTAATAATTGAATGAAAGTTATTTCTTATACAATTTAAGCGGGTGCATTTCACTGTTTACGCAAACCAGATAGATAGCTGAAATTAATCAATGATGGTTTATCCGAAGTTCAGCACAATTTATAACTATCTCGCCCGTTGCTACAGTAATCTATCCGAAGTATTTTCCTTGTAGGTAGTGTTTTAGTTAACTAAGCAATTACTAATCTGTTTAAGGAATTGTTAACAGTAGGTAAGTGTATAGCTTTTTTGTTGTAATTTAACTTTTATATGGAGATATGGATTATACATTTTATCAGTTCGATATTTTTTTGCTTGTTACCCTACGGACAGATGCGCTCAAGCTCAATGATTGCTATAGATAAGTGAATGAGATCCATAAACCTATCTATAAGACTACAAAGCCTGCCTACTGCATTGATTTCATCCGCTTAACGGTGCCGATAAAGTTCTTTCACAAAACACGACTAAATAAAAAAACCTTAATGTTATATTTACTACTCAAAAAAAATATATTTACCAGAGCTAGAAACTACGTCATGTTATCATGACATAATTAACATATCTTTATATTTTTTGAGGTTTTATAGCGTCAAAATGAAATCAGTTCCGTATAGCAAATTACAATAAAAAGTAATAGCGAATTGGTTTATAACCATGTTCGTTTCGGGTAAATTTTGGGAATAATACTTACGTGTAAAATAGCGAGTGGCAATTATGAGTGTGAATACGGTGCCTTCTATCAATTACTCTTTAGACGTGATTCAGGATGAAGCGCGGCGATTGGTTCATAAAGGAGTAGTTAGCCGACAACAGCCGATATATACGTTATGCCAATACATACCAGCAAGAGAGTGGGTTTGTATCGAGTGCGAGCTGGAAAAATGCGAATTTTTACTGCGCGATCGCATAGCGGATTTAATTGGTAGAGAAGTCTGGGAAAACGACTAATTTTAAGATCGGCTCTGTTGTATATTTTTTGGTAGAAGCTGGAAATATTTTAGATTTTAGATTTTGAATTAAATTATGAATGGTTTCGCGGAATCATTTCAACTATGGCAATAATCTAAAATCGTAAATCCCGGCATCCAAAATTTAGTGACGGATCGAGTTAGCGATCGAATCAAACTAAATAATATTCAATGCTGGCAACAGCTATAGAATCTCTGTTTTTAATCTGAAAAAAACCGTCCAAATTTGTTTTGAAATAATTTTTTTAAGGCAGCGCGTCCCTGCATTAGCTATTTAGAGCCGTTAACGGCTCGAGTATGGCTTCTATGTTGGGGGGTGCTGTCTTTTTTTATGCTATTTTCTGTCTAACAGGATATAGAGGGATTAATTCGTGTATTTTAGTGGTAATGTAATATACCCTGTTGTAAAGATTAAGTCAAGCTTATAGCTGTATTTTTGATGAATAAGTAAAGAAGGGCGATTGTGGGGAATGGGGAATGGGGAATAGGGAATTGTTTTTAGGCTGGAGTTGCGTAAGTCTCTATTATTTATTGCAGGCATAAAATATTTGTAATTCTCCTAGTAAAAAGAAGAAGCGGCTTGTCTTGATGTTATTGAGCCTTTAATAAGCGCTCCGTGTGTAAACCTCCTACCTAATTTATTTATTTATTTTGTTATGGTGGGTGGATTGTAACAGCGGTTGTTAGAGAGAAGCTAAGAAAATCTTGCTGACGGTTTGAATTATAAATAAATCAATATTCCTGCATCTTTTCAAGGGGGAAATAATTATGAATGAAGTTGCGAACAAAACCACTGGTGAATTCTCCAGAGAACAAGCATTCGTGTTGTGGTTTGATGAAATTGGTATTAACGATATTCCTATAGTTGGCGGTAAAAATGCATCTTTGGGAGAAATGATTGGAGAGTTGACTCCGAAAGGCGTTAATGTTCCCACTGGTTTTGCTACTACTGCTTATGCTTATCGTTATTTTATTAAGTCGGCGGGGTTAGAAGAAAAGCTGCGGAATCTTTTTGCCGATTTGGATGTAGATGATTTACAAAATTTACGCACCCGAGCCAGGAAAGCGCGGAAGTTGTTGTTGCATACTCCATTTCCCAAAGATTTTAGGAGTGCCATCGCCACATCATATAAAAAACTGTGCGAGCGCTACAATGCCGATACCGATGTTGCGGTGCGCTCAAGTGCAACTGCGGAAGATTTACCGGATGCGAGTTTTGCGGGGCAGCAGGAAACTTATCTTAACGTGACTACAGCAGAAGAAGTTTTGGCGGCTACTCATCGTTGCTTTGCTTCATTATTTACAGATAGAGCTATTTCTTATCGACAAACCAAAGGCTTCGATCATTTTGATGTTGCCTTAGCGGTGGGAGTGCAAAAAATGGTGCGCTCGGATTTAGCGACTTCGGGGGTGATGTTTTCCATTGAAACCGAAAGTGGTTTTAAAGATGCGGCTTTGATTACAGCAGCCTATGGTTTGGGGGAAAATGTAGTTCAAGGTTCAGTTAATCCCGATGAATACCATGTATTTAAGCCAACATTGATCGCGGGATATCGCCCAATCATCGATAAGAGATTGGGTAGCAAAGAAATCAAAATGATTTACGATGACGGCTCGAAAAATGTTAAAAACGTGCCGGTGTCATCTGCCGAAAGAGCGAAATTTGCTGTAAACGACGAAGATATTTTACAGCTAGCGCGTTGGGCTTGTGTAATAGAAGAGCATTATTCTCACGTCCACGGTAAATATACACCGATGGATATGGAATGGGCAAAAGACGGTATTACCAACGAATTATTTATAGTTCAAGCACGTCCAGAAACGGTACAGTCGCAGAAGGTAAGTAATGTTCTGCGGAGTTATAAGTTTGTCGAAAAGGACAAGGAGACAAGGAGACAAGGAGACAATTGTGTTTCTACTTCCCCTCATCTCCTCACCACTGGGCGTGCTGTGGGTGAAGCGATTAGTAACGGGAAAGCGCGGGTAATTGTCGATATTAGTAAAATCGAGCAGTTTCAACCTGGGGAAATACTGGTGACGGATAGAACAGACCCCGATTGGGAACCGATTATGAAAAAAGCCAGTGCGATCGTCACTAATTCGGGGGGAAGAACTTGTCATTCGGCGATTATTGCGCGGGAATTGGGCGTACCGGCGATTGTAGGATGCGAAAATGCCACGGAAATTTTGAAAACTTCACAGGAAATAACGGTTTCTTGTGCCGAAGGGGAAGAAGGTAAGGTTTATCAAGGGTTGTTGCCTTTTGAAGTGGAAGAGGTGCAGTTAGAAGATTTACCTCGTACTCGCACGCAAATTTTAATGAATGTGGGGAATCCTCAAGAAGCATTTCGTTTATCTACAATTCCTAATGATGGTGTTGGGTTGGCTCGCACTGAATTTATTATTGCCAATCAAATCCAAATACATCCGATGGCTTTGCTTAATTTTGATGAGTTAGAAGATGCATTTGTCAAAGATAAAATTGCTCAGATAACCGCACTTTATGACGATAAACCAGCATTTTTTGTCGATAAATTAGCTCAAGGAATTGCAAGAATTACAGCAGCATTTTATCCGAAGCCGGTAATAGTAAGGATGTCGGATTTTAAAAGTAATGAATATGCGAATTTGTTGGGGGGTAGACAATTTGAACCCAACGAAGAAAATCCGATGTTAGGTTGGCGGGGTGCGGCGCGTTATTATGACGAACGTTATCGCGAAGGTTTTGCATTGGAGTGTCAAGCTATTTTAAGGGTAAGGGAAGAAATGGGTTTAACTAATTTGATTCCCATGATTCCTTTTTGTCGTACTCCCGATGAAGGGCGTTTAGTAATAGAAGAAATGGCGAAAAATGGCTTGCAACAAGGTGTTAATGATTTGCAAGTTTACGTGATGTGCGAGTTGCCTAATAACGTGATAATGGCTGAAGAATTTGCTCAAGTTTTCGATGGTTTTTCCATTGGTTCCAACGATTTAACTCAGTTAACTTTGGGTTTAGATAGAGATTCTTCCTTGGTAGCACGGTTATTTGACGAACGTAGCGAAGGTGTGAAAAGGATGGTGAAATTAGCGATTCAATCCGTTAAAAAGCATAACCGTAAAATTGGAATTTGCGGACAAGCACCAAGTGATTATCCAGAATTTGCTCAGTTTTTAGTTGAGCAAGGGATTGATTCGATTAGTTTGAATCCCGATTCGGTATTGAAAACAATGTTGGAAATTGCCAAGGTTGAGAAGAATTTGTAATTAGTTGTTAGTTGTTAGTAGGTTGGGTTAGACACGAAGATTAATTTTGATTGTGAGGATAATTTTAATTATCGTGTCGTAACCCAACATTCGTGTTTTCGGATAAAGGTTTGTAGTAAGGGCTAAAGCCATTAAAAAAATTCGTAGGATATTTAAATTTTGCATCAAGTATTTAACCCGCTTGGGGTTGCAAACCCCAAACTCATAGCGTAAGTCCATTAAAATGGACTAAGATGATTAATTAAAATAAAAGTATAATGCAGCTATCAATTTTAATCGATATTCATCAGTTTATCAATTATTCTTTAGTAGTTATCTCTAAAGAGCTAGATATTTCTCAGTTTATAAAATGTTATTTATTAGCTATCCCTTTGATTTTTAGTTTGGTTATTGAAGACCAATGGGTTAAAACAAATATTATAAAAAATGTAAAACAAGAACCAATGTCTGAGTTATTTATACATACATATCTGATTATTTTTAATGTAGCGGCAACAGTAATAGCTTATAATATTTTTTATTCTCTCAATATTCCTATTATTAGTAAAACGTTTTTAATTATTTTTGTACTATTGTCGGTTTTATGGGGAATATATTTATTGTATCTCAGAATTAGATTCAAATATGAAGAATGATTAGTAAAAGGTACGTTGGGTTAGACACGACGATTAATTTTGATTGTCATGAGAATTGTAATTATCGTGTCGTAACCCAACACTAAAATTGTGGAAAAATGGTAATATTTATTGTTCAAATTAATCTAATGAACTACTAATTAAATTGTTGGGTTACGCGGCGCGGAACTTCACCCAACCTACAATACTAAATCTATTTAATTAAGATTAAAAAATATGAATATAGGGTCACTCACTTCAATCCATATTATTAATATTTTAAAATATTTTTTATTAATTATTCCTTTAATTATAAGTCTTCGTATTGAAGCGCAATGGAGAAAAAATAAGATTATTGTTGAACTTAAATTTTGGAATAATACAAGTAATGGAAATCCCGAAGAAAATAATAGGTTTGTTCCAGCGAAATTTTTTTTTATGTTGAATATGCTTGCAACAGTAATCGCTTGGAATATCTTTTATTCTTTTAAAATTCCTATTCCTAGTACAACGTTTTTAATTAGTTTTCTACTCTTGTCGGTGTTATGTGGAATTTATTTACTATATATCAGAATGAATTTTAAATATGAAGAGTAATAAGTATTATTTTCTCTATACCCCATTACCTATTTCTTACAAATGACAGCACTACTCAAAACCGAACGCTTAATAATCCGCAGATGGATTCCCGAAATTGATGCCGAACAAGCTTTTGAAATTTACGGTGATGCTGAAGTAATGCGCTTTATCGGTACTGGTAAAACTGAAGCGAGTATTGAAACCCAACGTCAGAGTTTAGAAGCTGCAATCGAACGCTATAAGCAAAGCAATAATAACACTACCGGGGCTTGGGCAATTGCAGAAAAGCAATCAGCAATAGTTGTAGGAACGATTCTGCTCAAGCAATTACCCGATACAAAACGTCAACCTACAAATGATTATGAAGTTGGCTGGCATTTGAGAAAAGCTTCTTGGGGTAAAGGCTATGCGTCTGAAGCAGGAAAGGAAATAATCAATTACGGATTTAATGTTTTAGAGTTGCCGGTAATTTATGCTGTGGTGAAACCGGAAAATCACGCTTCAGTTAAAGTCACTCAGCGACTGGGTATGACACCGATGGGAATTACAAATCGGTATTACGATGGTGTAAAACTTTTATTATTCAAATTGGATTCGCAAGAAAAAAAATCCAAAATGCGCTTCAATGATGTAGGGATGTAGTGATTTCGGCTAGACAATTGCGTGATGACTCAAAAACAGTCTTTTTCTTGGTTTAAAATTGGCATGATAGCCGTGTTTCTGCTGTCGCTTGCCTTGAGATTTTGGGGATTGGGACGATTTAATACTCTAGTATTTGATGAGGTTTACTATGCTAAGTTTGCTCAAAACTATCTGACTCAAACTTC
>JBARZF010000067.1:0-4656 GCA_049649675.1 Rivularia sp. (in: cyanobacteria) | reverse complement strand
TGTCAAGAACCATGGCGAGGTCTATCAATATATTGGGGATGAAATCGTCATTTCATGGAAACTTAAAAACGGACTCGAAAGAAATTATTGCCTACAATGTTTTTTCGATATGAAGGCGGACCTGATCAAACGACAGGATGCCTATTTGCAGAAATATGGGGTATTCCCAGATTTTAAGGCCGCCTTACATTTTGGGGAAGTTACCACCGGCGAAATCGGGGCATTGAAGAAGGAAATCTTCTTTACGGGGGATGTACTGAATACCACCGCCCGAATACAGGGGCTATGCAATGAATATAATGTTGACCTACTTGTTTCCAAAGTGCTAATTGACCAACTTGATTTTGGGAATAAGTATTCCGTTCAAATTTTAGGGAAACCTCAGCTCAAAGGTAAAATCGATGCGCTGGATTTGGTAGCGGTTTCTACAGGATAAAGTTTTACACATATATTAGGATTCAAGGGTTTTTTTATGAAAGGTAATAATCCTAAAAAGCTGCAAGTATCTCTTCCCTACAGAAATATTAAAAAAATATTCTGGATATAAATTCCTACTTCAAAAAAAGCATAATCATCTTTATGTCAGCTATTTAAATTAAACAATACATTTTTCTTGTATTGCTTAAAATGTTAAGCACTATATAATAATAGTACCTTTTTATGCATAGTACTGTAACAAAATGAAACATTCCTCGTCTATCTATTGTAAACGAGTTAAAAACAACTAATAATAATAATAGTAAAAATAAAAAATCATGAAAGCATCAATCACAAGAACAGCAACGGAATCAAGAACAGGACAGTACTTCTCAACTTTTAGTGGCAGCAAAAGGGCACAATGGGCACAGTCCAGAAATTTTAATCGCTAAGATAGGTAGGAAAAGAGTTTTTCACGATCTGGTCGGTAAAAACGACAACTCGGCAATATCGATTTTCCTCAATATATAAATCAAAGCATATTTGTACCATCATTAAAGAACAACAGTTAACAACTTATAAAACAAAAAATCATGAAAGCATCAATCACAAGAACAGCAACAGAATCAAGAACAGGACAGTACTTCTCATCTTTTAGCGGTAGCAAAAGAGCGCAATGGGCACAGTCTAGAAATTTTAATCGCTAATCGCGATTTACAACAACACAATATAAAAAAACCACCTAAGTCATGAAATCATTCATCAATCAATCACCAACGGAATCAAGAAGGTTCGCTTTTCTTTCTAGTGTACAACAAAGTAAGCGGATCCGTTGGGCAACACCAAAAGAGTACCTTCATTAAGAAACCTAATTTATAGGATTGAAAACGGGATAGACCTTCATCAAGTCTATCCCGTTTTTTATTCGCTCTTATAAAATATCACTACTTTAAAGGCCATGGAAGTACAGCAGTTACTGAAAGTCATCAACAAGTATGACGGTCATCTGAGCCAAAAATCACGGTCCGCCTTTGCGGACTTATGTGATGAACATACTTTTACCAAGGGAACTATTCTATTGAAGCCCAATCAGACCGACACCTCAGAATACATTCTGTTAAACGGTACTGTCCGAACCTTTTTAATAAATACTGAAGGGGAAGAAATAACATTATATTTTTTCGAGGAGAATACTATTATTCCCCCACACGTAACTCGTACCGAAAAAGGGAAATCACTTTTATACTGTGAAGCTTTGACCGATTGTATTATCGCCAAGATGGATGCCAGTGCTTTTGAGGCGTTGATGATTACTAATCTTGAAATTCGAGAATTCGGGAATTCCGTTTTGCGTCAAGAATTAGCAAACAAGGTTCAGAAAGAAATCAGAATGGCCTCTTGGACGGCTAAACAACGTCTCGAACAGTTCCGTAACGATTTTTCCATGCTCGAAAATCGTGTGCCCCACCCTATGATAGCCTCCTACTTGGGTATTACCAACGTTTCCCTCAGCCGATTGCGAAAACAGGGCTGATTTGCTTTTTATCATTTGTTAATGCAGCGTCGAATTTTACACTGTTCCTTTGTTACATAAAATCCAAGGGAAATGAAAACGTTCGAAAAAATTATCAGAAACCATCTTCAAGGAAGAAAAGTACTACTGCTATTTATAGTAGCCAATATCGTTTATGTACTTATGCTCACTGTTACGATTCCCAATGTAATGGAGCATACCGAAGGAATGAAGCTCTTGGATATGATGCCCCTGGGATACGATGCGGAATATGTCAATACCTTGTTCACTACCCTTGGCCAAACGGGACGCAATATCTATTTGTACCGTCAAATTCCCATGGACATGATATATCCGTTGCTCTTCGGAATTAGTTTTAGCCTATTGCTCGCCTATTTTTTAAACAAACTGAACAAGCTTAAAACGCCGTTTCTTTATCTGTGTCTTCTGCCCATGTTGGCAGCCATGGCCGACTATGCAGAGAATATTGGAATTATAACTTTGCTGAACGACTATCCGGAAATATCGAAAAATACCGTAACGATGACCAATAGTTTTAGTCTGCTTAAGAGTTCCTGTACCACACTAAGCTTTGTCGTTCTTATCTTTGTTTTGCTTACCCTTGGCATTAAAAGTTTTAGAAAAATAGTTAAAAGAACTGAACGATAAAAAAGGGTGTGAGTCCTATTAAAGGTTGGTGAAATGGACTAAGACTTTTCATGGGATACGTTGCTACAAACTGCTTTTTCTAATGCCATAATCTAAATGGAAATACTCCCCAGTAAATTAAAACAAGTGTCCATTGTAAGATAAATAAAGTTCCGACCGTATCTATTGTCAATGTTTGGTTTTGTAATATTTTTCTACTTCCAAAAATCATTGCTAGCGGTAAAAATCCAGTAACAATTGCTAATAATACATTTGCAAAGGTAAAATCACCTAAGTTTAGAAAAGATTGATTTAGAAGAAAAGGCAAAGGAATTAAAAGCCCTATAATTGATAAAAATGGAAGTGTTAATATTTGATTACGTTTGAATAGTTGTTTTTGAAAAAGCAGATAGAACCCGCGAAATAGAATAATCATTATACCTACTGACCCGAGAATAAGACTTAGCCACATTAAACCTAAATAAAATGAGCTAACTTTTTCATAGGTTACTAGTCCATCGCTAATCATTGGTGTATTGTCGTTTTTGTACAAAACGTGAGAGGCCTTTACCCTATCTCTTTTTCGGAATAAATTATCTCCAACTGGTAGAAGGTCGTAATCTTCTTTTTGAATGGATTTTATAACTAGTTTATTGTTTTCTAACTTCACTTTTATTGAATTAAAAAGTAAATCAAGGTAGGCGAACATTTTGAAGCGAATAGGATTCATCTTATAGTAACCATCAAACTCTTTTGTACTTGGAGCTAAATTGTCTTTTGTCCTTTGTTTTTCGTGCTTTGTAATTCCTAGATGATTTGTAAAAATCGTATTGAATTTCTCATAATCCGCAGTTTCACTATCCGCGTTATAACTGATAAAAAAACCTTTTTTTTGTTCGGGAAATAGATAAAATGTTGCCCTGTAACCAATTGTATTTCCACGATGAAACTTCCCCACAACACCATACCTGTCTCTGTAACTTAGCCCAAATTGATATCCTGATTTTAATCCATTTTTATAAGATTCTGTTGATGTCGGATTCCCCATTTGATTTAAAAGCGCTTTATCAATAAAAGGCTTTCCATTAATAGTCCCGTCACTCATTAAGAATCTTGCGAATAAAGCCATATCTTTTGCAGTTGTGGTAAATTGACCTGCTGGACGTAAAAACATTGGTACGTTCTCTTGCGTTGTTCCATCATCAAAATGTCCCATAGCTAGGCGCGGGTCAATATTCACTCCTTTTTGAGTTGTAAATTGAAAAGTACTGTTCTTCATACCTAAATGAACCAGAAGATTTTTATCCAAATAAGTTTCATATGATTGCTGAGTGGTTTTTTCAATAATTAAACCTAATAGTGAATATCCTATATTGGAATAAGAAAATCGAGTGCCTGGCACGGTTTTTACTTTTAATACGGAAGGGTTTTTAGAAAAAATATATTCTAAAGGTGTAGAAGGAGTAGATTCTGTGCTAAATACTTGCCAGAATCTGGAATCTTCGATTCCTGAAGTGTGATTTAATAGGTCTCTTATCGTAACAGGATTATCTTCTCTCCCAGGGTTAATAAAAGTTATGTTGGGTATAATTTTGTAAACAGGGGTTTCAATGTCCAATTTTCCTTGGCTCGCTAAACGAAGAATACCTGTTGCAATTAGGGTTTTAGTCACTGAACCAATTAGTACTCTATCGTTCTTTTCTAAAATTTCTTTTGTATCAGCATTTTTTAATCCTATTGCTCCAATTGTAACTATATCATCACTAATAGTTGACCATACAGCACCAATTAATTTTTCGTCTGTAACAGCTTTTTTTAACTTTCTATCTAAAGTGTCATTGTGTTGTGCGACTGAGATATTCGATACGAACAGGAGTAGAATTAAAATTGTTGATTTAATCATTTAAAATATTTTTAATAACAATTTCTTGCATTTTATCGCCAGCAATACTAGGAATATTATGCCCAACATCTTCTAACCAAAACAATTCTTTTTGAGGTGCTTTAAGGGCATCAAAATATGCTTTGGTTACCTCGTGATGAGTTGTTAAGTCTTTATCACCTATCAAAACATAAAC
>JBARZF010000066.1:0-23598 GCA_049649675.1 Rivularia sp. (in: cyanobacteria) | reverse complement strand
TCTACCCCCTCTACCCCCTCTACCCCCTCTCTCCCCCTCTCCCCATCTCCCTCTCTCCCCAACAACTGACGAGTCTCGGATGCTGCATTCTTCATCGCGGCTTCGGGTGTGATTCGCGAAGTCAATGCAGCAGAAAGATAGCGTTGCAAAATATCTGATGCTTGAGCGTATTGAGCAATGGGTGGACGTAATACTGCTTTATCTACAACTTTTAATAATTGGGGATAGTGGGGATATTTGGCAACAATTTGCGGATCGAGAAATAGCGATCGCCGACTTGGTACAAATCCGGCTTCTAAGACAAATTTTCGCTGTGCTTCTTCGGAAGTAAAATATTTAATTGCTATAAGAGCTTCTTCGGGATGTTTGCTAGATTTAGATATTCCTAAAGCCCAACCTCCCAAACAAGCTCCACTACTTCCATTCTTGGTATGTACCATTGGCTTGATAGCAATTTTACCGTCAATAGGCGAAGATTCTTTGTTTGCAAGAGGCCAAACGTAAGGCCAATTTCTTAAGAAAACTGAATTCCCATTTTGAAAAATCCGCCTGGTTTCTTCTTCTTGATATGTAGTTACTCCAGGAGGAGAAATTTCGGCTGGTTGAATCGTATTTTTGAGAAATTCAATCGCTTCGACTGTTTGTGGTTTATCTAATCCCACTTCTAAAGTTTCAGGGTTAACCCAATAACCACCAAAACCTTCGAGGATTTCCACAAACATTGCTGCCAATCCTTCGTATTGCTTACCCTGCCAAACATAACCCCACCTATCTTTTGTTTTTAAAGTTTTAGAGATTTTGATTAAATCTTCAAAACTTTCAGGAGGATTGAATCCGGCTTCTTTGAGTAAATCTTCTCGGTAATAAAGCATTCCCACATCACTTCGCATGGGGATTGCATATAGTTTACCCTTATAACGTCGCCCTTCTACATCCTTTTGAGAAAATGCTGCTAATTCTGCTTCGGTAATTTTATCAGTCAAGTCCAACAACCAATTAGCAGCAGCAAATTTGGGTGTCCAAATGACATCCATATTAATTAAGTCATAAGGAGAATCGCCTAATATAAAAGCAGAAGTATACAAATCTTCTAATAGATTAGTAGCGTTCGGACCTTCAACAATATTAATCCGAATACCGGGGTTTTTTACTTCAAAATCTTTGATTATCCCTTGTTTCCAAGGTTCAGCATCGGGTGCTGTCATTAATAAATTTAACGTTACCGGCTCTTGCGTTTGGGCTGGCTGCACCGAAAACAAAGCCATGCCAAACACAACAATAAGAGATATTGCAACAACTCTAAACTTGAGTTTTTGCAATACTTTTATGAATTTGTTTACCACTTGTACATCCAACATTGATTGTTAGTCAAACAACAGTTTAATTAACACCACATTTTTTGTCATCAATTATTTTCGTGATGCCAGTATCCTGCTTAATATTTCTTTGTATTTATTGATATTTTTAAACTTTATATGCAATTTTAAATATCGACATTATAGCTTTTTTGACCAAAATCGCCGAGGTAGTAACGAATATTCTGAGCAAACAACCTTTAACCTATAACCCTTAACCTTTATTCGATACTATATACTGAGCTTTTCCTTTGTCCTTAGCTCGGTACATTGCTTTGTCAGCATCATCTAGCAGATTTAAGGGTTCTTGATAACTTGCACTGCTCAAAGCAATTCCGATACTAGCTGTAATCAATATTTTGCGATCGTTAATATCAAATGGTGTTTCTAAGTTCTCTTGAATGCGTTCGGCAACACTTATAGCCTCGTCAACATCTTTAATCTCTTCTAAGAGAATGGCAAATTCATCGCCACCAAATCTAGCTACAGTATCGCCACCACGTAAGCTTGACTTTAAAAGTTGGCTTATATCTACTAACAATTTATCTCCCATCCCATGCCCAAATTTATCGTTGATTCCCTTAAAACCATCTAAATCCACGAACAAAACGCTAAAGCGATAATTCTTTCTTCGCTTACTATGTTCAAAAGTTTGTTTAAGTCTATCTATGAACAAAACCCGATTGGGTAATCCCGTTATGTAATCATAAAAAGCATTGCGTATAAGTTCGGCTTCTGTTTTTTTTCGTTGGCTAATATCCTGAAACACTAAGACTGCACCTAATATTTCTCCATCTTCACCGCGCACGGGTGAGACATTATCTCCAATGGATATTTCGCTTCCATCTTTTGCAACTAATTTACAATTTTCTGGTAAATTCAGAATCTCACCCGTTTTTATTACTCGTGCAGCTAAATTCTCAATTTCTTCTTCTGTATCAGCATCTTTCAACTGGAAAACTTCTAATAACTCTTTACCAACAGCCTCCGAAACCTGCCAACCAGTTAATGACTCTGCTACCGGATTAATAGTTACGATACAAGTCTTTTCATCTGTAACAATTACTCCACAACCCATACTGTTGATTACGACACCTAACTGTTGTTGTTTTTGTTGCAACCCTTTGACTATTTGGCGATTCTGGGTAAGCATTTCGATAGCCATATGTAAGTCTCTTCTTGTAAAAAGCTTGAAATAATGGGTGAACTGTTGATTAAAAATTTTTGGATGTTTCAATCTTACTGTTAAATCGAATACCGAAATAAAATGATGATTATGAATCGTATCTGTTAATTGCCTGCTATTTTCTCTTGTCAAGCAAATATCAATCAAAATTCAACTTGGAATATTTTTTACAAACTTTGTAATTACCTCTTCAATTGAATTAATGACTCTCAGAACCATGTACGAAAAATTAAGATAAACTTTTCCTTTCGGTCAAAACTCTGGTCTTCTTCATCTCGAACAATTAAGGTTTTCAGGCTGTTCATAGAAAGTTTTACCTACCGTTCGATATGCAACTGTCGGAAATAGCAACCTAATTTATATTTTTATATCTCAATCGTAATCAATATTGAAAGCAACATTGTTCTTGGTTCACAATTGTATTTCTTACATTTATAGCGATCTATCCTGGACTACTATTATTGTTATGCTTGACATTTATTTAATTGTTTTACAATTTGAATGCAAAGTCATTATAGCTAATTATTAATAAATTCAAAGACTCTTTGTATAAAAGATATCCAAAGAATTTTCAATTGTTATTGTTTGGATTTAAAATACGAATCAACATGGTTTTTACTTAAAGAGAGTCAAAAATTTTACTATTAAATTAGTCATGCATAATTATCAACCAAACGCGGCTTGAAAGCTGGCTGTATAGACAACAAGGTTTTCTATTGCTAACAATCAAAAATTGCTCAACTAAAAATGCCAATATCTAATACATACCCATGTATATTTAAGTCACAATACATAAACTTTCAAATTCTTCTTCCTTAAAATAAAAACTGTAAACTGTCTTTTCAGCTACCAAAAGCTTTTGGAGAAAATCAACTAAAATTATGTTGTTTTTCGTGGATTGCTTTCTACATATAGCTTATAAAAATCAAGCCCATATCAATATTTAAACTAAAAATAGATATAGCCTTAAATTTTATTAAGTTAGATGAGAGAAAAATCGACCTCTACTTTAAGAATAGGCAATACCTGCCCCAATTGAAAATATGCAATAAGGCATAAAAATAAAAATAATTGATTGAATAATAGGCTTTCCGGGCTTATTCCGTTTGCCGGTAGACAAATTACCGACGAATCTATAAAGAACTAGTACAGCACGGCGGCAAATAAAACTACCATTAAAAATGGCTTATTGCCCTTTAAATCAAACTTTTTACTTCTTACTTCTTACTTCCGCGAAGCGGTACTAGTATGGTTGAAACTGTTGCTGTTACAATCGATAGAAAATTTTATTCTATTTGTAGTGGATTAATAAAAGTGAGTTGTATGAGAGACTGCTTAAACCATAAAGAATTGTTAAGCATAACTATTTATTTCTAATAAGTTCAATAGTAATTTTGCCGCCAAAATCTGGAATCGGTGCAGCAGGTTTACTCAAAATCACTTGAACTTGATTTACCCGCGTCGCATTTTTGTAAAATAGAATCTGCAATACTACCAGCAAGACTTCAACTAAAGAGAACTTCCAGTTTTTGACTAAATCTTGGATTAAACTAATAACGCTACGATAATCGATAGTATCTTCAATCGCGTCAGTTCCCGCAGATATACTTAAATTCAGCCATAACTTCACATCCACCTCAAACCATTGTCCTAATAGATACCTGTTCTTCTGGTAGATAGCCAGTTTGACCGTAAGCGCGGATTCCAGTTAAGTAAATGCAGTCCATAAGATGAGAAGATTGGGGGATTGTGTGATGGGGAGACAAGGAGATGGGGAGACAAGGAGACACGGAGATGAGGAAAAGTAGTTATGAGTTATGAGTTATGAGTTATTTTAACCTTTAACCTTTGACCTTTGACCTTTAACCTTTAACCTTATTTTCCCATGCCGATTGGATTTAGAAATATTAACGAACTTTGGGCTTCTATTTTTACCGAAACGCTTCAACGATTGGGTTTAAATTGTGCTGCCATTTGTCCGGGTTCTCGTTCGACTCCGCTTGCGGTTGCTTTTGCTCAATGTCCCGATATAGAAGTAATTCCGATTCTTGATGAACGTTCTGCTGCTTTCTTTGCTTTGGGTAGAGCGAAAGCTACCGGATTACCTGTAGCCGTAGTCTGCACTTCGGGAACCGCAGGAGCAAATTTTTATTCCGCAGTTGTGGAAGCTAATCTTAGTCGCGTACCTTTACTATTATTAACTGCCGATAGACCTGCTCAATTGCGTAATTGCCACTCCGGACAAACTATAGACCAATTAAAACTATTTGGTAACTATCCCAACTGGCAAGCAGAGTTAGCAATACCTTCTATAACGATGGAAATGTTAGGTTATTTGCGACAAACGACGATATACGCATTTGAACAAACACTTCATCCCGTTTCTGGTGCCGTACATTTAAATATACCGTTTTGCGACCCATTACCACCAATTAAAGATGAAAATAATCTAAATGCAGCGTCTTTACATTTATTACAGTCAACCTTTAACTCAGAAGAATTTTTTGCCGCAGTTACTGATAAATATCAACATTCGATAACTGATTGCCAAATACCCATTCCTCAAGAATGGCTAGACAAACGAGGAATTATCATTGCTGGAGTTTCTCAACCACAACAACCAGGAAAATATTGTAGTGCGATCGCGCAACTTGCCCAAAATTTAAAATTTCCAGTTTTAGCGGAGGGATTATCACCCGTTAGAAATCATGCTTCACTCAACAAGAACATTATTTCCACCTACGATTCAATTTTAAGAAATCCAGATTTAGCAACTGAGTTAAACCCAGAAGTAGTAATCCAAATCGGTGAAATGCCTACGAGTAAAGTATTACGCAAATGGTTGAGCGATAAAAATCCTTTACGCTGGATAATTGAACCCTCGAATCAAAATATTGATGCTCTGCATGGAAGGGTAGTTCATTTACGGATGAATGTGGAAGAGATGAGATGGGGAGAGGCGGAGATAGGGAGATGGGGAGATGGGGAGATGGGGAGATGGGGAGATGGAAAAAATCACACAACTAATTCTTATCTTGAGATGTGGTTGAGTGCGGAAACCCAGGTGAGAGAAAAAATGGATCAAACGTTGGCGGAAAAGACGGAGTTATTTGAAGGTAAAGCTGCTTGGTTGCTTTCTCAAGTTTTACCACCAGAAACGCATTTGTTTATATCAAATAGTATGCCAGTGCGCGACGTAGAATTTTTCTGGAAACCGAATAATTTAGGTATTAAACCATTTTTCAATCGTGGTGCAAACGGTATTGATGGAACTTTATCAACTGCTTTGGGAATCGCTCATCGTCAAAAAAGCAGCGTCATGTTAACGGGTGATTTGGCATTACTCCACGATACTAACGGCTTTTTAATTAGAAACAAGTTTATCGGACATTTAACAATAGTATTAATTAACAATAACGGAGGTGGAATCTTTGAAATGCTGCCAATATCAGAATTTGAACCGCCTTTTGAAGAGTTATTTGCAACTCCACAAGATATAGACTTTGCTCAACTTTGTAAAACTTACCGTGTTGAGCATGAATTAATTACTTCTTGGGAAGAGTTAATTAATAAGCTCAATCCATTACCTATTAAAGGAATTCGGGTATTAGAAATACGCACCAATCGTAAAGAATCAGCGAAATGGCGAAAACAGAATTTGTAGGGTGTGTTACGGCTAAATTCCTTTGAAATGGAGGTTATTAGATTGATAATGCCGTAACGCACCATCTTTATTTAATTTATTAGTGACTAACCAGTTTTAGGATGTGTTACGGCTAAAATCCTTTGAAATGGAGGTTATAAAAAAGAATTATTTATGGTTGGAGGTGGGATAATTCCGGGGAGGAAAGTGTTTGTAGGTGCGACATTTTTCTTAATAAAAAAAAAGTCAAAGCTATAGACACCAGAATTTTTACTTACTCGTAGTTTTTGTTTTGATATATCTAGGTTTGAGGGATTTTTCTGGTATTGAACTATATCTTTTCCCCTAACTTAATTTGAGGTTTTTTTATCGTATTTTTTATTTAAGTCTCCTTAACATAATTTTGTGACATTTTAATTATATACTGATGAAAGTTCGATACCCATAAAAATAAGGTAAAAAAAAATGAAAGATGGTTTTGAATTAAGAGATGTTGATGGTAAAGGAGAAGGAATTTTTGCAACGAGAACATTTAAGCCTGGTGAGACAGTAATGGTTGGTAGATTTGAAAAAATATTAGATGAAAATCATTCTCATGCTTCACAAATAGGCGAAAATAAATTTGCTCTCCATGCTGGAATGATATCCAAAGTAAACCATTCTTGCGATTCTAATTGTGGCATCAAAATCAATGAAACAGGCGCTCATGATTTTGTCGCAAGGAAAGACATCAGTGTGGGAGAAGAATTAAGTTTTGATTATGCGATGAGAAACTATACTGTTAATTATTTTCCACCGAAATGTATGTGTGGCTCGAAAGAGTGTCGCGGAAGAATTACTGGTTGGAAAGATTTATCAGCTAGTAGAAAGAAACAGTACGAGGGCTTTGTCGCTCCTTATCTTCTTGAACTTGATGTGAAGAATCAAGAATACATACATAATTAAAATCAGCAATTAAAATCACCCAATTTAACTCGGCTAGGTTCCCGCTTTTAAAATAGCTCTAATAATTAATGCCCAACACAGTAGTGTCGAATTGCTGAGAGGGCGACGATACGGGTAATTGGATATTGTGCGGAGCGGGCTTTTTGCATCCTCGCAACCTTAACTCACCACTATAAAAAAGCATTTTGCTATTCAAGAGGCATTTTTAGAAAAGCGTAAGCCAGTTGTAGGGTGTGTTACGGTTAAAATCCGTCGAGATGGAGGTTATAAGATTGATAATGCCGTAACGCACCATCTTTATTTAATTGATTTTTTAATTCTACGAACCAATAAAATTTTGATGTTCTACCGTACTTAATCCCTGCTGCAACACTTCCAAAACTTGAGCTAAATTACCTGACAACAAAGCCGATTTATCCAACCACAACCCTGGAAAAACTTGAGAACGAATTATCCCTTCAGCGTCACCTTCTAATTGAATATATTCTCCCTTTTGAAGCTTAAACCAATCAAAAGCATTCTCGTATACTCGCCATACTAAATATTCTTGAACCTGATTGCGTCGGTAAACTTTCAGTTTTTCATGTAAATCGTAAGAAGCGGTACTAGCAGCAATTTCTACAATCAATTCTGGCGCACCTTCAACATAATCATCTTTACTAATACGCGACTGCCCCCCATTTTCAATTCTTAACAAAGCATCTGGCTGGGGTTCATTGTCAGCATCAAGACGTACTGTAGAATTATCAGCAAATCCAACACCAGGAGTAGCTGCTTTGTAAACTCCTAACCAAGTCATAATCAAAGCATATTGTTATATTTATTTCCATTACATATTACGAGTAAAATCTAAAACAATACTAAATTAAGTATATTATTAGTCCACTTTAATGGACTTTTGCTATTAGCTTGGGGTTTGCAACCCCAAGTGGATATGAACGCAGTCGAATAATTATGAAAATACTTACTAATATTTTGATTGATAAGATAGCTGGTGCAAGATATGACTCTACCAAAAGTTCAAACAAAATAACCATTTTTGCATCGCATCAATTGAAAGTTAGTCTTAAGTCCCCACACTACGATAAAATTCTCAAGCTAGGGTCAATTAATATCCCATCACCAATTACCCATTACCCATTACCAATTACCCCATTAGCAGAGAATGCAAATCAACTGGCAAACTGCCAAAACCTACGAAGATATTTTTTATCATAAAGCCGATGGTATTGCGAAAATCACCATCAACCGTCCCCACAAACGCAATGCTTTCCGTCCTAAAACAGTGTTTGAACTTTATCAAGCGTTTTGCGATGCCCGCGAAGATTCTAGTATTGGGGTAGTTTTATTTACTGGTGCGGGGCCTCATACCGACGGTAAATATGCGTTCTGTTCTGGTGGCGACCAGAGCGTGCGCGGGAAAGCAGGCTATATAGATGATGATGGCATTCCCCGTTTAAATGTATTAGATTTACAGCGCTTGATTCGTTCGATGCCCAAAGTTGTAATTGCCTTGGTTGCAGGTTATGCGATCGGCGGCGGACACGTTTTACATTTAATTTGCGATTTGACTATTGCTGCCGATAATGCAGTATTCGGACAAACGGGACCAAAAGTTGGTAGTTTCGACGGTGGTTTTGGTGCGAGTTATTTAGCACGCTGCGTCGGACAAAAAAAAGCTCGTGAAATCTGGTTTTTATGCCGTCAATACAGCGCCCAACAAGCTTTAGATATGGGGTTAGTAAATACGGTGGTACCTATAGAAGAATTAGAAACTGAAGGTATTCAATGGGCGCAAGAAATTTTAGAAAAAAGTCCTATCGCGATTCGCTGTTTAAAAGCTGCGTTTAATGCCGATTGTGACGGGCAAGCGGGTTTACAAGAACTTGCTGGAAATGCCACTTTACTTTATTACATGACAGAAGAAGGTGCAGAAGGGAAACAGGCATTTTTAGAAAAACGTAAGCCAGATTTTCGTCAATATCCTTGGCTGCCCTAATTCAATTTTGGATGCAGGGATTTTGGATGCAGGGATTTTGGATTTTAGATTTTGGATTTAAAATCAGGAGTTAGGAGTTATAACTTAGGAGTTAAGAGTTAATAACATAGCGGTTTTCACGCTTGATAGAATACAAACTCAACTGAAAACTTCTATAATTATTTTTCTCCTTGTCCCCCGAACCCCATCTCCCCCTCTCCTACAAATATAAAAATTGCACCCCAACAAAGTACGGGTGCAATTTTTTTAGGTGTAAGGGTAAGTAAATTTTAAAAACAAATTTTATTTAAATATAAAATCTTGTTCGGTCGTTTCATTTAGATAAACTAGACCGATTCATTATTTGTATAGAACGGTTAAATTGTTTCTAAATTAAAAGTTACTATGCATTCTTTGTCTTGATTAACCGTTCAAGCTTTTCCAAAAACAATAAAAATCTTCGTCACACAAGAATCTAACTTAATAAAGCTTCAGCTTTGACGGGTGTAGATATTTGCTCAACTGATATTTCTACATTCTTGAGGTCTAACTTGTTAGAACTATGAGCGAATATCGGGGTAGCATCGGGCAAACTCCAAGCATCTTCCAAGGTTTCCCATGAGGGCGCAAAGGGAGGAGCCGCGAAAGAACAGGCTTTCCAACTTCCACGTACTGGCGCTCCGAGTTGCTGACAATTTCCTCCGCGCCGTCCAACTGGTGAGAAGTGACGACAATTTCGGCAAGCTGAGGTAAAGGTTTGGATGCTTTTCATTTTTAATGCCGTATGCTCAACTGATTTACATCTCCTATTCTGCTTCTAGATATAAATACTGAAGAAACCCATAAAGCCTTGAGTCTGTCTAAGTTTTCACGATCCCAATCAAAAAATAGCTTTATAATCTCTTTATGTTTGTGTTATATATTTCAACTTTTTTGTAACGAAAAAGCAACAAACTTATTGAAAAGTATCCGCAAGTTTCATGCCCAAAACAATTAGGGATCGCGATGAATCAACCTGCTTTAGATATAGAAGCATAGCTACAATCAGCTTTAAAGGGTACTTTTTCAAACTAATTCGTTTATCCCAGATGTCAAGAAAAGAGGGATAATTATGAATAAATTATCAATAAATTATCAATTTTGCTTTTAACGGTTCTCTGCTCCCCATTCAAAAATACCTAGCAGCACAAATCGAACAAATGCCCCACCTTTCTAATTCTCCCTTGGGAGCGGGAGATTGACAGTTCGGACAAAGGGGTAAAGATGAATATCGCGTTTTTATTGTTTGAGTCCAATTAGCAAACGCAGTATCAGGATTTTGAGGGCGATAGTAAAGACTCGGCTTTTGATTAAGATTGTTTACTTTTCCTAAATAGCTTGGATGATCTAGAGACGAAATATTTTGTTGCGTAGAGGATTTTTTTTTGGTAGGCTGCCAACGAGCGGTAGAAAAACGTATATCTACTAAGGGGGTTGGTAATATTTTGTTTAGCTTTTTTAGCAGTCTTCGGCGTTCAAAAGTTAAGTTTTGCGCCCAAGCAGCCCCCGAAGTCGCAACCCACAAAACGTCCCTTTCAATGGATATTGGCTGGGTATGAGTGGCAATAACTTTTCCCACAACTTCTTGCCAACAATCAAGTAAACGTTGTATAGGCTGTTGCCGGTATAAAGCTTCAATTTGCAATCGTTCTAAAATTTCTGGAATTGATTGAAAGGACATCTTAAATAAGCCTTTTGGCAGGAATTACATTTTGGTGAAATTATATAACTATGATAATTTTCGTTAGGATTAGCAAAGCGGGTATCTGTTTTACGCCCCTATACTCCTAAAAATTGGGACAGGTTTGATAAAAGCTTTTCCCGGCATTATGGGAGATACTTGTCTGGATTGGGGCTACCGACTCAATCGGGGAAACCTGCCTAAATTTTACGCGAAAAAATTGTTACACATTGGATAATCTGGCAGTAGGTACGGAGGCACATGGGCTATGAGTGAAAACCCCCTATATTATTCTGGGTTACAAACATCTAAAACATCAAATCTAAAACCGGCGGTTAGTGCGGCTTTGGCAAGTTTAGAAGTACAGCTTGATGAAGAGTTGTCGCGATATCGTCGAACGCGAATTGCACATAGAACCCCAATTCAAAAAAGTCTTGGTAGTTTGATTGCTGCTCAATCGCCAACTCAAAACGCTATAGCTGCTGCTTCTGTTAAGTCGCAGCAAAGTTTAACGGGCAAAGAAGCTGCGGCTTATATCAGACAGCAGCAAGCGAGCATTTCAGTGAACGAGATTAAAACACCTCCTCCACCTCCTCCTGCTCCAGAAACTTTCCCCAAAGTAACTTCTAACAAAGAGACTTCTGAAATTCCGCTTCCTCATATTCCTTCTCGCGAGGGGCAAGTACCATTCCCCTCTACGACAACGAATGCTCAAAATCAAACTGAATCCACGCCAAACCTCTTCAGCATTGTTAAAGCGGATATTAATCGGAATACACCTCCGGAAAATATATCCCCGCCTCCTGATGACACTAAATCGCAACCTGACGATTATTTAGAATCTTCTGAAGCTTTGCTACGAAGCTTACAAGAAGAACAACAGCCCCAAACCAAAAAGCCAAAAAATAATAATGATAGTCTGCTGTCACCTTTGAGCATTGGTTCGATGCTATTACTTTTAGTATCAAGTATTACCTTCGGCTATATTATTTTTAACTTAGACGACCTACCTTCATTAAGTTTAGGCGGGTTGTTTAAGCGTAACGAACAAATTGCCACTAGTAAAAATACTGAAACAGTTAGTGATGTAAACGCAGAGGATCAAAAATTAGCGCCCCCCGTATCCAGAAATCCTAATCTAGCAAACGATGCGCTTCCAAATATAAATAGTATTGATGATGTCGCTGGGGCAACCCCCAAAGCCAAACCAACAACCGTAGCAAAACCAAGCCCGGTTACAAATCCAGCCCCAGTGGAACAGATGTCGCCCCCCGTTGCAAATACTCCTGCTCCTGAATCGCCTGTTTCCGAAACCGAAACAGCAACTACACCTCAAAATCTTGATGAAATAGAACCATCGAATGGTGGATTTTATAATGTCATCGTAGATAATACAGGCAATACTTTAGCCGAGGTAAAAAAAGTAATTCCAGATGCATATTTATCACCAGAAGGCAAATATGTTTATTTAGGTGCCTTTAAATCCAAAACAAGATTAAAAAACCATTTAGAACTTCTTAAAGAAAAGGGAATTACGGCAAGGGTAGAAGAACCAGACAGTTAGCAGTTAGCAGTTAGCAGTTAGCAGTTCATAATTTACTTACCATTCGGCATGAAGAATATGCGGGCTTGAAACGATATTGCGATTTACTAAGCGGTTATATTGATTAATTGAGAAGCAACCGGACTCAATTCCCAAGCAATTACCTAGTGCAGCGTGGGAAGTCTTGCGGTATCTAATACGGTTTTGATGATTCTATTGTCCTCGCTTTTAAAATCACTGATGAAATAACTGATAATTGTTAACTGATAACTGATAACTGAAACAATGGAGGCTTAACTTATGGGGCTGATGGAGCGTATCGGGCGCTTATTTCGTTCAAATGTTAATGATTGGACGGCAAAACGGGAAGATCCGGAGAAAATTCTCGAACAAGCCGTTTATGAGATGCAGGAAAATTTAGTGCGGATGCGACAAGGAGTAGCGCAGGCGATCGCCACTCAAAAACGTACCGAACGACAAGCGGCTCAGGCCCATTCTACAGATGAGGAATGGTATCGTCGCGCTCAAATGGCTTTGGAACAAGGTAATGAGGCTTTAGCGCGAGAAGCCCTTACTAAACGTAAAGCTTACCAACAAACTTACCATGCACTTACAGAACAAATTGGGCAACAAAAAACTTTAGTCGCTAAACTAAAAAAAGATATGCAGGCTTTAGAGTTAAAAATCTCTGAAGCTAAAACAAAGAAAGATATGTATATTGCTCGCGCTCGTTCTGCTGAAGCTTCTTTGCGACTTCAAGAAATGCTTGGTGAAACTGGCGATACCAGCTCGCTTAAGGCTTTTGAGAAAATGGAAGACAAACTTTTAGAATTAGAAGCGAAACAAGAAGCAATTGCAGTATCTGACACTGACGAATTAGAAAATAAATTTGCGAGCTTAAGCGAAAGTGATGATGTAGATGCCGAACTTTCGGCAATGAAAGCACAACTTCCCGGTAGTACGCAAAAAAATCAACAGCCTCCCCAGTAGTTAAATAAAATTTTATAACTCATGCCTGTAATATTTCTTTTCAGAATTGGGGTTATGGGGAGGACTAATTGAGAAGAGTCAGATTACCCTGAAATAGGGAACTATATAAATAGTAAAAAAGTTAACTTTTGATCGCAAGAGCGTAAATCTCAAGAGGAAAAAATTATGGGATTATTTGATCGCGTTAAACGAGTAGTAAGCGCCAACCTGAACGACTTAGTAAGCAAAGCCGAAGATCCAGAAAAAATTCTCGATCAAGCCATCATCGAGATGCAGGAAGACTTGGTTCGTTTGCGTCAGGGGGTTGCTCAAGCGATTGCTGCTCAAAAGCGTACAGAGAAGCAATATAACGATGCTAATAATGAACTTAATAAATGGCAGCGTAATGCAATGCTAGCGCTGCAAAAAGGCGATGAGAACCTAGCTCGTCAAGCCTTAGAGCGCAAGAAATCCTTTACTGATACTGCAACCAGTCTAAAGGGAAGTTTAGATCAGCAAACTACTCAAGTTGATACTCTTAAGCGCAGCTTGATGCAGTTAGAGAGCAAAATTTCTGAGGCCAAAACCAAGAAAGATATGCTCAAAGCGCGGGTAAGAGCAGCCAAAGCACAAGAGCAGCTCGAAGGAATGGTAAACGGCATGAATACCAGCGGTGCAACTGCTGCATTCGAGCGCATGGAAGAAAAAGTGTTAATGCAAGAAGCACGCGCGGGGGCGGCAGGAGAATTAGCTGGTGCTGACTTAGAAAGTCAATTCGCAAAGCTAGAAGGTAGTTCCGGTGTAGATGATGAATTAGCTGCTTTAAAAGCACAAATGCTACCTGGAAGCGGAACAGCAAGCCAGCCCCAACTACCAGCAGAACAAACTGACAGTAGTCAAGCAAGTGAGAAGAAAAACAGCGAACCAGTAGATTCTGAATTAGAATCACTACGCAAAGAATTAGACAATATGTAATTTTTTAGATTTTAATTCAAATCAAATCTTTATAACTATCCCACAGCTGATACGGTTGTGGGATTTTTCAGTTATCAGTTAGCAGTTAGCAGTTATCAGTTACCAGTTACCAGCTATTTTTCACCTTGTCACCTTGTCACCTTGTCTCCCCATCTTCCCATCTCCCCATCTCCCATCTCCCCATCCTCTTCCCACAGCTACTAGTTTCAGAACAACAAATTAGGATAAATTAAATCTGTGTAACTATAAAAGATGCTATTAGGTGGAGATTAAAATGAGCGAGGGTGTAAACAATATCAATGATGCTGATTTTGATAAGGAAGTACTGCAAGCTGAAAAGCCAGTGTTAGTTTACTTTTGGGCTACTTGGTGCGGACCTTGTAAGTTAATGTCCCCAGCAATTAGCGCTGCGGCTCAGAAGTATAGCGATAAGCTTAAGGTCGTCAAAATGGAAGTTGACCCCAACCCAGTTTCAGTGAAGCAATATCAGGTGGAAGGTGTTCCCGCTTTGCGACTTATGCAAGGAGATAAAATATTAGCTTCAAGTGAGGGAGTTGTTAATAAAGATAAATTGATGAATTTATTAGATACTCATTTAAGTGGTTAGTGGATAGTGGATAGTGGTTAGTGGATAGTGGATAGTGGTTAATGATAATTTAGAAGATTAACTTGGATTTACAAATAACCTCTTTTTTAAGGGAGTTTAAGGTATCTAAATTTTCGGAATACCAAATTTGATGTCCCTTACAAGACACGCAAAGAAATCCGTTGCTGTTGTGTAAGTTCTGTGAAAAACTAACCACTAACAACTAACCACTAACAACTAACCACTAACAACTAACCACTAACCACTAACTACTAAACTTAAAAATGCAATTTGCCAAACGTTTAGAACCCCTCGAATCCAATGTGTTTGCAGATATGGACATTGCGAAGAGTAAGGCTTTGGCTAATGGTCGTGAGATAATTGATTTGTCTTTGGGATCTTCGGATTTACCCGCAGAAAGTCATGTCATTGAAGCCATAGCTGAGTCTTTATACGATAAGAGTACTCACGGATATCTGTTATTTAATGGGACTCAAGAGTTTCGCTATGCAGCATCTCAATGGTATTCACTTCGATTTGGTATTTCGGTAGATCCAGAAACTGAAGTGCTACCCCTTATTGGTTCTCAAGAGGGAACGGCACATTTACCTTTAGCGGTTCTAAATCCTGGGGATTTCGCTTTATTACTCGATCCTGGCTATCCTTCTCACGCCGGGGGAGTTTATTTAGCGGACGGTCAAATTTATCCTATGCCTTTACGGGAAGAAAACGATTTTTTACCCATGTTTGAGCAAATTCCCGCTCATGTCTTAGCGCAGTCGCGAATGATGGTATTGAGCTATCCACACAATCCTACTGCTGCGATCGCACCGTTATCTTTCTTTGAAAAAGCTGTTTCTTTTTGTCAGCAGCACGATATTGTTCTAGTTCACGATTTTCCCTATGTGGATTTGGTGTTTGCCTCCTGGGAAGCGCAAAAAACTAATCCACAACATATTGCTCCTTCAATTTTGCAAGCCGACAAGACAAAAAGTATCTCGATTGAATTTTTTACTTTGTCCAAGTCTTACAACATGGGCGGTTTTCGCATTGGCTTTGCTATTGGTAATCGCGAGTTGATTGGAGCCTTACGTCGGGTAAAAGCAGCAGTTGACTTTAATCAGTATCGAGGAATCTTAAATGGTGCGATCGCCGCTTTAAGTGGCCCGCAATCGGGAATAAAGACCAATGTAGATAGCTTCCAAAAACGCCGCGATGCTTTTGTCAATGCTTTACACCGCATCGGTTGGGAGGTTCCCATGCCAAAAGCCACAATGTATGTTTGGGCAAAGCTACCGGAACCTTGGGGTAAAGATTCTATTCAATTTTGTAAGGATTTAGTTGAAAATACGGGTGTCGCGGCTTCCCCTGGTGCTGGCTTTGGTAAATCGGGAGAAGGTTACGTGCGCTTCGCATTAGTTCGCGAACCATCAGTTTTAGAAGCTGCAGTAGATAAGATATCCCAGTTTTCGCAGTTGGTTCATTAAATCTTAATTTTAGATTGATGCAAATTTAATCAAATAGTATCGGCTATTACAGTAGTACTCGGTTAAACTTAACCAACTATTATAAATTTAGTGCATCATTTTTTTCGCAGATTCAAGCAATATACTTACCTTTATAGGAATAAATATCCTTTAAGAAGACATTAGTTGAGTAATTATCGGCACAATTGCGTAGAATAATATTTGATTTAATTTGATTTAATTTTTTTAAATTTAACTTTATTTCAAAAATTATCGACAAAATCTTTGATTAAAGGTGCATCTATTTTCCGTCGGTACGTTTTTCATCAACGCAATTCAATCATTCATAAAAACTATTTTTATAATCATTAATATATGGTGTTTCAGTTTCTAGTATGCTGAGTGTCGGTAAAAACCTGAAAGACTGGCTTTGCAATGATTTTCGTGTTAAGAATTACATTTTAAGCTAAGTATATAATCCAGTTACTAAATATACAGATAAGTTATAAGCAACCAGAGTATTGTAAAAAAATAGGAAATCATTCTAAAAATTTAAGATCCTGTTAAAGATTAGTTTAATTTTGTCTTAAATTATTGTTATAAGTTAGTATTTATCATAAGCATAAACAATAGCTAAACTAAATTTCGTTGATAGAATTCTTGACAAGATAGCTTTTGTTTAAGTGTATAAATTTAAATAAATCTAAAATTTAGATATTGTTACATTCTTTTACGAATCATTGACTCGTGAGCGAAAGTGATAGGTGAAAATGACAGCGCAGCTAATAAATGTAGAGCAGCAATTCAAGCCACATTGCAGTGAAAAAGTGTTACTAGTTGAAGATAATGATGCGAATCGAATGTTGTTGAGCGATTGCTTAAGTTTTTGTGGATACCAAGTTAAAGGTTTAGCTAATGGTTCAAAGTTTTTCTCTACAGTAGAAACTTTTCGACCAAATTTAGTTGTATTAGATTTAAAGTTGCCCGATATTGACGGTTTCTTGTTGCTAGAAAAAATGCAGCGAAAGGATCGCACTGCAAAAATTCCTGTAATTATAGTTTCGGGGTTAGCTTTTAAATCGGATTGCGAACGAGCGATAAATTTAGGCGCTCGTCGCTATTTTGTTAAACCAGTAATTCTTACCGAGCTTACCCAAGCTATTGAAAAAGAGTTATCCTTTAGCCAGAAATAAGATTTACTTTAATTGACTTTCACCGATAACTTGATTCGGATTATGTTCGGATTTTTGGTTAATTAGATGTTCTTCTAGAGTTTGACTCAAATTTTGTACGGAAGAACCAATTATTGAGATTTTTCGTTGAGCTTGTGCTAGCAGCAAAATAGCCGATTGCAGTTCGTTGAGCGTTTCACGATACTGTGATTCAAAATCTTGCGAATTCATATTTTTATCTGCTTAAATATTTTTTATAAATAAATTGGGATCGAGTACGAACGAGGAAAATAATATCAAACTATAGATGAATTCCTTAGAAGTGCGTAAGGAAAGATTTATAGCAATCATAATCATTTGATTTAAGTCTATAAATCCGTTGATTCTCTTAATATTTAAGGCTTTTAGGAATAATAGGTCATCTTGCTTATTTAAATTGAGTGGATATAACGAATTTATGATAATAAAAGACCTGAATGTAGAGCATTTACAAAGGAATGAGTCAAAATGGATATCGTACCGCTTTCGCTAAGATGTAAATAATTAAGTTAATCCCAGCTTTAAAAGAATGCTTACTAATTTTCCAATATTTTATAGTTAATTGAGAAGAAAGTTTGAAGAACTTGTAATTATGATTATGCTTTCCCATCAAAAATGTATTAAGATTAATCGCTTGGAAAGCATCTGTAAAGCAGTGAACTATCGAATCAATACTAGAAATAAAATGCTTCCCCGATAAAAATCAGCAGCAGCGTACAACAAGGGTGATTTTACCTAAAATAGTAAAGATGGGTCGATTTCCAACATTTTTAGGCTTTAATTGTGACAAAATCTGCTGAAGCTTTACCACTGTTAAAAAATCCAGAACGTCTGGAAAATCGTTTAAAAGAGATTCCCCCAGAGCCGGGGGTTTATTTGATGCGGGATACAACCGATCGCATCGTATATATAGGTAAATCGCGAAAATTGCGATCGCGGGTTCGTTCTTATTTCCGAGAGTCGCAAAAACTTAGCGATCGCATTGCAATGATGGTAAGACTGGTGACGGATATCGAATTTATTGTCACCGATACCGAAGCCGAAGCGCTAGCTTTAGAAGCGAACTTGATTAAGCAGCATCAGCCATATTTCAACGTGCTGCTCAAGGATGATAAAAAGTATCCTTACGTTTGTATAAGTTGGTCTGAAACATATCCCAGAATTTTCATCACCCGCAAACGCAGGCTTGGTAAAGAAAAAGACAAATATTACGGTCCGTATACTGATTCTCGGTTGTTACGAGGAATATTACATTTGTGTAAGCGGATATTTCCTCTAAGACAACGACCGCAACCTTTATTTAAAGACAGACCTTGTTTAAACTACGATTTGGGAAGATGTCCGGGTGTTTGTCAGCAATTAGTTACAACGGAAGAATATCGCAAAATCGTGCAAAAGGTGGCGATGGTCTTTCAAGGTCGGACTTCTGAGTTAATTGATACACTCACCGAACAGATGCATCAAGCATCCGAAGAATTAAACTTTGAAACAGCGGCGCGTATAAGAGATCAAATCGCCGGGTTGAAGTCGTTAAATGCCGACCAAAAAGTATCTTTACCAGATGATACAATTTCTCGCGATGCTATAGCTTTAGCCGCAGACGAAAAACACGCCTGCATTCAATTATTTCAGATTCGCGCCGGACAATTAGTCGGAAGACTTGCGTTTATAGCCGATGCACAAGCTGGATTTGGAGCTATTCTACAACGGGTATTAGAAGAACATTATCAAACTGCCGACTCAGTAGAAATTCCTACAGAGATTATAGTTCAGCACGATTTACCGGATGCAGAAATTTTGGCGGAAGCGTTGAGCCAGCGTAAAGGAAGAAAAGTCACCATTGTTAATCCCCAGCGTCAACTCAAAGCAGAATTAATTGAAATGGTAGAGCGAAACGCCAACTATGAATTGCAAAGAATGCAAAGACTCGGCGATCGCAACCAACAAGCACTGCAAGATTTAGCTGCAATAGTAGATTTACCCGAATTACCCCATCGCATCGAAGGTTACGATATTTCCCACATCCAAGGTTCCAATGCAGTAGCTTCGCAAGTCGTGTTTATCGATGGTTTACCAGCGAAACAACATTATCGGCACTATAAAATTAGAAATCCTGAGATTCAAATCGGCCACTCAGATGACTTTGCTTCCTTAGCTGAAGTTATCGGCAGACGCTTTCGCAAATATATAGAAGATCCACAATTACAAAGAGTAGGTAATCCCGATTTTCCCGACTTAGTAATGATAGATGGCGGAAAAGGACAATTATCTTCTGTTGTTGCAGTTTTGCAAGAAAAGAACTTATTAGAAGACGTGCGAGTTGTCAGTTTAGCCAAACGACGGGAAGAAATATTCGTACCTGGGGAATCTATACCCTTAAAAACAGAAGCCGAACAACCGGGAGTCCAGTTACTGCGACGATTGCGCGATGAAGCCCACCGTTTCGCAGTCACCTTCCACCGCCAACAACGCACCGCAAAATTAAGGCGATCGCGCTTGGATGAAATTCCCGGTTTGGGACATAATCGCCAACAACAACTGTTAGCCCATTTTCGTTCAATCGATTATATCCGGTTAGCAACACCCGACCAAATCGCCGAAGTTTCCGGAATTGGTTCGCGTCTGGCACAAGACATTTATGATTATTTTCACCCAAATAACGAAATACATTCGGTTGAGGGAACGGGGAACTCTTAATAGGGAATAGAGAAAGGGTGCAGAAAATGGTGCGCCCTTACGTATTCAAGCTATCGATTCACTTGAAATATAGTCGTGCGTCTAACACAACGGCAACAAAGCGGGAGGAATATCCACACCGCTTTTTGCCTCCCCTACAAAAATACTGTTCCCTGTTGCCCATTCCCCATTCCCCATTCCCTATTACCTAATTGCAGGCAACACAACCTTTTCAACTAATACACGTTTGAGAATATCAATTTCACCGATATATTCTCTACCATCTAATTCGTAAAATACTAATAAAGTCGTTGAATTCTTTTGATGCGAACCTAAGAATCTATCCACTTCATCAATAACTTCCGTATAATCGCTTCCGGAAACATCGGAAACGGCAATAGTTTTCTTATCATTATTATCTAAACGTTTATCATTATTGCTATCAGCTTTAACCACTTCATACCATATCCCCCTGACAATTTTATCGTCACGCCTTTCTAAAACTACTTCTTGGGCATCGACAAACAAAAAGTCATTTTCGGGTACTAATTGCTGTATTGATTTATCGTTAACATTGAGAAATAAATAGTTACGGATAGTTAATGGTTTATTTTCAGAAGAATCTTGACGATAATTTAGTTGAGAATTAACAGGTGCCATTAAATAACGTGTACCTTCAAGTTCCTGAAACTTGCCCAAACTTGTTTTTACTTTATTCTCTTTTTGAGGTTTTTTGTTTGCCACACTACTAGCTGTAGGTTCGCGTAAGAAAAAGCGCCCCAGTTGATAGCCCCCGAAGCCAAAAACTACAAGTACAATTAAACCAACTATCAAAACCAGCCTGCGATTCGTGAATTTCATCTTCAATGAACGTGGAAAAGAATCGGTCAATTAATTTTATATTTTAGATTAATTCAATAAATTAAGATTTACGTAAACCCCACTTTAAAAGAGAGATTGGGTGTACCTAAAAGTTTGACGTAACCGAAACTGATACATCTAACCTTCAGAAACATCCTAAATCTAAAATTAATTAGGTAGATCGGTACAAAATTAAATCTATTTTACAAATTAATCTATTATTCCATTAATTGTTACAAAAATATAGTAAGTAAAATAACCGATCGTAAATCTAATCTTATATTACCATTTCAACTGAAAATAGAATTTACAGTACCGTATTTTCCGGCATTAAATCGATATTGCTTAAACCTTTACTGGATCGGTAACGTCGAGAAACCCGGTTTTTTAGAAAAACCGGGTTTCTTGATAATCAACAACGATGAAGAAGTGCTATATGCAACATCATACGGGAACCACGATAAAAGCTTTTCGTGGCTTTTCGTGGATTCAATGATTATTGCTGGGGATTAGAGGAACCATTAGTAGGTGCAAAACCATTAGTTGTGAAAGTAAAATCAACCTCGGAACTTATAGTACCATCAGTTTGATTTTCAACAGAGGCATCAACACTTGGTGATGAGAAAGCACCAACTCCTGTTGAAGTTAGCTTTACATCGTCAAGTAATATTCCAGAATCGATAATACTATCAGTTAAATCTACAATTCCGAAACCTAACTCGTATGTTCCAGCTTCAGAAATGGCGATTCTAATAGTTTTACCATCAGTTGCTTCTTGAAATCCTTCTACAGGCTTATCATCATCACCATTGTTTACAGAGAAAGTTGGATCGGATGTATCGCCTAGTTCCAAAGCAAAATTGCCAACAGATGTACCAAGAGCGAATATTGCTGAATCGTTGAAAGTTGCGGATGGTGTAGCTTCATTTGTCAGAAGCCTATAGTCAAACTCTAAAATATCGCCAGCTTGGGCGGTAAATGATTGTTTGATTCCCGAACCTTCTGTCGCATTCCCTTCAAGCAGAGCATCGAGGGAACCAGATGTTAAATCCAAAAATTCAGATAAATCTGATTCTTCAACCGAACCACCCGAATGACTAAAACCATTAGTAATTAAAGCTTGTGATTCTCCATCGGTAGGAGCAATTCCAATTTCTTTTGTCTCTATTTTGGTATCGCCGATGGTTCGCCAATTATTGAAGTTACCCTTATCATCATCCGAAGAAAAGGAATCACCTTCAAAACTACCGTTATTAATGAAACTGCCGCTTATTAAAGATTGCTGTTGTGAAGACTCTGTTCGTCTTACTTCAGATATATCTTCTGAAGGAGCAGTATTGGTTAGCTCGGTAATGGTTTCGGTTGCATCTGTTCCGTTGTTATCAGTTGTCTCACCACCAGAATCATTCATAGTATCGGTTGGATCTTTTGGATCTTCACCGGGTTTATTCGAGTCGGAAAGAGATACAGAAGTAGTTTCAATGTTACCCATTCCATCATCAATAGATACAGTTGCCTCGGATTCTCTCGTCTGAGTTCCATCTGGATTAATCATTGCAGAAGACTTAGAACGTGAAGAACTTGAAGACTTGTTCTCTAAATCTGCCATTTTTCTATTTCCTCGCTTAGTTCTACCTGGGATTCTGACCAAACCATTCACATAGTAAGTCATTAATTATCATTCTTATCTGGATATAAAATAATCGAATATAAAATATTCATTCATTTTCGCTGTTTTTTAATTTAAATGAAAGTTTGACTATCTTCAAAGCTTGAAGATATATGCTTTTCAATATTTTTATAATAAACAAAAGAATAAATCAATTTTCAATAAATACAGCAATTGTGTTCTTTGAATTTTTTATCAGTTAAATTGGTCAACCCTAAAGCACTTGTATTTTTTCTGTAAATGCTTTAGCTGTTTCCATCTAATAAAAATAAATAAAATATATTATGTTTTGATACTGAATAAACAATATACAGTGTGATAAGTTACTCAAAATACTAAGTGTAATAAATTATTTATTAAAATAAAAAAAAATCTCAATTGTTAACTGTATAATTTCAATAGAACGCTTTGGCAGATTAGTTAGATCAATTGATAATAAAACCTAGTGTAAGTTAATTAATATCTGAAATAAATAAAACAGATGAAATAATAAATACACTTAATTCATCGAGAATCTAACCAATTATACGAATAACTAATAGTGGAAATTGCACAACATTGGTGAGAAAATATAAAAGCATCTCCGAGTTTTTCAGGAAAGGTATGGAATTATGGGTAAACCTACAGTTTTTATTGATGGCGCAGAAGGTACCACAGGATTGCAAATTCACTCGCGTTTAAACGAGCGTGATGATATTGAAATTGTCAGCATACCTCCAGAAAAACGCAAAGATGCTCAAGCGCGATCGCAATTTATCAACTCAGCTGACGTTGCCATTCTTTGTTTACCCGACGACGCAGCCCGCGAAGCCGTA
>JBARZF010000065.1:0-7463 GCA_049649675.1 Rivularia sp. (in: cyanobacteria) | reverse complement strand
GGTAAATCTATAGTTCCAGATATCGCAGTATTTGAATGGGAAAACATTCCTTTAGATAAAAATGGTCAGATTGCGAATAAATTTGAAATTCCACCCGATTGGATAATTGAAATTCTTTCACCAGAACAATCTGCAAGCAAGGTGATTCGTAAAATTATCTTTTGCATCAAAAATGGAACAAAATTAGGCTATTTTATTGATGCTGAGGATGAATCAATTACGGTTTTTCAACCCAATCAATTACCAGAAGTCAAAGAAAAACAAGATATTTTACCCGTGTTAAGTGTTTTGGGAGATTGGCAATTGACGGTTGAAGATGTATTTAACTGGTTGAGTTTTGCTAAATAGATTTGGCAATTGGATTAATTATTCACATTTATATTAAAGCGAATAAAAAAAGGCAATAAAACTAATAACCAAAATTTCTTTAATTAATCTCGACGAGTGGCGATCGCTAATTTCGCACCTTTCACCTGTCGCACTTTATCCATCACCGCTACAATCTTCCCGTGATTCACTCCTTCGTCTGCATTCAATACCACCATCAAAGGTTGTTCGGGTTTGACTTTTGCTTTCACCCCAGCTTCTAACTTATCCAAAGTAATCGGCTGCTTGTTCAAAAATAATTTTCCAGCTTTATCAACTGTCAGCGTGACTCGTGCCGGTGATCGTTCTTTTTTCGCAGAAGATGCTTGAGGTAAATTGACTGGTAATCCTTCCGAACGAGTTAAAAACAGCGTTGACATCACAAAAAACGTCAAAATTGCGAATATCACATCAATCATCGGCACAATATTAATTTGTGCTGGTGCATCCGCTTCATCTGGTAGTCGCATGAATCTTTTCTCCTCGTTCGTAATGACGACGGTAAAGCAATTCTAATTCTCCACCGTATTCTTGAATCAATGCCAATTGTCTTTGGTACATGGCTCGAAATGCATTAGCAAAAATCAGCGTGAAAATCGCCACAACTAACCCAGCAGCGGTAGAAACTAAGGCTTCACTAATACCACCAGTTACATTTGCTGTTTGAGAACCTCCGACATCACCAAGATTCAGAGAAGCGAAAGAACCAATTAATCCTAAAACTGTACCCAAAAGACCTAATAATGGTGCCAGAGAAATAATAGTGTCAAAGATATTTTGAAACCGCTTGAGTAAAGGTATTTCAGCTTGAGCTTCACTTTCCAATGCCAAACGAAACTCTTCGGGAGTGGGTTCTTCTAGTTCCAAAGCAGTGAGAAACATCCGCGCAATAGGTAAATCTGCATTATGGCGCAATCCATCAATTGCACTCACAACATTATTACGACGATAGAGATTTAAGACATCTCGCACTACTTTAGTCTGACGATTATTTATTTTTAGCCAAAAGCTTATCCTTTCAACAATCAGCCCCAATGCCAACACCGAAAACCCCAGCAGCGGTATCATGACTACCCCACCTGCCGAGAATAGATTATTTATTCCCATTTAGAGCTTCTCAAATACATTAATGAAAGTTGTTACTAATATCTATAGAGGTAGATAATAGTAGTTATCAAATTAACTTAGAACAAATGACAATTTATGTCAATCATTCTCAAGTATGTCAGATTGATCGTAGGTTGAGTAAAAAGGTATTTCAAGCTTCCGAATAATGCCTTGAGTCGCTATAGCTGTAATAAATTGGGGATTAAAACGTATGTACATCAACATCTTTAGCCGTTTTTAATGAAAAAATGTATTTACTACGACAATGTAATTCAAGCTTTGAAAAAAAGCTGTATGTAAGCCGATAATTGCTACACATTATTAAATAATCATTTAGTCAAATTGATTGACTTCTACATTAAATTCTTCTAAAATTCCAAATTAATGCAAATCTATATCAATTAGTTCTTTTAAACCATGAGCTTTTCAAGCACGGCTCTACAGCAGCGGGAAAGAGAATCAAAAGCTCTAAGACTTTTTTTAGCGTGCAGTCTAATCGGCTCGCTTATATTTCATATAGGGTTATTGGCTTCCGGTATTGGCAAATATTTATTAAGCAGGGTGCCTGAAATTGAGGATGAAACTGTTGAAATAACTCTTCTCGATACTCCCATAGAAGAAATTGAACCAGAACCAAATAAAATTGTAAAACCGAAGCCAAAGCCAGAACCGAAACTAGAAAAACCAGAGCCAAAACCAGAAATAAAACCTCCAACTATTGACACAAATAAACTCCAACCAGACTTAGAAAATACTAATCGCAACCCTGAAATTAGCGGTGGAAGTCCAGCAACATCAAATTCCGAATCGATACCGACACAGCGTAAAGTCACTCCACAAGCACTACCCGTTGTAAAACAACCGATTCCCAAACCGGACATTAAACCATTCCAACAATTTAAACAAATCGAACCATTATCACCTACATTTCCGGTTGCAGTAAGGGAAAAGCCAGTTATTCCAAAACAAAAACCAGAACCTATCGCTAAAAATAATATTCCTGCACCACCTCAACCGAAACCAGAATCTAGAACGGCAAGAGAATTTTCGACTCCCGTTACTCCTCCGATACAACCAACTCAACAAAATAGCGAAGATTTAAAGGACACTCTTTCAGGAATTAGAGAAAGTCGAGACAATACCAAAATTAACAGCAACAATACAGCAGCAACTTCAACCGATACTTCAAATATTGGCGAAAATAGCAATATTGCTCCTAGAAGAAAAAGACGTACTTTTGCAAATAATAATCTTGCAACTGGTAATGGCTTAGGTAGCGGTACAGGTGATTCAATTGGCGATCGCGACGGGCGGGCAGCTTGTGTTAAATGTGACAAAATTTATCCAGCATGGGCAGAACGTCAAAGAATAGAAGGTAAAGTGACTGTCTCTGTTGATACTGATGCCAATGGTAATGTTACTAACGTGCAATTGATTGATTCGAGCGGAAATAATCGATTAGATAATTATCATCAGAAATTGGCGCGTAAATGGAAACTTAAACCTAGTTCTAATGGAAGAAAAGGGGTAACAATTATAACTAGATACGAACTTTAATAAAAACATATTTTGAATAAATATTCCAAATAATTTAAATTAGAGTGAATTAGGCAAGAAAGATATTACCCCATCTCTCTTCTTTTTTGTCACTCTTTCCTAAATTTAATACTGTTGACACAAAGAATATTTCCGCCATATTATTTTGTGTTGAAAGGATATTTATTTTAATATAGAAATCCTTTTGGATTTTAATAGATTTAGAGTAAAAAATATTAAGCTACATCAGTAATTTAACCTATAAATAATCAATAGTTCAATGCTCGCTAAATCTGATACAAATATCACTGTTAAATGGTGATAAATTTAATATATATAAAAGTGTACTTTTTTTAATATTGTAGGATATTTGCCTTTAATCGCTCGTTATAAATAGATTAAGGAGCCTACTTGTACAACAAAATAATCAGTGATAATGGTGCGTTAGGCACTAAAAATACATATTTCACAATCCGAATTAGCTCTCACTCCATAACACAGTGGCAATCTTGAGGTTCGTAAATCTACATCCGAACACTTGCTATTTTTTGCGGAAATGCAATACCTACGGTACGCTCTGCTAGCCGCTAACAACCATAGTGTTCTTCGCCAATTTACCAATTACCAATTACCAATTACCCATTACCCACTACCTTTTATCGTGTTAATTTGCCAAGTTTCTAATTGTTCAAATCCCTTCAATGTCGAAAGTAATAAACATTGTATCGGTTGCGGAGGTAGCAATTTCGGTAAATTTTTGAGGAACCGTTATCGGGTATTAAAGTTGTTGGGAGAAGGTGGTTTTAGTAAAACTTATGCTGCTGTTGATGCAGATAGATTGGATGCACCTTGCGTTATCAAGCAGTTTTTCCCTCAAGTGCAAGGAACCTTGGCACGGGCTAAAGCGGCTCAATTATTCCGAGAAGAAGCATTTCGTTTGTACGATTTGGGCGAAAATCACTGGCAAATTCCCAGATTACTAGCTTTCTTTGAACAAGGTTCGAGTTTGTACTTAGTGCAGGAGCTAATTGAAGGGCAAACTCTTCTAGATGAACTTGATGATTTTACTTTTGATGAGGAACGAATTAGAGGAATTCTTACCGACTTATTACCAGTTTTAAATTTTATTCATTCTAATAAAGTAATTCACCGCGATATCAAACCGGAAAACATTATTCGCCGAAAGAGCGACGGAAAACTCGTATTAATTGACTTCGGTGGAGCAAAACAAGTTACGCAAACAAGTTTAGCTAGACAAGCTACAGTAATTTACACAATTGGTTACGCACCTGCCGAACAAATGGCTGGATTTGTATTTCCTGCAAGCGATTTATATGCTTTGGGAGTAACTTGCGTAAGGCTTTTAACTAAATGTTTACCTTTACCAGATGATAGCGGACAATTTGAAGACCGTATTTATGATGCCATGAATGGTGAATGGTTGTGGCGAAATATTCTACAAGAAAAAGGTATTACAATTAGCGAGCAATTAGGAAGAATTTTAGATAAATTGCTGCAACATTTAGTTAAAGATCGATATCAATCGGCAGCAGAAGTACTTGAAGATTTGGCTGAAAAGTCGGCGAAAAACCTAACCCCCCAGCCCCCTTCCCTGTTAGGGAAGGGGGAGAATAAGAATTTAAAACCTCTCTCCTGGGAGGAGAGAGGTTTTCCGGATGCAGTGCAAAGCTTTGAATTTAATGTGGTAAAAGTAGACGAAACGGGTAGTTTAATTAAACGCTGGCGTAGAAAAGCAGACTTATTTATCCAAAATTTGAGCGGTGAAATAAACTTGGAAATGGTATCAATTCCTGGTGGTAGCTTTATCATGGGTTCGCCTTTGAATGAAGGAGATACAGACGAACGTCCGCAACATATCGTCACTTTAAAACCATTTTTTATGGGTAAATACCCGGTAACTCAAGCTCAATGGAAAGCCGTCGCATCATTACCACAAGTAAATCGTTCCATAAATCCCAACCCATCAAAATTTAAAGGAGCGATTTTACCAGTTGAAAACGTATCTTGGTATGAAGCACAGGAATTTTGTGCCAGACTGCGAGAAAAAACCCGACGAGAATATCGTTTACCCAGCGAAGCAGAATGGGAATATGCTTGCCGTGCTGGTACTAGTACCCCCTTTAACTTCGGTAAAAGCATTAATCCCCAATTGATAAATTGCAAAATCGATAAATATCATCCCATAGAAGCAATCAGAAAACTTTACAGCCAGCCAAAACCCGTAGGCAGTTCCGGTTTAGCTAACGACTTTGGATTATACGATATGCACGGGCAGGTATGGGAATGGTGCGCCGATCCCTGGCATAAAAATTACGATAAAGCACCCACAGACGGAGCCATTTGGCACTCCGGTGGAGACTTACATCGTCGAGTACTTCGCGGAGGCTCGTGGAATTTCAGTTCTTATTGTTGTCGTAGCGCTAGTCGTAGCTGGAATGAAACCGAAGGAGGGTTGAGGGTGTGCGGTTTTCGATTGGTTGTTGGGAATGGGTAATTGGGGATTGGGCATTGGGGATTGGGGATTGGGCATGGGGGATTGGGCATTGGGGATTGAGTAATAACTCTCCCCATCTCCCCATCTCCCCATCCCCCCATCTGCCTTATACTTATCTGCTGAAATTGGGAAACCTATAAGTAGGCGATTTTGTATAGAAATTAATGAATAAACCTTTAGAAAACAAATATAAGTCTGGTGTTGCTTCTAGTGCTTCATTTTCAAGTTTATCCCAGCGTATTCCTTGGTTTCGCCGTCTGAGCGTTGCCCAAAAAATCGGCTTTGGTTATGCGATGGCGATTGGTGTTGGTGTATTGGGTACGGTGATGGGTACTTTTATTGGCGATTATTATCAACAAACAGCCGTGGAAGCAGAGCGACACATCGATGAAGAAGTAGAATTATTTAATGATTTAAAATCAGCTATTTTACAAGCAAGAACTCATCAACAGCAGTTTATCCCGTTATTAGAAAAACCGAAAGACTTACAAGAAGAATATGCTGATTTTCTTGAATACGCCGATGATGCAAAAGAAACTTGGGAAGAACTTGAGATTTTTCTAATACAGGCAAATCTAAAATATCCCCAACACAAGGATATGAAACATAATATGGCAATACCCAAGCTACTGAAAACCTATGATGGGGTACCGCAAGCATATTTTAAACAAGTTGATAAATTAATCAAACAGATAGATGCGCCTAATTTAAAATCACCTGAACAAATCCAAACTGCTCGAAAATTACTATTTGAGTTTAGTAACAGTTCTTTGGCATTAAAATTGGATAATATTTCCAATGATTTAACTGAATTAGCCGAAGCTGCTGAAGAAGAAGATAAAGAAGCTGATGAAGCTTTAGTGCAAGCACTACGAACACGCCGTTCGATAGTTATCAGCACTAATCTGACATCTATTATATTAGCAACTTTATTCGCATTATATACTACTAAAACAATTGCTAGTCCGATAAAAAAGTTAACAGATGCGGCTGAAGAAACGACTAGAAAAGCAAATTTTGATTTGCAAGTAACCGTCACAACAAATGATGAGGTGGGTATATTAGCAAATTCTTTTAATCAGCTAATTTCAAGAGTCAAGTACTTATTGCAAGAGCAAGCGGAGGCTCAAGAAAAATTAGAACTTGCTAATCTGAATTTAGAAAGAAAAGTTCAAGAAAGAACTAATAAATTAGCAATAACTCTCAAAGAATTGCAACAAACTCAAAGCCAACTAATACAAAGAGAAAAAATGTCCAGTTTAGGACAATTAGTGGCAGGTGTCGCTCACGAAATCAATAACCCAGTTAACTTTATTCACGGTAATCTCGAATATACTAAAAATTATATTCAAGATTTATTAAAACTAGTAAAACTTTATCAAGCAGAATATCCAAATCCTACAGAAACTATTGAAAAGGAAATTGAAAATGTTGAATTTGAATTCATAAAAGAAGATTTACCAAATATTCTTTCTTCTATGCAAACTGGTTCCGAACGTATTAAGGAAATTGTCAAATCCCTGCGTACTTTCTCACGTTTGGATGAAGCGGATTGCAAGAAAATCGATATTCATGAAGGTATTGAAAGTACTTTAATGATTCTGCAAAATCGTCTGAAAGCAAAACCACAATATTCCGAAATAGAAGTTATTAGAAATTATGGCGAATTACCTTTGGTTGAATGCTATGCAGGGCAATTAAACCAAGTATTTATGAATTTACTTGTTAATGGGATTGATGTATTAGAAGAACAGTTATATAAGACTGTTGATAATCCATTTTTAACCCCCCAAATTACTATTTCCACAAAAATATTAAATTCCCAGCGGATAGCAATTTATATAGCCGATAACGGTTTAGGTATGACAGAAGAAGTACGCGCAAAAATCTTTAATCCCTTCTATACAACAAAACCAGTCGGAAAAGGGACTGGTTTAGG
>JBARZF010000064.1:0-4400 GCA_049649675.1 Rivularia sp. (in: cyanobacteria) | reverse complement strand
AATTAAACTATGATGGCGATCGCTCATTAATTCTACATAAATATAAGCATGGTGCTTCTGTAACGATTGCGTCCATTTTTGAATCCAATTTGGAAAAAGTCCTAATTCTTTTTCAAGATAGCTGCCTAAATTATCAATTGCTGCATTATATTTTGCGAGCATATCTTGAATTGATAAATTACCTTCCGGTATTTCATAATCTAAATTAGATGGATTGGAATTTCCCGTACCGTGTCTTCCCCCTTCGATACCAACTTTCTCGCTTGCTTGACGCGCCCAATCTCCTTCTATTTCTAATCCCGTTAAGTCGTTGAAAACGTTGAGAAAACCAAAGGAAGCGGTAACAAGTAATGTCGCTTGAATCGAAGCATCGGCGTTTACTTCTCCCGAAACTTCTGTTGCTAAACTGCGGATATTTTCGATAAAACTATCTTCAACTTGATTTAGCGTTGCATCACCTGCAAGCTGTGCGATCGCCATTTCAAATTGATTAAATGGATTGTTCTCTACTGCTTCTCCCTGACTGGCTTTTTTAAATTTTCCTACCATATCCAGGGAATGTTCGCCCATTGTCGCGACGCTATGGACTTGACAATATGAGCAGCCGTGTGCATTAGAAGTAGAATAAGCAACAGCACTAATATTTTTCATCCCCAGCGCTTGTTTTGCATATCCCACTGCGGAGAAGTTTTGACAGTAAACAAAAAGTTTGTAAGCTTCAATCCAGTTGTGTAAATAAGCAAAGGTGTTGGGCCAAAATCCGAAGAATTCTTTGTAAAAGTGCAATATTGGTAAAATTTCTTCATCTTCATCATGGCTACCATCGCTTTGGGGAATATATTCTGTTAAAGCAATATCTTTTGCTCCTTCATGTAATTGTGCATCTGAAAGTTTTTCAAGTGACAAATCGCTTGTATTTATTTCTAATAATTTTGTAAGTCTTCCCAATTTTTCCAGTTTCTCTAAATCTTCAGCACCGTTAATATGGTAATTGCCGATGAAAATCTGTGGCACAGTTGTTGCACCACTTAAATAAACTGATGCGTCTGCATTCCTTTGATTTGCTGTGACATCATATTCTTGGAAATTAACATTAACTCGCTTGAAAACGGCTTTGGCTTTAGCGCAATAGTTACAGTTAGGTTTGCTGAATAAAATTATTTGAGATTGTGTCATTTTAGTTTCCTTTGAATTTGGTAATTGGTAATAAGTCTTTGAAAAAGGAAAGAGAAAGAATAAAACTTGTATAAATTATTTTTTACTCTTTCTCTAGACTTCTGCAAGAAGTTTGAAGGGTGTGTTAGTGGTTGTCAAACCTTTCTTTGATTTGACAGAAGTCGCAGAATTGGCGGACTGCGGGCCGCAAACTTGGTCACAATTTTCATGGTAGATTTTTCATCCTATTTTCAAAATTAAGAACAATTATTTTATTCTGATAAATCCCGGACTATGTTAAATCTGAAAGGCTCGGATTTAAATGTATTTAAATAACCCTGATTCAAATACATTTCGCTTTCTGTTTGATTAAGAAGATATCTATTAAAAAAGGCAAGACTGAGCGATTGCATTTGCGATCGCGCTTGTTTTGGATCTGCTCCAATTAAACTTTCGGGTACTGGTAAACCTTCTCCATCATCTGTCATTTGTAATGTTGAGAAATGCGTACCATTCTCCATTACAACCAGATATTTATCTTCAATTTGTAATTTTTTAAAGGGTTGAATCTGTTCCGGTAAAGCTGGAACAAAGTAATCATCTGTACCAGCAACAAATAATGTAGGTGCTTGTAACTTATTTAACCCTGTTTCCCCAAATATATGACTGGTTAATGGGTTGATAGCGATGACAGCCTTGATGCGATCGTCTTTTACATTCAATGATTTCTCAACAGAGACTTCCAACAGTCGGCATTGGAGTAACATCGATAAGTTAACTATTGGACGTTCTGCTACAGTCGTGGAACAAACATTTGTAAGCTTATTGCGGTTTAATTTTGCCCCCGCTGATGCTAAGACTGTATAACCACCGAGAGACTGACCGAGAACGCCAACTCCTTGTAAATTAAGGGTTTTAAACTCAGATTCCGATTTAGCACGGCGTTCTAATTCATTTAACAATGCCGTAATGTCTTTAGGAAGTAACAGCAAAGTATTTGGATCTGGCGGCCCTTGTAACCCGTTAAAAATCTGCGAAAATTTATTAGTGTTAGTCTCAAAATGTTCTGGAACCACAACAGCATATCCGTGAGAAGCCAAATGTTGTGCTAGATACGCGAAAGTTTGACGATTTGAAGCTACTCCATGAGAAATAACTACGGTAGGAACCTGTTGTGATGAATTTGATTGCTGCTTTGGTAAATATAAATCAGCAATTGAGGCTTGCGATCGACCGGGATTTTGAAAAGGAATGGTTTTTAAAATCCATGTATAATTACCTTTGTAACGAGGGTCTAAGTTAGGAGATAGTACTGATTTTTGTAGAGCTTTTGATTCAGCGAGTTGACGAATATTTGCTAGTACTTGAGTTTGTTTTTGAAAGATTTCTTGATTTTCTTTTGCAAGCTTTAAAGTTAGCGGTAGATTAATTTGAATAGTTTTTAAGGGAAATTGACGAATCACATTCATTACCGTCAGCCCTTCTTTATCCGCAGCAGCTAAAGTAAGAGCAGCACGAAGACCTTTAGAGCCGTTTAAAGAATTTTCTGTCTGTATAATTTGACCTAATCGCTCAAGCAATTGAGAGCCAGCAGAGCTATAGCTAATTCGGGATATACCCACAACATCAATTTCAAAGCGGGTATTCAACAAAGACTGAAGCGATACCAATTGTTCATCGTTTAAATAGTTGTCTAAAATGCTGGAATTTTGTTTGAGTTTTCCAGTTTTTGCAATCTCTTCAAGTTCCTTTAGTTCAATTGTAGAACCAACAGGGCCGTAGAAAAACTGAATGCGTTCGGCACTGTACGCGGGTGGTATTGTCAGCACACTAGAGCATAGTCCGAAGAAAGCAGCAACTAAAGTTCGCGTTCTTAGAATATTAGCAAAGCGGTAGAAAGGAAGTTTCATTTTTGTTGTTCTTAGTGTTTTTTATCCTTTAAGTTTCTTTAATCCAAACTAAATTTCTGAATCAAAGAACTTTATTCACCGTTACCAAGATGCGCCGCTTTAATTGGAATTTTCCTTTTATATCTCGAGTTGAGAGCCACCAATACAGGCTACAGTCTTTTTCTTTAAACGTTTGCTTGAATTAGGCTTTAAAATATTTACCTTGAAAATAGCTGCAAATCAGAGTTGTATTTCCGATCTCATAAGTTTTATTCGATTTATCCCTATTGCTTGAAAGGATGAAACCCCTCTGCAAAGAGCTTTTTAGATTAATCTAAAATATAAGGCTGTAGAAAAAAGCAAAAATATTTAATAATATTTTTTTATTTTCTCACTTAAAACAATTGAAACCTTTGTTTGAATTATTTGCAAGCTTTATCGGTAAAAAAAATATATGCACCTCTAACGATCTTTATAGAGAGAATTCTATGTAGTATCTGAAGCAAACTCTCTGTATTGTTCTAGAAAACAGAGATATTAGAAATTCAGTGAACTGAATTTAACTATTACTACGGGAAACCTCTATTGACTCTGGTAGAGAATCTGAACTAATTTCAGAAAGCTGGTTTCTTGTCTTAAAAATTTGTTACCCCCGAACTCGTATCAGTAATTCGACAACATAAACCATATCGAGCCAGTTGAACCGCTATCGTTAAACCTGTGGGGGCTGAGATTCTTACCCGCGTCCGATAAGTTAATCCCATCGCGAACTTTACCCCCTACAATTAATCGAAGTTTTTCGGCGATCGCACCTTCAAAGACTGCTTGTTTTGCTAAACCTAATTGCTCGTAAATCTCCAGAGTTCGAGGGTGAACACCCAGAGCTTTTGAGAGATGTGTAATACTCTTGTTTTTTTCGATAATTACAAAGTCAATACCGTATCTGATTAATTGACAAGCTAAGGAAAGTCCGGTTGGTCCAGCACCGATAATAATTACATCGGTTTCCATTTTTGTCTCTAACATTTTATTCCCCTAATCTTGATGTCAAACAACAGATTTTTTTGATCGAAAAAGTCTTATATTAGTGGGTTAACGCACTAAGAAAGTAGATACTAATACCGTTTCTGTATAAAGATGCGCTTAATTCAGCCTACGCAGGTAGGCTTTGTAATATTAGCCCCAGCCTTCTAGGCTGCGGGTGTTTTGGCGCAGCCTCATACAGAATTGGTATAAGATCGCATAATTTTTTTATCCTCATAACAAATAGATTTAATGAGAAACTTCCATTGATGCTGGTAGAGGAGCTAACTTTCCATCTTCCATATAAACAATGCGATCGGCAATATCTAAAAT
>JBARZF010000063.1:0-7507 GCA_049649675.1 Rivularia sp. (in: cyanobacteria) | reverse complement strand
GCACATAATAATAAAATTGCTTGAGTGTCTGGCGATAATACATGATTTGACATTATTTTTAATGGTTATATCGTATTTATTCTGTTAGGTTAACAGTCTGTAACGGGGAATAGGAATATGTGAATTTTCGATCCCCCCTTCCCCCCTTAAAAAGGGGGGTTAAAGTCAATACGGTTCAGTTAACGAGAGCGTGCGCCTTAAAAACGGGGGCTTAATTCCCTCCTTAAAAAGGAGGGCTAGGGAGGATCGAGTTTTAACTGAAATGTATTGGAGTTAAAATTTCCCTTTAATATCCATAACTTTTTTAATTTCCTTGCCCTAATGTATTGAGTGCTAATGCTACGGGAAAAACTAATCCGCTTTGATTCCGACGTAAAAGTGCTGCAATTACAGTAAAAGTCCAACGGGAATTAACTATATCATCAACTAAAAATACACAACCATTGATTCCTTCCCAGGTGTTAATTGCAAAAGCACCATCTAAATTTTGAGCTTGTTGGTAGCTGTTGCTCATCTCTTTTTGAAATTGAGTTTGACGAATTTTCTGCACAACTGGTACAAAGGGTAAACCTAATTTTTCAGCCAACCTTTTAGCAAAATCCGGTACAAGTTGTTTCCGATTTAAAGAAGGTACGCAAGTTACCCAACTGGGATATGGTTGAGGTTGCCAACGTTGAATCATTTCATATACACCTTCTACAAGTGCATCATCAAAATAATTATCTTGATATTTTCCAGCCTTTACTAATTCTCCCCAACCTGCATCACCCCATAAAGATAGAGCTTTTCCAGATTCTGCTTTTAAATCATTTTTAATTCTTCCAGAAAACCGATAATTTGCAAATGCTTGCGATGCCCAAGTTTTACGCGGTTCGATAATTTGCTCGCTACGACGTAAAAATTGAATTGCTTTATTTACGAGTTCAAAAGAGCAAGTTTCTGGTAGTAAAGCTTTACCCAAACAGGCAGCACATTTACCGCAGTTAGTTGGATTTTGGTCATCTAATTCTGTTGCGAGAAAAGTCATTAAGCATTGCTGAGTTCGCATATATTCTCGCATTCTATCTTGTTCTTGATAGCGGATTTTTGTTAATTTTTCGATTTTATCGGTGTCGATTTGATAATTTATTGGCGTAGTATACCATTTTGAACCTTGCTTCGTTACGGGTGCCGGAGATTCAAGGGATAGTAATTTCAAAACTTTATTAATTTGTCCTCTGGAAAGATTAAGCTGTTGCTCCAACTGAGGAATAGAATAGCCGTCTTTAGCTCCATTGAGGACATTTAAAACTTGCTGTGTATGAACTTCTGGAGGAAAAGCTGTATTAATAAAATAGTTGGTAATTTCATCATCTTCCTCACCGTTTAAAAGAATCCCATAGGCTTTTTCTACCGCTCTTCCCGCTCTTCCTACCTGTTGATAATAATGGACAACAGAACCCGGACGTTGATAATGAATTACAAATCCTAAATCTGGTTTATCAAAACCCATTCCTAAAGCAGTAGTTGCAACTAAAGCTTTAATTTCGTTTTTTAAAAGTTGCTGTTCTAATAGTTCGCGGGTATCGCTTTCTAAATCGCTATGATATGAAGCAGCCTTTATTCCTTGAGTTACCAACCAATCAGCAACACGTTGAGAATCTTTAACAGTTAAAGTGTAAATAATTCCACTTCCATGTAAATTAGGAAGCTGTTCTGCTAACCATGCCATTCGTGCTGCGGGTGATGGTATCTTAATATTTTGCAAATGCAAACTTTGTCTGGTTAAAGCACCTCTTGAAACCTGCAATTGCGAACCCAATTGAGCAATAATATCATCCACAACTCGATTATTTGCCGTAGCAGTTGTCGCTAAAACTGGAATGTTTTGAGGAAGTGCTTGTACAACTCTGACAATTCGCTTGTAATCGGGACGAAAATCATGTCCCCAATCGGAAATACAGTGCGCTTCATCAACTACAAATAAACCGATTTTTTTGGATAACGGTAAAAGTATTTTTTCTCTAAATTCATTATTAGCTAATCTTTCTGGAGAAATCAGCAAAATATCTACTTCATCTGCAAGTAACTGTGTTTGTACAACTTCCCAATCATCAGTATTGCTAGAGTTAATCGTAACAGCTTTAACACCTATCCTTTGTGCTGCTGCAATTTGATTTCGCATCAAAGCTAACAATGGTGAAATCAAAAGCGTACAGCCAGCACCTTTATCTCTTAACAAACGAGTAGCTAAAAAATATACCAGACTTTTGCCCCAACCAGTACGTTGAACCACAAGTAAACGCGATCGCCTTAAAATTAGCTCCTCAATAGCTTCCCATTGTGCGTGGCGAAAGTCAGCTTTTGGGTTATCAACTGCCTGACGTAGAAGCGATAAAGCTTGATTTTTAATTTGCGTTGTCATAGATGCTTAGTTTAAAATTGTTTTTTTCTTTTTTAGCATTTAAAAATTTCAACTAAGCGAAAGTATTTAAAAGATAGTATAAATCTTTGCAATTGTTTCCTGATACAGAATACGTAGTGGTGAACGCGGCTACACAAACAAAACCTACCGTAGCAGGGGTTAAATTAATCTATCTAATTAAAGCGATAAAATAACTTTAAAGATGAGCTAAAAATTCTTCCACTGAAACCTCAGCCTGCCTCAAAATACTTTTAAGCGTTCCAACTGCAACGGTTTTCCGATGTAGCGGTACAACACAACCAACTTCTATGACTTCTTGAGGTTCTTCCTCTAAATCATTATTAACACTTAATTGTTTTTTCAAAATCACGTGACTTCCCCGTTGACGAACTTGCTCAAATCCTAATCTTTCTAAAGCACGGATGACTTCTGCGGCTCTCACCCGTGGTAATTTAGGCACTTTTTACCTCAAAGGTAGTCAGCAGAGGACGAGAATTCTTTGGTACAGGAAACTCTTCCAAATACAGTTCCGTTGCTTCTTTGAGATTACTAATAGCCTCTTCTATGGTTTCTCCTTGGCTAGCTGTTCCCACTTCAGGACATTCAGCTACATACACATCTTCTTCCCAATAAATCACTGCGGTAAAAATTTTATTCATTGCATTATCAAGTCGCGACGTATTGTCTCACCTACAATTATCCTACGATAAACTTAATTTAATAACCTTGTTAAATAGCTCAATGATATCCCCTAAGTTACTAGAAATTAACCGCTCCATCCGTGACTTATCTCTAGAAGAACAAATGTGGCTTTTAGAAAGTTTGGTGAAGAATTTGCGACAGAAGACAAATACAGATTCTTTTCCATTAAATTCTCAAGATATCGAAAAACAAATGGCTGAGATGGCGAATGATGCTGATATTCAAGCTGAAATTGCTGCTATTAATATTAATTGATATTTTTTTAAATTACTGCACTAAAGGACTTTTAAAAAATAATTTATCCTTCATAAGTAGTGCGAGCATCTTGCTCGCTTGAGACATACAGCGAGCGAGACGCTCGCACTACCTAATCTTTATTGGATATTTCTTAATTTGGAAATCCTTAAAAACTTACACATACTTAATTATTCCCGATAACTAACACCCTTACCCATCATCTCTCTATAACCTCTTCCCTCAGCGCTCTGTGCGTCTAGTAAGGTTTTTATACCAAACTCCCTCAAACATTTCAGAATGTTGCAAAAACTGCATTTTGAGAATTTGTAACAAATAATAGTGGTAAATCTGAATACTTTTTACTATTTATTAGGTATAAAGCCAGGGAGATAAAATTATGACAGACGCTAATCAATCAACACCGATACAAACCTTTACCGCTAGCGAGGGAATTCTTAAGACTAACAATAGTAATGCTACTACAATTAATATCCGTTCGGGGCCTTCGTTGAATCGTCAGGTGATTCACCAAGGAAAAAAGGGAGATAAAGTAAAAATTCTCGATCAAAGCAAACCTGCTGGAGATACCTATGCTTGGTATAAAGTAAAATACGGTTCGGAAGCAGATGATATCGGCTGGGTACGTGAAGATGTTATCGAATTAACTTACACAAATCCTTCTCCTAGTTCAACTCAATTACTTTTTGCAACTAATAGCAAGACAGTAAGAATTTATTCCGAAGAAGGAAAGATTTATATGAATGTTTATGACAATCGCGCCGAAAAAACAGAATTATATGCTGTTGAAGCTGCAAGATTGCCAAAAGTTGATGCAGAAAGTAAGTTTAAAAGTTACGTTGCAATCAAAGATAATACTGCTTACTACGTCAGATTTATTCCCTTTGGTGAAGTAGATTTTATTGTTAACAATGCCACTAACGGTAATATTATTCTCAAAGAAAAAGGTTTCCGTGCAAGCGGTAGTGAATATCAGAACAGTTAACAGTTATCAGTGAACAGTTATCAGTTAACAGTTAACAGTTAACAGTGAACAGTGAACAGTGAGTAGTTAACAGTTATTAATTATTAATCATGCGGTAGCATCATTATTATTACAATTAACCGTTACTTTATGATGCTCAAGACTTTAATTTATCTTTCAGAATTTATTAAAGCATCAAATACCTTGCAATTTTAATGTGTCAGTTGCATAAGTTCTCACTGCTCACTGATAACTGCTCACTGTTAACTGATTAAGGATATAAACCGCGATCGCCTAACGCTTGCGCTACTCTACCTACTCCTAATACATAAGCTGCTAATCTCGGTGAAATTTTCCTTTCCTGAGATTGCTGCATAACTTTACGATATGCTTGCACCATCAAATTTTCCATTTCACCGTTTACTTTTTCTTCATCCCAAAATAAGTAAGAAAGTCCCTGTACCCATTCCAAATAACTAACCACAACTCCACCAGCGTTACTTAAAATATCTGGTAATACCGTTACACCACGCGCTTCTAATGCTAAGTTTGCTTCGAGTGTAACTGGGCCATTTGCGGCTTCGGCGATAATATTAGCTTGGATGCGATCGCTATTTTCTTGGGTAATTTGATTTTCTAAGGCTGCGGGAATCAATACATCGCACGGTAATGTTAATAACTCTGCATTGCTAATTGGTTTCGCTTGGGGAAATCCCGAAATCTTTCTATTATTCTCTTTATGATAAGCTTTCAATTCTGGGATATCTAAACCATTCTCCGCAAATATACCACCGGAACCCGTAGAAACGGCAATAATTTTTGCTCCGGCTTGATGCAACAATATAGCTGCAGCACCACCGACGTTTCCAAAACCTTGAATGGCAATTCGGGTACCTTCTAAAGATTTACCTTTATCTTTTAAGGCTTCACGGACAATAATCATTACACCGCGTCCGGTTGCCATTTCTCTTCCCAAGGAACCACCTATCGAAAGCGGTTTCCCGGTGACAACTCCCGGCACTGCATGACCGATATTTACCGAATAAGTATCCATCATCCAAGCCATTTCGCGGGCTGATGTTCCCATATCCGGTGCAGGAATATCTACCGATGGCCCGATATCTTTAATTAACTCACTAATGTACCGTCGAGAAATACGTTCCAATTCTGTAGCGCTATAGCTTTTGGGATTTATTGCAATACCTCCTTTAGCTCCACCGTAGGGAATACCCAACAGAGCACATTTCCAAGTCATCAACATCGCTAGTGCCGAAACTTCCCGCAACGTAACGGCTGGATGGAAACGAATACCACCTTTAAATGGCCCTAAAGTATTACTATGTTGGACTCTATGTCCCGCTAAAACCTGGATTTCACCGTTATCTCGTTTTATGGGAATGGAAACTGTAACGACCTTACGGGGATTACTGAGTATTTCTGATATACCTTGTTCTAACTTTAATTCTTTCGCCGCCGCGTCTAAATAGCTACAGGCTTGATCCAAAGGGCAAATATATGCCGGAGAAGGATTTTCTGGCGCAAGTGGGGATGTTTTATCCATCAAATGTAATGATTAAAATATCTTTCGTTATTTTCACAGATGTAGAGACGCGATATATCGCGTCTCTACAAATTTACCGTAACTTGATTTTTGATAACTTATAAGAATTTTGTAAATTTCGTTACATTTTTTGTTTCATAATAGTCATTTAAGATAACTCCTAACAATCCAAAATCTAAAATCTAAAATCCAAAATCGAATGACAACTACCAATCCCAACACCCTACCTTTACCTCCCGGCAACTTTGGCTTACCAGTCATTGGTGAAACAATTAGTTTTATACGGGATTCTGATTTCACAGAAAAACGATATCAAAAGTACGGATCTATCTTCAAAACCCATATTTTTACAAATCCCACCATAGTTCTGATTGGTTCGGAAGCTCACCGTTTTCTGTTTACGAATGATAATAAATACTTTTCTGGGCAATGGCCTCAAAGCACTAAAATCTTATTAGGTCCTGGCTCTTTATCGATACAAATGGGCCTTACGCATCAAAAGCGTCGTAAAGTTTTATCACAAGCTTTTCAACCAAGAGCTTTAGCGGAATATGCTTCCACAATGGAAGAAATTCTCCGCAGTTATTTTGATAAATGGGAAAAAATGGGTACTTTGACTTGGTATCCAGAAATTAGAAAATATACCTTTGACGTAGCTTGTAAATTACTTGTAGGAACCGATGCAGCTAGCGATAGTAATTTTGTCGAACTTTTTGAAGAGTTGGTGAGAGGTTTGTTTACCATTCCTCTGCGTTTACCTTGGACAAATTTTAGTAAAGCATTACGCAGTCGCAAATTGTTACTCAAGCAGATTGAAGAAATAGTATTACAGCGTCAACAGCAACCCGCTTCTAATAAAGATGCTTTAGGAATTTTATTAGAAGCGAAAGATGATGACGGCAATACCCTTAGTGTAGAAGAAATTAAAGACCAAATATTAACTTTACTATTCGCCGGACATGAAACTTTAACATCGTCAATAGCTTCGATGTGTCTCTTGCTGTCACAGCATCCGGAAGTCTTAGCAAAAGTACGTCAGGAGCAGCAGGAATTAGGATTTTCGCAACCTTTAACTTCAGAGAATCTCAAGCAAATGACTTATCTAGACCAAGTTCTCAAAGAAGTTTTGCGTTTAATTCCTCCGGTTGGTGGTGGTTTTCGACAGGTAATTGAACCTTGTGAATTTAACGGTTACTCGATTCCCAAAGGCTGGTCTGTGCTATACAACATACCTAAAACAAACCAAGATATCAGTGTATATACAGAGCCGTCAGACTTCGATCCAGAGCGTTTTGCACCTTCGAGGGCTGAAGATAAATCGAAACCCTTTTCTCATGCAACATTTGGTGGCGGGATGCGCGAATGTATTGGTAAGGAGTTCGCTAAATTGGAAATGAAGCTTTTTGCAGCGATGTTAGTTCGAGATTATGAATGGGAACTTCTACCAGAGCAAGATTTAACTATAATACCAGCGCCTACAGCTTATCCTAAAGATAAATTGAAAGTTAAATTTAGTCGTAATAGAGATACCGCTTCTGTATAAAGATGCGTTTAATTTAGTACGGAGCCATATTAACTATGCAGGGTAATACATTCGTAGTGCGAGCATCTTGCTCGCTGG
>JBARZF010000062.1:0-6570 GCA_049649675.1 Rivularia sp. (in: cyanobacteria) | reverse complement strand
TTAGGTCATCCGGTTAAGCGGGTTATTTGCGATAAGCAGGGCAATATTATCCTCGATATTGGCGATCTTATTAGTTTTCGTGCCTTAGAACAAGTAAAGCAAGCCAACGAACTTGATTACTTATTTACTTCTGTTTATCGCAAGTAATTTGTTATTTGTATACCAAAATTAAGTCTAACTGTATATATTAACTTTGTTATTTAATCTAAAAAAGAGGTAACTATTAGATAATTATTAATTGTAATTAAAATAATAAAATGTTTATATTCCCTTGGGTACTTCTGCTTCTCCTTTCCGTATACGCAGCCCATTGGGGAGCCGATAAAATTGCCGAGCCTTTGCAGAAACTAAGGCAACAATGGGGGCTTTCCGAAGCAGCAGGAGCGGCTTTTGTGGCTTTTGCTACAGCAAGTCCCGAAATTGGCACCAATACAACCAGTGCCATTCGTGGTTTTTCCGATATCGGATTAGGCAATTTATTAGGAAGCAATATTATTTCCGTTCCTGCAATTGTGACAGTTGCTTATATCGCCTCACGGCGGCGCAATCGGGGAAAATCGGGAAATAATAGTAGTAATAATAATAATTCAACATCTTCCAAAGCTCTAAAAGTTAAATCAGAAGCATTGTACGTACAGGCAATTCCTTATTTATTAATTGTCGCTTTAGCAGCAATACTTACGTTACCGAAAGCTTGGCGAGGTTTGCAACCCATCGATGCTTGGATAATGTTGGCAGCCTATGTAATTTATTTGGGTAATGCGATATTGCGTAAGCGCAAAAAAGGCGATCGAGTTGAATGGAATCGCAAAGAAATAGTTACCGCCGTAATTGGAATTGTTTTACTGATTTTTGGAGCTTATTTTACCGTAACGGCAACTGAAAAAATAGTTTCTAGTTTAGGAATTTCTCAAATTATTGGTGGTTTATTTATAACCGCAACATTAAGTATTGTTCCAGAAGTATTCGCAACTTGGAGCGTTGCCAGTAGCGGGCAACTGACAGCAGCTACCACCAGCGTCATTGCCGATAATACAGCAACAATGACTCTTGCTTTCTTTCCTTTAGCTCTTGTCACCTTACCCGTTGATAATTTACTGCTGTACTCAGTTAATCTAGCATTCGTCGCTTTGCTAGGAATAATTTATGCAGCGTTTCTTTATTGGGGGAAACCAAACTACAGCTTTTCTCTCAAAGAAGTTTTGATCCTAAATGGAATATACGTAGTTTATCTCGCTGTAATGGTGTTTGGTGTTTTGAAAGTAGCTTAGGGAGTGAGCAGTGAGCAGTGAGCAGTGAACAGTGAGCAGTTAGGAGTTACAAAATATTTGTAGTGGGAGCAAGATGCTCCCTTGCTATCTTCTACTACGCAGAATAATCTTTATTGACATACCTCCTCTTCCTTAAGCAGAGAGGATTCCTTGACGCTTCATTGGGTTGTGCTACCCTGCGGAGTCTTACCATCCCTCCACGTCCGTTTAGAGTCTCCCAATGCCCTAGGTTGACTATTCAAATTTTACCACAATGGTAGGTAAAAAAAGCCGTTCTAAAAGAACGGGGCTTGAATCCCACTAATTTCGGTCAAACGAAATGCAGATGACGAACTTTATCATAGTTTGAAAGCAGGAAAATTCTGCTACGTACTTAACTCGCGGCAAATGGGTAAATCCAGCTTGCGAGTTCGCACCATGAAAAGATTACAAGCCGATGCTACTGCTTGTGCTGTAATCGATTTAACCGCAACTGGTAGCCAAGTTACTTCAGAACAATGGTACAAGGGTATTGTCTATCGCTTATTTAGGACTTTTAAACGTTCAATTCAAATAGACTGGAAGCAATGGTGGCGCGATCGCGATTTTCTTTGAGGAGTACAACGACTAAGTGAAATCATTGATGAAGTATTGTTAGAATCTATTTCTGAAAACCGCTGTCAATTTAATATTTGTTTGATTGTAATATTATTTATTTTCAACGTTTTAACAATATTTACAAGTTAACAGGACTTACGAATGATTTTCCGAATAATCCAAAGACAAATAAGTGAAGCTGAAGCTAAATTACTAATTCAAAGAATCAAAAAAACACCATACATCATGGGCTATACCTTGAAAGAATGGTTGACAGCTAAAAATATCATGGTTGCTGAAGATGAAAATGGGAATTTAGCGGGAGTCTGTTTAAATTACGATCTAGATCGGAAATGGCATAAAATTGCAGCCTTATTTGTTTTAGAAGAATTTAGAGGTAAAGGAATTGGTAAATCTTTATTTTATGCATCTGTAGAAAAAGCTTTAAAACGAAAAAAGAATATATATGCTTCGAGTGCTAATCCAATTGTTATTAAAATGATGGATGCTTTGGGTTTTCTGAAAATTGATAATTTAATTGATTTTCCGATGGAATATAGTGAAGATAAATGGTTTATTTATTCACATAGTTTAAAATGGCTGTTTAATTCCTATAGAGTACGGGAAATAATTCGGAAGAAAGCTGTTTATGGATTAAGGGAGCCTTTTGTTTACGGGATTAAATGTTGAGGATTGGGGTTAAATCCCCAATCAAAAAACAATAAATTTTTAATTACACTGAGTATAAGAAGTGTCAGAGAATTATCGCAACGGCGTATCAAAAGACGAAGTAAGTAAAATAAAGTTACATCTAACAAAAATATTCCTAGTAAATAAATTTCTAAAGTTCTAAAAAAATAATTGCTGATATTTTGTAATAAAAGTAACGCAGAGTAACTTGTTTGACTCAAAAGTATAAAGAATATTCATATTTTTTGCCAAGAGAGAAAATTTACTTAGTTCGATATTTTATATCTTGGATTTGAATTTTTACACTAAAAACATGACGATTTTTTTTGCCTAACTATGCTGCTTAAAACTAGTTAGGTGTCAAGCTCTTAGCTCAATTAGTCTAGAGTCGGAAAAAATCAACCAAACCCTTACCAATATTGGCTTTCATAGCTTAGAGTTGCGGCAATAGTTCAATTAAATTTAGACAAAATTCTGCAAAAATATAAATATAAAACTAGAGTTAGATTCCCAGATTGACACTGAGATTGTTAGTAATTATCGCAACATACAAATCTATTTTTGTATTTATATTTAAAGCAGTTTAGCAAGTCTTAAATAATACAATTCCTCGCGCTTTTACTAAATAAATTGATACGCTATACTAAGGTAAAATAAGCATAATTTTGGGCTAGTAGGATTATTTTCTTGCCCGCAATTTCTCTAATTTTTATATGGCTAATCTATGGACTTCTGCCGAACACGCTTTATCGTACTTAGCACAAGCGGATAACATTCCCCATCGCACTGAAGGTGAAGCAGTGCTGTTGGAGGAAGTTCCTAAAACGGCGAAGCGCATTCTCGATTTGGGAACTGGGGATGGACGCTTGCTTGCACTACTAAAAATTGAACGTCCAACGGTATCATGTGTTGCTGTAGACTTTTCACCAACTATGTTAGAAGCGGTAAAAACTCGCTTTCAAGATGATTCTACGGTGGAGATTATTGACCATAATTTAGATGAAGCTTTACCCGAATTAGATGCTTTTGATGCTATTGTTTCTAGTTTTGCTATTCATCACCTCAGCCACCATCGCAAACGTTCAATTTATGTAGAAATATTTAATCTGTTGCAGCCCGGAGGTATTTTCTGCAACTTAGAACACGTAGCTTCACCAACGGTTCGTTTGCACGAAAAGTTTTTAAAAGCGATAGGTAGAACAACATCACAAGACGATCCATCCAACATACTTTTAGACGTAGAAACTCAATTAAAGTGGTTGCGAAACATTGGCTTTGAAGATGTGGACTGTTATTGGAAGTGGCTAGAATTAGCGCTACTGATTGCATTAAAACCAAAATTATAACCAGCGATGCGGTGCAGTGAATGAATTTAATCTGGCTTTTATTAAAGGCTTCTTGGATGCAAGTGGCGATCGCCGTTTTTACAGGTTTAATAAGTGGTGGAACTACGGCGAGATTAATTGCGTTGATAAATAAGGCTATTAGCGAAGGGTTTCAAGCCTCAAATAGCTTCAGCGACTTGGCTTGGCAGTTTCCGACTTTGGCATTAATCGTAGTTGTGAACAGCATTATCTCGCAAGTTTTACTGATAAATCTTTCCCAAGAAGCCGTCTATCAATTACGGTTGCGTTTGAGTCGAGGAATTTTATCTGCTCAACTACGCCATTTAGAAAAGTTAGGTACGTCACGTCTTTTGGCAACTCTGACAGAAGATGTAGCAACCCTAACCGCGACAGTCTACGCAATTCCTTTTATCTGCGTCGATCTTGCCATTATTGCCGGGTGTTTGCTGTATTTATCATTCCTATCGAGTATGGTATTTACTTTTACTGTCGGCTTCGTAATGATAGCTATTGGCAGCATTCAATTATTAATAAATAGAGCGCAAGTCTTTCTAATTGCAGCGCGAGACGAGCAAGATCGTTTACTCAAACATTTTCGTGCTATCACCGAAGGTATTAAAGAGCTTAAACTTCATAGCGCTCGCCGTCAAGAGTTTTTTGAAGACCAATTGCAGCATAGTGCAGCCATATGTCGCGACCAAAATTCAGCGGCTTTATTAACCTTTTCGGTTTCTACTGGATGGGGAAATTTATTATTTTTCGTGCTTGTCGGTTTGCTACTAATTGTATTACCCCAAGTAGCACCAATTTCACCCGGCGTTCTGTCAGCTTATATACTTACAGTGACTTATTTAATGTTGCCCATGCAGAGCATATTAGATAAGTTACAGGCTTTATCTAAAGCTACCGTAGCACTACAAAAAATTGAAAAAATGGGTTTGCTCTTAGCTGGCAACAAAGAAAACTATATAGAGCAAAACGAAAAAGATATCAAAACATTTTCCAAATTAGAATTAAAGCAAGTTGTTCACGCATATCCAGGAGAAGAAGAAAACCGCTTTAGTTTAGGTCCGGTTGACTTAACATTTAAGCCGGGAGAAATTGTATTTATAGTTGGCGGTAACGGTAGCGGAAAATCGACTTTAGCCAAACTAATTACCGGATTATATATTCCCGAAGCAGGAGAAATAACATTAGACGATAAAGTTATTACCGATGATAACCGCGAATGGTATCGCCAACACTTTTCGGTAATATTCTCCGACTTTTACTTATTTGAAAAACTGTTGGGAATGGATAAACCAGCTTTAGACGAACAAGCCCAGGAATATCTAAGACAGTTGAAAATCAATCATAAAGTAACAATAGAAAACGGTAAACTATCAACCACCGAACTTTCCCAAGGGCAGCGAAAACGTCTAGCATTATTAACAGCTTATTTAGAAAACCGTCCGATTTACCTTTTTGATGAATGGGCATCAGACCAAGATCCAATTTTTAGAGACATTTATTATAAAGAAATATTAATGAACTTGAAAAAACGCAAAAAAACAGTATTAGTTATTAGCCACGACGACCATTATTTCCACCTTGCAGATAGGATAATCAAATTAGATTACGGTCAAGTTGAATACGATAAAATTAATGCTGAATTGAGTGTTAATAATGGGAATGGGGCATTGGGGATTGGGAATGGGGGATTGGGAATAGGAAATAGGGCATAGGAAATAGGGGATTGGGCCGAAGGGCATAGGGGATTGGGCATTGGTAATTAGGCATGGGGGATTGGGATTAGGAGAAGTATCTTAATCCGCGTAAAAGCCCGCAGGCTATAAGCCTGGGGCTATATTTACAAAGCCCACCGTAAGGTGGGCTAATACTTTTCGAGATTAATTATGATAATTTTTTTAGTCCTATTCATAGGACTTTTGCTATTAGCCTCTTAATTACATTCCTCGGTAGGTGACGATGAAAACCTGTCATAATTACGCCCAATACCCAATCACCCATGCCCTTCGGCCCAATGCCCTATTCCCAATGCCCAATCCCCGATGCCCAATCCCCCATTCCCCCAATTCAGTTAAAATACATGAATGAATAACAAACACCTAACAATCAAACAACTCACGCAAGAAGTTGGCGGTGGTTTGACTCCCAGGATGGTTAGGCATTATCACAAGTTGGGGTTACTACCAGAAGCACAACGTTCCTCCGGTAATTATCGTCTGTATACTGATGCTGACGTGCAACAGTTGCGGCGAATTTTGGCGTTGAAATCTCAGGGTTTTCAATTAGACGATATTCGTCAATTGTTGGATTCTCCGCAGATAATGAGTTTCGATGCTTTGGCTTCCCAACTACAGCAACAATATCATTCGGTAACGGAACAGTTAGCCAGATTGCGACAAACAGCTTCGGCTTTAGAAGAATTTTTGCAAAGGGATAAGGGTTGTCAAGATACGCAATTGCAAGCGTTAGAACAATTAAAAAAAGTAGAAATAGAATCCGCTTTTGGATTGCAAGAATTAGATCAACTTTGGGATGGTTTGGATGCAACTTGTAACGTCCAACCTGAAGATTTTAGCGAGTCGCTGCAAAAAATATTGCCGGATTTATCAAAGAAAAACGAAATTGAAAGAGATTTGCTTGCAAAACTGGTGTTTGCTTGTGGTGATGTCAGCTTGGTA
>JBARZF010000061.1:0-10398 GCA_049649675.1 Rivularia sp. (in: cyanobacteria) | reverse complement strand
TTAATGCTTTAGTTGCGAGTTTGAAGCGGCGTGGTGTTAGCGATGATGTAATTAATGAAGCACTAACTGAGATTGTGAATGGGTAGTTTTTCTGTATAAACTATGGTTCTATTTATATCCATACAATTTTAAATAAAAATATATTTTATTAGCCCACGCAGGTGGGCTTTGTATTTATAGCCCCAGGTTTCCAACCTGCGGGCGTTTCTCCTCACCAACCAAATCACCCTATCTCCCATTTCAGTGAGTTACGGTAAAAATAGATATCTCATGTCCAATTACTACCGTAAAAAGCCTTACTTATAAAATGCTTCAAGCAATTATATTTATACTCATAATCATAATAATCGCGATCGCAATCTTACTCAGCCCCGTTTTAATCAAACAACAAAGAAACCGTATAAAAACCCGTCCATTTCCACCGCTGTGGAATTCCATCATTGAAAACAACCTCCCAATCTATCCTCATCTTTCCCCCACAGAAAGACGACGACTCCAGGGACATATTCAAGTATTCTTAGCCGAAAAACAATTTATCGGTTGCAATGGATTGCAAGTAACCGAAGAAATGAAAGTTATTATTGCCGCCGTCGCTTGTTTACTTCTGCTCAACGAACGAGGAAAATATTTTCCTAAATTGCGTTCTATTTTAATTTATCCGACAGCTTATTTTGCAAAAGAAACCACCGTCAGCGGAAATTATGTAGTAGAAGAAAAGCCTGTTGTCAGATTAGGAGAATCCTGGAGTAAAGACTTATTAATATTATCTTGGCAACAGGTGAAACAAGATACTTTGAATTGGAAAGATGGACAAAATGTTGTATTACATGAATTCGCCCATCAATTAGATCAAGAAGAGGGAAAAGTTGAAGGTGTTCCGATATTACAAAAAGATTCGGATTATTCAAATTGGTCAAAAGTGATGACACAAGAATATAAACAATTGTGTAATGATGTAGAACAAAAAAGAAAAACCGTAATGTATAGTTATGGTGCAACTCGCCCTGCTGAATTTTTCTCTGTAGCAACCGAAACGTTTTTTGAAAAACCGCAGCAGTTACAAAAAAAGCATCCAGCACTTTATGAATTGTTGCAAAAATATTATAAATTAGACCCCGTGCAGTGGGATATTAAAGATGATTAGGTATCTTTTACTTCTTTATTTTCAAATTCAACTTTATCGTAAATATCTCCAAGGGTAATTTCAAAATTAATTGAATTTAAAGAAACGGTTTCATTTGCATCATAATACTCAGAAAAAGTCCAGCTATTTTTACCAGTCTTAAAATATTGCTCAACTTGCATTTTAAACTGGTCAATTAAAATATATTCTTGAAAAGTTGGAATTGTGCGGTAAGCTGCAAACTTCTCATCTTTATCATAATTTCTAGTCGATTTTGATAATACCTCTATAAGCATTAACGGATTGGTAATAGTATCTTTTCGACCTTCTTGCATTTGCAACTCACCTTGCACTACCACCACATCAGGATAAGTATAAATGCGTTTTTCGGGAATCCAAACTCTTTGGTCTGAGACAAAAACATCATAAGGTTGACGCTTAAGTCCAAAATTGAGCGCACCACCAAAGTTAAGAATAATTTTATTCTGATTCGGGGTTCCACCAGTCACACAGATAACCTCACCATTAATATATTCATGGCGTTCTTCTGAGTTTACCTCAAATTCGAGGTATTCTTCCGGCGTGTAAATTTTTGTCTGTTGGGCTTGTGAAATCATATGTCAACTCCCAAAGCTTTGATAAACGGCTTTTGAGATAGATAGTTGTATGACACTATTCTAGTTATTTTAGCCGGTATACATACTAAAATAAGTTAATTTAATACAAACAAAGCTGAGATAATTTCACCAACACAAGCATATAGACTTGTTTTTGCTTGCATCAAAATGATTTCAAATGATTTCAATTTATCAACTACCTATTAGATAAATCCATCAAATACGCCAATTTCAAAACCACTCTCGCTCCAACATTACCATCCCATTCAGCATCACCAACTTCGCAAACATCAAAACCAATAATTTTTCTACCGCTATTAACTACTTCTCGAATCAAACAATAAGCTTGCTCTAATTCCAAACCACCAGGAACGGGAGTTCCGGTATTTGAACACAGTTTCGGATCTAAACCATCGGCATCGAAGCTAATATAAACGTATTCGGGTAAATGATTAACAATTTCCTTACATAAATCGATCCAAGTGGTTCCAGAATAAAGCTTTTGTTTAATAATTGGGTCGTAATAAGCAACTATTCTATTGTTAGATTGATTAATCATTTTTACTTCATCATGGCAAATATCTCGCAAACCTACTTGAACTAATTTAGATATTTGCGGTAATTTCATTGCATTGTACATAATTGAAGCATGGGAAAATTCAAAGCCTTCATAAGCATTACGTAAATCGGCATGAGCATCGATGTGTAAAATACCATAGCTTGAATAACTATTAGCTAACGCTTGCATATAACCCAAAGGTGAACTATGGTCGCCACCGATGACTGCAACGCTTTTACCATCTCTAATTGCCTGCTGAGATTTATCAAATAACCACTTGTTTACATTTTCGCAAGCTTGGTTAATTTCCGTAAGTAGTGATGTTAAATCGGGTGCATCAGCTAATGGTTTACCTTGTTCTAAACGTTCAATAATTGTTGCTGCTTGCTGTCTGTAATATTTGTTTTTATCTAACATATCTTGAGGAATTTGCATCATAAAAATTCCTTGCTTCCACCCATCAGGATTATCAAAATCGAATAAATCTAATTGCGGTGAAGCATCGAGAATTCTTTGAGGTGCATTAGCCGTACCGGCACCATAAGAAACCGTGACTTCCCAAGGAATGGGGATGATAATTAAATTTGCCGAATCGTAATCGAATGGTAAACCGAAGATATTACCGTTGATTTGTCCGACATCGCTGGGGTTGTAATTTTGAAGTGGGTTGTTCATAATACTGGTGGAAAATGCTGATACCATAACAAAATGTCAATCATTAGCATTTTCAATAATGGATTTCCCCGTTTCAATAAAAGGTGTGTTAATTATAAATGGTAAAGCACTATTACTCAAAAACGAACGCAATGAATGGGATTTGCCAGGTGGTAGGATTGAATTAGGAGAAACACCTGAAAATTGTTTAATCAGGGAATTTCAAGAAGAAGCATCGGTGAATGTCAAAGTTGAGAAAATTATCGATAGTTATTTATTTGAAGTTATTCCTGGAAAACACGTTTTTATTGTCACCTACGGTTGTGACTTAAAAGATAATTTTTCACCCAAAATAAGTCACGAGCATCAGGAACTAGGTTTACATTCAATTAGTCAGTTAAAAAATATCAAGATTCCAGTTGCTTACGCACGCTCTATTTTGAATTGGAGTAAAATCAGGAGAATATAAGAGATGAAATACATTAGGATATTTTTCTTATCAGCACTATTTTTCAGCGTTTGGATGGGTATAGTTTATACTTTCCAATTCGGTAACGTTTACACTGCCTTGATAAGTGCTTGTATCGGAGGTATTGTATTTGGATTGATAATGGCAGCGCTTTCCTACTACTTTGACCAAAAATTACAGAAGAAAGGAATTGATACAAGCAATACTAGTCCTCGTCAGTCTCGTAAAATGAGCGTTAATAGCACAATTAGCGAATTAATGCCAATTTGCGAACAAGCAATTCTTTCTCTAAATAGGGCTGTTATAAAAGAGAAAGATTTAACAACAGGAAATATCAAAGCCAAAACAAAAATGACGTGGAGAAGTTTTGGTGAAGTTATCAAAATATCAACTCAAAGTCTAGGGGATGATGAGACATTAATTGAAATCAAAAGTTCGCCATTTATTCCAACAGCTATTATCGATTATGGTAAGGGTTTAGAAAATGTAGAGACAATTGTCAGCTATATTAAATCTGAATTCAATGGTGAAGTGTTAGTTGGTAGTTAGTATTTATATTGTAGGGTGTGTTACGGCACGAAACGTTTTCGAGGAAAGCAGTAATTGTGAAAGCCGTAACGCACCGCAATCAATTATGTTTCAAAGTTTGTTTAACCTAACTAGTCTGATTTATCAGACTTTGACTTTGAGCCTGGGAATTTATTCCAAGGCGGTTATTGCAACTGGTGCAAGATGTGAGTTTCACCCAACCTACTTGCTACTTGCAAAAAAATATTCTTTAGCCTACTTAAGTAGACTTTGACTACTCGCGGTTCCCATTTATTCCGAGGCGGGTTATTGCCAATTTAGTAAGTCCTGACATAGACAAAACTCTATACATACAGTTAAAAATAAAAATATAAGAATTACTTAGACTTAATATCGTTTAATTATCTAGCGAAGTGATTTCTTTTTGATGCATATAAAGCTAATCTATATATAAATAAGAAAGATTACAAAATATTAATCTTACTGATTTTTATAAATACTATTTTTACAGCAGGGTTATTAGTTATTAATCTATAGCCACATTTTATATTACTGATTTATTTAAAGGGGAATAAATGGCGCAATTTCTGCTAGATTCAGTTTGGTTAGTACCTATATATGCCTTGATTGGCGGGCTTTTGGCTATTCCTTGGTCGCCGGGAATCATTAGGAAAACGGGGCCAAGACCTGCGGGTTATGTCAATTTAATCATGACGTTTTTGGCGTTTACTCATAGTTTGGTTGCATTGTCAATCAGTTGGAATCAACCGGCATATGAAATTTTTATACCTTGGTTGGAAACTGCGGGTTTAAGGTTATCTATCGATTTAGAAATATCTGCTATTAGTCTTGCAGCACTAACTGTAATTAGTGGCTTAAATTTATTAGCTCAAATTTACGCTATCGGTTACATGGAAATGGATTGGGGTTGGGGACGCTTTTATTCCTTGCTTGGTTTGTTCGAGGCTGGTTTATGTGCTTTAGCTTTATGTAATAACTTATTTTTCAGCTATGTAATTCTAGAAGTTCTAACTTTAGGAACTTACTTATTAGTCGGTTTATGGTTTAGTCAACCCTTGGTGGTGACGGGTGCTAGGGATGCTTTTTTAACCAAAAGGATAGGAGATTTATTTTTGTTGATGGGGGTATTGGCAATATATCCTTTGACTGGAACCTGGAATTATAACGATTTAGCCGAATGGGCAGCGACTGCTAACGTCGATCCGACAGTAATAACGTTAGTATGTTTAGCATTAATTGCTGGCCCGATGGGTAAATGCGCTCAGTTTCCCTTGCATTTATGGTTGGATGAAGCGATGGAAGGACCGATTCCCAGTACCATTTTGCGGAATTCGGTAGTTGTCGCGAGCGGTGCTTGGGTATTAATTAAACTGCAACCAGTTTTGAATTTATCACCGATCGCTTCAAGTGCAATGGTAGGGATTGGTGTTGTAAGTGCCGTTGGTGGTTCGTTAATTGCGATCGCGCAAATTGATATCAAACGCTGTTTATCATATTCAGTCAGTACTTACATGGGTTTGGTGTTCATCGCTGTAGGGACGCAACATGATGAAGCGGCGCTGTTATTAGTACTTACCCATGCTTGCGCTACGGCTTTGTTAGTCATGAGTACGGGGACAATCGTTTGGAACAGCATTACTCAAGATATCACGCAGTTGGGTGGATTGTGGTCGCGTCGTCCGATATCGGGAATCGCTTATATAGTAGGGCTTTTGGGGCTAATTGCGTTTCCACCTTTAGGTAGCTTTTGGGCTTTACTAGAATTAGCTTCCCAGTTATGGACAACGCAACCTTGGTTAGTAGGAGTAATTGTAGCCGTCAATGCTTTAACAGCAGTAAGTTTAACTAGAGAATTTGGCTTAGTTTGGGGCGGTAAACCTAAACCAATGAGCGCACGTTCTCCCGAAGTTAGCTGGCAAATGACTCTACCAATGATGATTTTATTTGGTTTAGTATTACATCTGCCTTTAATATTGCAAAATTTATCGCTTTTACCAACTTGGGCAACTGTAAATCAAGATGTTGCACTGTTATTAATTTGGTCAAGTATTTTCGGTTGTAGCATTGGTGGAGTGATTTATTTAGGCAATATTCCCAAACCCGTGCGCTTCCCTTGGAAAGGTTTACAAGATTTGTTTGCCTATGACTTTTATACGCCAAAGCTATACAGAGGAAGTATTGTTTTAGGTGTCGATCTACTTTCAAAATTAACAGATATGGTTGACCGCTTCGTGGTTGATGGCATCGTTAATTTAGTTGGCTTAATATCCCTTGGTGGCGGTGAAAATTTAAAATACAGCAACAGCGGACAAACTCAATTTTATATGTTCACCGTACTTTTAGGAGTCGGTCTTTTAGGAATGATTGTTACCTGGCAATATTGGGGAAATGAGTTTTTACAGTTAACAGCGATCGGTCATTAGTGAACAGTGAACAGTGAGCAGTTATCAGTTACCAATGCCCAATGCCCCATTCCCTCCAACAACTAACCACTATCAACTAGCAACTAACAACTAATATGATCAGCGCTTTAATTTGGATACCTATTTGGGGGGCGGCGATAATCGCTTTGTTACCCGCCAAAATTCCTAGCAATCGCATTCGTTTGGGTGCTGCTTTAATTGCAGGAATTACTTTTGTTTGGAATCTGCTGATATTATTCCAATTTGATATCAATAATCCAAGTATTCAGTTACAAGAATATCTCCCTTGGAATGAAACTCTCGGTTTAAGCTATAAATTAGGTGTTGATGGACTTTCAATATTAATGTTGTTGTTAAATAGTCTGCTCACCTGGATTGCTATTTACAGCAGCAGTAAAGAAACCGAACGTCCCCGACTTTTTTATTCTTTAATTCTACTTGTCAGCGGTGGGGTTGCAGGTGCATTCGCAGCCCAGAATCTACTGCTATTCTTCCTATTTTACGAACTTGAATTAATTCCGTTTTACCTGTTAATTTCGATTTGGGGTGGAGAAAAACGGAGTTATGCGGGTATCAAATTCCTGATCTATACCGCCGTTTCTGGAGCTTTGATTTTAGCAAGTTTCTTGGGTATAACTTGGCTTTCTGGTTCCTCTAGTTTTGATTACGATGCTATTTCTACTCAAACTTTATCTGCAACGCTGCAAATAATTTTACTAGCGGGAATAGTATTAGGCTTTGGTATAAAAATACCTTTAATACCTTTACATACATGGTTGCCCGATGCTTATGTAGAAGCAAACACACCCGTAGCGATTCTTTTAGGTGGGGTGTTAGCAAAGCTGGGAACTTATGGTTTATTAAGGTTTGGATTGGGTTTATTCCCCGACGCTTGGAGTACCTTTGCACCGACTTTAGCAATTTGGGGAGCAATCAGCGCGATTTATGGAGCAGTAACGGCGATCGCGCAAAAAGATATTAAGCGCATGGTGGCATATAGTTCCATCGGGCACATGGGCTACATATTGTTAGCAGCCGCTGCCAGCACACCATTAGCGTTAGTGGGTGCAGTTGCTCAAATGTTCAGCCACGGTATAATTTTGGGGATTCTGTTCCATTTAGTAGGAGTTGTAGAAGCCAAAGTTGGAACTCGCGAATTAGATAAACTTAATGGTTTAATGAGTCCAGTAAGAGGTTTACCAGTTATTAGTGCTTTACTAGTGTTGGGTGGTATGGCTAGCGCCGGAATTCCTGGTATGACAGGGTTTATAGCCGAATTTATAGCATTCCAAGGTAGCTTTCCCGTCTTTCCAATTCAAACAATATTATGTGTTGTCGCTACAGGTTTAACCGCAGTTTACTTTGTAATTCTGCTTAACCGTACCTGTTTCGGCAAACTCGACAACGATTTAGCTTACTATCCCAAAGTTTTCTGGCACGAGAAAATGCCAGCATTTATTTTAGCAGGTGTAATTGTATTTTTGGGATTACAACCCACTTGGTTAGTGCGTTGGAGCGAACCCACAACCACTCAAATGGTTGCCCATGTTCCTGCGATCGAAAAAACCGTAACTCCACAAATAGCGCTAAATAAAAATTAGCACTTAATAAAAAAATTCTCTTTGTGTTCCTCTGCGCTTTCCTCCGCGCTCCTTTGCGTTTAATAAAAAAGATATGGTACAAACAACAGCAAAACTACCGCCATCAACTCACGAATTTGCAGAAATAATTCACCGCTTAGAAGCAGGCGGCTCAATGTTACCTGATAACCCAGATAACTTGATGCAAATTATCGGTATTTATAAAGCATATGCCGTACCGATGGATTTTTATTGGCGCGATTTACTTTATATTGCCGAAAGAGAATTTTTAAATCCTCTTCCCTTTTTTAAATATTTCTTACCTAAAGAGTATTTACAAAGACACAATCATTATGCTGGTGATGATGCAGATTTAAGAGTTTGGCGCGGTAAAGCAACAGCACATCCCGAACTTTTAGAATTTATTGAAAAAGGCGAAACTACTAAAATGCCAAAGTTCTGGCATCATTTATTCCATGACAGAATTAACATGGAATTCGCCGAAGCCTGTATGCGAGCTATGCTTTGGCACGGTAAAGATATGGGTTTAGGTAAGTTTGATGATTATCTAGACACCGAAGAATATAAGCAAAATGCAGATAGAGCAATCAAAGCTTATTTTAAAGGCAATCCCCCAATGCAGTTGCTCTATAAACTATTCCCAGATATGTTTTTAGAGCAGTGTCGTCAAGCTTCTTATTATTCCAACTTAGGTTTATTTTGGGAAGTCATGGCACCAGTTTTCTTTGAGATGTCAGATATGTATGACGAAGGAAAGCTGACAACCGTACCAGAAGCAATGGATTTTTTAGTTAACGGTATTTTTGCAGTTGCAGGTCGTCCGATTTATCATCATGTTTATGTTGGCAAAGAGTGTTATGAAGTAATTCCCAAATCAAAAGGTTTTGTATGGTTATATGAAGCAGCACTACCTTATGTAGAAGCAATTTTTTATCGTACTGCACCTTTCCGAGGGACAAAATCTTATAACGCTCAAGCAAAACAAGTACCTTCAGAACAAAAAGACTTTCACTATGGAATTCTTTATGCTGATGTATTTCCTGTAGGTACCGCAGGAATTCCCCCAACATTATTAATGCAGGATATGATGCATTTTTTGCCGCAATATTTAGTTGATTATTATCAACAATATTGTCGCAGTCAAGATGATATGTTGATTCAGTTGGGAATTACTTTTCAACGTTCGATGTACAACGTAACATCGGCAGTAATTCAAGCTTTAAGAACGGCACTTTTATATCCTTTAGATGATGAAAACCCCGAACATTTACAGGCAAATCGCGACTTTTTTGAAATGCAGTTAGATCGGTTTACTCGTTCCGATTATGGTATGAGAGATGCAGCGAGGTTAAGGGATATTCAGCGACAGGATTATCGGTAGATAATTTTAAATCCCTCTTGATTCAAGGGGGATTTAAAAATATACAAACCAATTAGACCAGCATCTATCAAACTTTAGATTAGCAACTATCTATAATATTTCGAGACTACTTTAAGTGATAATAACTATTTAAACGGTAATTATACGGTCAGAATATTTAGTTTGTTGATATATAAAAATTAATATTAAACATTTATATTTCCTTAATTTATTATCTTTAAACTCGTATATCTAATTAATTTATAGCTAATTCATGTATTCTCACTTATTTCATAAAAATATTTTAAGTAATTTTACTATTGGGTTTTCAATATTCATATAGTTAGCATATAACTTAATAAATAATTAGTTATATTTATAACTTTTGGCATAATAATTTATCCTTATGCTACAAATATCCCATTTACGGATTGACTGAATCAATTGAAATTCAGTCTTAGTTTCTGCATGGCGGTAGTATTTCTAAACTGCAATAATTTCAGGGGCATTTATATGATAATTATTTATGAAAATGAGTTTAATGTGTTTGGAGTAATCTATGAATTTTAGATACTCCAAGCATTGGTTGAGATATTTTTCAATTCAAAGTATTGTTGCTCTAATATCGATTTTTTTATCTACTGCATTGGCTCAAGCTGCTTCAAAAGGGTCAATTGACTGGATTGTAGTTGTAGATACTTCTGCTTCTATGCGCGGTGCGGGTGGAACCAAAAATATATTTAATCAAGTAAAAAATTCTATTACTGAGTTTGTTAATACTGCTAGATTGGGTGATACTGTTACTATTTACAGTTTTGATAAAGATGTAACTTTACAGACTCAAAATATTCCTATTATAAGCAATTCAAACCGAGGTCAACTTAAACAAATAATTGCCTCTCTCAAAGCTGATGGTGTGCGTACTCATACGGGTAAAGCGGTGCAAAAAGCTTTGCAACATTCAGCTTTGTTAAACCAACGTAGTGATGCTTTAGGTCGCACTGTTAGCATATTATTTTTAACAGATGGAGTGGAAGACGTAA
>JBARZF010000060.1:0-10344 GCA_049649675.1 Rivularia sp. (in: cyanobacteria) | reverse complement strand
ATTCTCCCAGAGATTGGAAATTTTCTAGTTTTCATAGATTTGTGAAACAAGGAATTTATCCCGAAGATTGGGGAGTAAATCAGGTTCCTAAAATATCAAAGCTGATTGCAGATGAAGAATTTGAGTAGAATTATCTTGTATAGCATTCAATCAACTGGTGCGTGACGGCATTTCGCAAATTATTTCGTTACGCTTTATAAATAACCGTAGCCGTCACACACCCTACAAGAATATGAATCTTCGCTATAAAATTATCAGCTTGCAGCAAGTAGCGCAAAAAATCTAAACTAGTAGAGTGTCTGGAATCTAACACCAATAATGTACATTGGTTGTAGTGAATATAGAATTTTAGAACTTTCCGTCTAAGAGAAAAGAAAAATGACCATCCTATTCCAAATTGCTTTAATAGCTTTAGTTGCTTTATCTTTCGTCATGGTAGTTGGCGTTCCCGTTGCTTATGCAACACCTCAAACCTGGGTTGAATCCAAGAGATTCCTTTGGATTGGCTCTGCGGCTTGGTTTGGCTTGGTAGTTGTAGTTGGAATTTTAAACTTTTTTGTAGTTTAAGCAACAACCATAAGCTAACAAATTCTATAAGAGCAGAGGAATACCGCTTGTAGGGCAGGTAATCTTCTGCTCTTTTTCAGTTAGCAGTTACCAGTAATCAAAAATTTAGTGTATTATCTTTTACCTTATTAAATTATATTAATAAACGATTTAGTTACGATAATCCGGACGGGAGCTTTTATTCTACGTAAAAAATCCAAATCTGTTCTTATTACTTTAAACTACTGTTTACTGTTGACTGACAAACCCTATTTTTAGGTAAATACTGGTCACTGTTGACTGTTGACTGTTGACTGTTCACTGATTATATGAGGTAATTATGGCAATTTTCGAGGGAACGTTTGCTCAAACAGAACCCCTACGTTTTGCATTAGTAATTGGTAGATTTAACGATCTAGTAACCACCAAGCTGGTGGAAGGATGTCAAGATTGTTTGAAACGTCACGGTATTGATACTAATCCCCACGGCTCTCAAGTTGATTATGTTTGGGTGCCTGGAAGCTTTGAAGTACCATTAGTAGCCAGACAATTAGCGTTGTCGGGTAGTTACGACGCGATAATTTGCTTGGGTGCGGTAATTAAAGGACAAACACCCCATTTTGACTATGTATCCGCAGAAGTTGCCAAAGGAATTGCCGCAGCAGCTTTTCAGACGGGGGTACCAGTAATATTCGGTGTTTTAACAGCCGACACCATGCAGCAAGCCTTAGAAAGAGCAGGAATCAAAAGCAATCACGGCTGGGATTACGCAATGAATGCCTTAGAAATGGCTAGTTTGATGCGCCAATTGCGTCCCAGTATGCAACAGCAATATTCATCCAACTCTGGAGCCTTGCCAGGTTCTCTCAAAAGCGCAAATTTAAACAAATTACCCACAGAATCGGAAGAGAAAGCGTAACGATGGTAATTGGTAATTGGTAATTGGTAATTGGGAATTGGGCATTGGGAATTGGGCATTGGAAAGAGTAATGAGTAATGAGTTAGTAATTATCCTTCCCCATCTCCCCATCTCCCCATCTCCCCATCTCCCCATCTCCCCATCTCCCCATCTCCCCTCCTCTCCCTCTCCTCCAAAAAGGGGGTTGACAATATCAAACTCATGTGGGATATTAATATTTAGCAATTAAATGCGGGTGTAGCTCAGTGGTAGAGCGTCACCTTGCCAAGGTGAATGTCGCGCGTTCGAATCGCGTCACCCGCTTTAAAAATAATAATTTAAAAGATGCAGGAAAACAAAATTTTTCTGCATCTTTTAATTTGTTTGTAAATATTGTTTAATTTTTTAAAATTGAGAATTAAAAAAATTTACATTACATTTATTCAAAATAAACGTTCTGTTTTTAGTGGGATGAACTACACTGGATGATGGTAAAAGCATAGGGCACAAGCTTGTTGAATATGGTTTTTACGGTTGAGAGTTAAACAATTATTGCTGTGTTATGAAAAATCTGTATATAGAAAGAGTAATGCTTTCAACAGTTAATGATATAAAGAAATTTTAGTGGGTAAACTGCTCGCTTATTTTAAATTATTTATGAAGAGAGAATTGCGGTATCAAACAGTTTTCTCGCTCATAGTAAATTAAAGGGGATATTAAAATATTCCTCCACCGTAAACTAGCTCAACTAAAAAAGAGCCGTATAGTGCAACCACAAAAGCCCGAAAAAATCGATTTCAACAACGAATACCCCTGTCCCTGTCGCCGTCGGGGACGCTTAATTCCGATTACCCTGACAGAAGCCTTCGGGTGCGATCGCTGTCAGCAGATATTCGTGGTAGAGGAAAATGCTCGCGTTTTGGAGCAGCTTTCTACTACTTATCCCTACAAACGAGCTTGGCGCTGGACGGGTTCTGGATGGAAAGTTGTTCATCCACGTCTGGGAGAAAGTTATTTACCAGTAGCGCTAGGTATTATTTTCGTGCTAGTGATTATATGGCTACCGTTAGCATTGCGTTTAGCCAGTGGGCCTGGCATTATAACTTGGGCACTGGTAGCAGTGTTATTGGCTATTTTGCCAGCACTTATGGTTTGGCTGACTTACAGACGTTAAGGCGCTGATTATTACTGTGGATGCTTTTGCTGAAAATTCCCAACCGATTGCGATAGAAGGCGACGCTTTACGTATAGCTAAGCGCGCGCATGGTGCTGCTCTAAAATTGGGCATCACTAAAGGAGCGCAGCGTAGTCGCGCTTTAATGGCGATGGCTGAGGCGTTAGAACGCTCGTTTGACGATATTTTAGAAGCTAATACTCTCGATCTGGAAGCTTGCCGGGAAATGGCGGTACCAGATTTAGTCTTGGATTGGCTGAAGTTAACTCCCGAACGTTTGGGTTCGACGGTGAAAATTCTGCAACGGTTGGAGGAGTTATCAGATCCACTGGGGCGAATGAGAACTGCTGATTACCAACTAGGTGAAGAACAAAGTTATTCTCAATCAACACCTCTGGGGGTAATAGCATTTATTTATGAAGCATTCCCAGAGTTAGGAGCTATTGCCGCAGGTTTGTGTATCAAAACTGGCAACAGTATTATTCTCAAGGGAAGCACGGAAGCAAGTCATTCTAATGCAGCCATTGCTGAAGTACTGCAAATGGCTGTTGCTGAAGCAGGATTACCTATAGGCTCAATCGAATTAGTTCCGGGAGAACATGGTACGTTAATCCAGGAATTAGTTAGTCAAGAGCATTATTTGAATTTAGTGATTCCCTACGGACGTAACAGTCTAATTCATCGGGTAGTACGTCAATCTACAGCACCAGTTTTAAAATCGGCTATGGGTAATTGCTATCTATACTGGTCGCCAAATGGTAATTTGGTGGACATGGTGCGCTGGATGATTAATGAGAGCCATGCAAGTTCTCCTGATCCCGTAAATGCGATTGAAAAAGTATTAATTAATCGGCAAACTTTATCGTCTGCGTTCGGTACTTTGTTGAAAAGTTTGCAGGAAAAAGGTTTTCTATTGAGGGGAGATGACGAGTTAAGAGAATCATTTCCTCAATTGCAACCAGTCAAAGATAGTGAATGGGGAAGTGCTTACTTCACCAAGACAGTTGCATTCAAACTTGTAGAGAATTTAGATTCAGCAATTAATTGGATTAATCGATATAGTAGCGGACACGCCGACTGTATTGTGACTGAATCTTATCAAGAAAGTAGACAATTTGCTTTAGGCGTAAATAGTGCTTCTACATACATAAATGCTTCCCCGCGTTTTAGCCGAAATCCATTATGGGGAGATGCGGTGTTTTTAGGAATGTCCAATCAAAAAGGACATCGTAGGGGATTGATTGGTTTGGAAAGTTTGACTACGCTTAAACATATTGTTCAAGGAAATGGAAGGATTTGAAATTAAGATAGTTTAGACAGTCTTGATAAATGTAATAGTTTAACGTTACACCTTGAGAATTATCAAATAGATCGGGTGTATTTTTTCTTGAATATCCAGGTAAGATTTATCGGTTTTGCTTTTATGTTAATGAAAAAAGTACGGCTATAATAAAAAATGCTAATTGAATTAGTTTAATGATTGGTTAAAAAAAACTGATTTTTAGGACTTTTTGAGTTGAGAGTGTAAGATGTGTAAGATGTGCTTAAAGCAATTTTCAAAACTAACTTCTTGTGGCATGGGTATGCTTGTGCGTCAAGATATAGTTTAAAAAAAGTAAATTTGCTGTCGATCGATCTCCAATTCAAGCGAGAAAATATTCTTTATGATCCAAACTCAAGCTCCCAAAGTAACTTTTGCCAAAAATATTGGCTTTAGAAAAGAATTAAATAAACAAGTTGATGCTTATTTTAAGTCTGAGAATCTTACTCCTAGAGATAATGTTGCCATGTACTTTAAAAGTGCAATTATCTTAGGGTGGGTATTTTTTTCGTGGATATTAATTCTTTTTTCTCCCCCAGTAATGTGGATGAAAATACTTGGCTGTATCATGCTGGGAATGGGTTTTGCTGGTGTTGGCTTTAGTGTAGGGCACGATGCCAACCACGGCGGTTATTCTAAGAAAAAATGGGTTAATAATACTATTGGTTTAACTTATGATTTTGTCATAGGTCTTTCCAGCTATCTATGGAAATTTCGTCATAATTATTTGCATCATACCTATACGAATATATTAGGTCATGATGTGGAAATTGATGGTAGTGGTTTAGTCAGAATGTCTCCCGCAAGAGAGCATAAGTCATATCATAAATATCAGCATTTATTGATTAACTTTGTATATGCAATAATTCCATTTTATTGGTCTTTTTCTGATGTCAAGCTTATTTTATTTAAAGGCAAATATTACGAATATAATATCCCAAAGCCAAATACCTTAGAATTGTTGACTTTAATAGGTGCAAAATTTGTTTGGTTGGGGCTTTATGCAGGTATACCATTTGCTTTGGGATACAGTCCTATTGAAATAATTATCGGATTGTGTATCGTAAATATGGTCTACGGCGTGCTTATTTGTAATGTTTTTATGCTTGCTCACGTGTTAGAACCAGCAGAGTTTATCGAACCAAGTTTACCAGATAATACAGTTGATGATGAATGGGCAATTGCTCAAGTAAAAACAACAGTTGACTTTGCTCCAGAAAACAAATTTTTAAACTGGTATCTGGGCGGGCTTAATTATCAAACCGTCCACCATTTATTCCCTCATATTTGTCACATACATTATCCAAAAATTGCTCCGATATTAGCGCAAGTCTGTGAAGAATACGGCGTACAATATAATGTATATCCAACTTTCACAAAAGCTATTGCCGCTAACTATCGTTGGTTAAAAATAATGGGCAATCCTCCGGAAATAAATGCAGTTACACCCCAAGTTTCGTAAACTTCAACCGTAAAATTTGACCAAGATTTAACATATTCAAAAACCCGGTTTTTCCAAAAAACCGGGTTTCTTATTATCGCAAATTTCCAAATTGTAGGGTGTGTGACGGCTACGATAAATTATCGAAAGATTACGAGATAAATAAGTTTTGCCGTCACGCACCAATTGATTAGTCCTTTGATTGAAGGCTTAAGTCGCCACGTAGAACCTTTGTTACACAGCTACATCTATTTCATGTGATACGTGTAATAAACCTTTTTCCCTTCATTTGGAACGAAGTGGCATTTTCTAAAGGAATTCCACAGAGAAGTTAAAACTGGCTCGTCAGTTTTGTGATAATACTCCCCTATCACAGGTTTAATTGCTTCAGTTGCTTTCTTCAAATTGTAGTGAGGAATATTTAAAAAGATGTGGTGAGCAACATGAGTACCGATATCGTGATGGATATGATTGATAAAACCATAATCGCGATCGACGCTGGAAAGCGCACCTTTAAGGAAAGTCCATTCTCCATCGCGATACCAAGGAATATCTGGCTCGGTGTGATGTAAAAATGTGACCAAATCTAACCAAATTACAAAAACTATGTATGGGGCAGCGTAGTACTTAAGAAACCACATGAAACCCCATTGATAAGTAAGGAATGCTAGTAAACCAACCATTGCACTCCAAAGTACGGTGCTGGTTATTACATCCCATTTCTCATTATGTTTAAATAGGGGGCTGCTGGGTGAAAAATGAGAACCTGTTTTACCGGGAGAGCGTTTAAATAAATATACCGGATAAGCCAGTAAAAACAGGTAGTGTCTGCCGATTTTTTCAACTATATCCATTTCGTTGTAAGCTGATTCCGATATCGGATACCAACTTTCATCATTTTCCAGACTACCAGTATTTTTGTGGTGGGTTCGGTGACTAATCCGCCATCCATGATAAGGAACAAGTATTGGTGTATGAGATAAATGTCCGATCAGATCGTTCAACCATTTGTGGCGAGAAAATGATTGATGTCCGCAATCATGCCCTACTACAAATAAAGCCCAAAACATCGTTCCTTGCATTACCCAGAAAATGGGAAAAAATAACCACGAGTCTAAGTAATGAGCTAAAGCATAAAGTCCAGCAATTATTAGTATGTCTTGGAAGAAGAAAAACAGAGATTTCCACACTTGAGGCTGAAAGCATTCTGCTGGAATTGCTGCTTTTACATCCCCCAGAGTAAAGGGAAGTTTGGTTATTTCCTCTGATGATGATGCATCTTGAGGAATATTGCCTGTATTAATTGTAGAAGATGTCACTGAGCTACGTTACCGGATATAAAGTGAACTTTGAGCAAATAAAAAGTCAGTAAAATCAATTTGTATAAAAGACTAAGTTTTTAAAATTAGGCATTACAAAAAATTAGTCATGCGCTAAAAAATAGTCTCTTACTTTCAATTTCACGACTATATTCTTGTTTATTATTAACCCCCAATTAATATACATTTTTGGGGGTTAAATGTGTAAGTCAGAGCAAAAAATCAGAACTGATTATTGCTGTGCGTAATAATCCTTAAAGGAAATATATTCATTCTCTGGAGTATATAAGTGACATCTGTCAGTTATGTACTTCAGCAAAGATACAGAGAACGTACATTCTTCATGTAAATAGCTTCCCCAATTCTCTTGTAAGCTGCTATGAGCTAGACGCAGGTTATAAGAAGGAATTGCAGTGGAAATGTGATGAGGCACGTGTACGTTGATATCGTGACACAGGAATTCTACCCAACGAGGGTAATTGCAGTGAACCGTACCAGATAACTGTGCTGTGAAAGCATTCCATTTATCTGCGGGTACAAAAGCGATATCTGGAGCGGTATGGTGAACATAAGTAAAAGTACTCATCCAGAAATGGTACACCATCCAAGGGATAAACCAGAATTTAATAAATCCCCAAATACCAGTTGTTGCAATTAAAGTAGGGAAGCATACAGCTGCAAACAGAGCTACTACAGCCACAGAAAGCTTGACATCAGCTTGGTCTTGCTTGCGATACAAAGAAGGATTAAAATGATGCATTGCCCAATGTACGATTGAGCCTATCCACCACAAACGGTTGTGCAAAAACCTTTTAAAAAGCCACTTTAGGACTATTCCACTATCGTCATAAACATCCTTACCTACAGGCTGCCAAGCATTATCTACTTTTAGCTTGTTGGTGTGAGTATGATGATAGTTATGCTTAATTCGCCAACCGTGGAAAGGGTAAATCAACGGCATCATAAATAAATGCCCTACTACATCATTCACCCAACGACGCTTGGCAAATGAACGATGGGCACAATCATGTCCGATCACAAAAAATCCCGTAGCAGCAGTACCTGTATATATCCACGCTAACGGTAAAAGATACCAAGGTGCGATCGCTAAAAAAAAGTAGCCTAGAATAACGGCTAAAACACTGCTGATTACACTAAACCAAGCTTTGCGAGGATCTTGTTCAAAACACTCTTGAGGAAGGCTTTTTACCACGTCTGTCAGCTTTAGTTCGGAGTCAGAGAGCGGTTTCGGCTGTGAATTATTCTGTGTGTTTACTGCTGATGTTGTCATGAATGAATTTTATAAATAAAAAAATTCCGCATACAAGCAACTAGCATAGTCGCTTTTTGCGAAGTTTCGTAACGTTCGCGCTTCGGATTATATCAATTTATTAACACCACTTTCACAAAAAAAGCTCGTGTTTCCGATCAAAACAAGCTATGCCTTGCTTATTGCTTAAGTAAGAATTCTTAATCAAAGGTAAATAAATGTTAATTTAACTCAGGCAATCAAAGAATTTTCAATTTTGGATTTTAGATATTGAAGACGGGTTCGTAGTAAGGAATTCAGACCTCGGATTAAGCGATAAATCGCTTACTACGAACCTTGTAAAATTTGGTGCGGAAAGTTACTTTTCCGCAAAATTCAAGCCTTATTACTGCTTCACTGGTGCGAGTTTGACATTGGTAGCCAAACCGAAGAATTGTAGTACTTGGATAGTCATCCAGGTAAGGTCTATTTCCCACCATTGCAACCCGTGACGAGCAGAATATTGGAAAGCGTGGTGATTGTTGTGCCAGCCTTCACCATAGGTGAGTAAAGCTACCCACCAGCAGTTTGTAGAATGGTCTTTTGCATCGTATGTCTGATAGCCAAACTTATGAGTTGCACTATTGACAAACCAAGTACAGTGCCATACAAAAATAAGACGAACGAAAACACCCCAAACCACAAAAGACCATCCACCCCAAAGTAATAGCAATCCACCCAGAGCGAACTGGATTGGTAGCATATACTTTTCTAAAAATATGTAGAATGGATCGTCCTTGATGTCCTTAGTAAAGCGAGGAACATCAGCAAAAGCTGGGGAATGGTAAAACATCCAACGTAAATGACTCCAGAAAAAACCTTTATTGGAATCATGTGGATCTAATTCTTGATCGGAATGCAAATGGTGTATGCGATGCATTCCAACCCATGCAATTGGGCCTCCTTGACAAGCAAGAGTTCCGCAAAATGCTAAGAAATATTCCAACCACTTAGGAGTTTCAAAACTGCGATGAGTAATGAGACGGTGAAATCCTAGAGTAATACCCAAGCCTCCAGTCACCCAGTAAAGCAGTAAAGCAACGCCAATAGCTTTCCAGCTAAAAAAAGCGGGAAATAGGGCAAGCAAAATTCCAAAGTGCAAACCGACGAAAAATGTAATGTGCAACCAATTTAATGGTCCTCTAGTTGTTGATGAAGCAATTGTCATGCGGTAACCTGTTTGAGAATTGATTAGCTATTATCTGCGCGTCCGTTATGCCCATTTCAGGGCTTTTTGCGTGGTTCTCACGCTCTTGGTAGCGCCCATAGCGCCACAATCCGCATAATTATTTTGAGAACGGCCATAAACTATGAACAGCTTGGAACAGCTGCAAAAAGCAGAACAAGCACTGTTAACGATTTTTTCTGGAATTGACCACAAGGTCAAGCAAAATCTCCAAAGAGTACTTACTGCCTTTCGCCATCATAGTGTAGGGGCACACCATTTCGCAGGCGTATCGGGATACGGTCATGACGATTTAGGCAGGGACACTTTAGATAAAGTTTTTGCCCAAATAATGGGAGCCGAAAGCTCCGCAGTAAGGGTACAGTTTGTTTCCGGAACCCATGCAATAGCCTGTGCTTTATTCGGCGTTCTTCGTCCCGGCGATGAAATGTTGGCAGTGGCAGGGGCACCCTACGACACTCTTGAAGAAGTCATCGGTTTAAGAGGTAAAAATCAAGGTTCACTTATAGATTTTGGCATAAGCTATCGGCAATTGAATCTCACTACAGAGGGAACGATAGATTGGCAAGCCTTGAGCCATGCGATAGAGGATAAGACTCGTTTAGTATTAATTCAGCGCTCCTGCGGCTATTCCTGGCGTTCTAGCCTCTCAATTGCCGATATAGAGAAAATTGTCCGTTTAGTCAAGCAGCAAAATCCGAACACAGTTTGTTTTGTAGATAACTGCTACGGCGAATTTATCGAAACTCAAGAACCCACCCATGTCGGTGCGGATTTAATCGCCGGTTCCTTAATTAAAAACCCAGGAGGAACCATCGTCACTGCTGGAGGCTACGTTGCCGGACGCGAAGACTTAGTAGAAGCAGCAGCTTGTCGTTTGACGGCTCCGGGAATTGGTAGAGAAGGAGGTGCGACATTTGACCAACTCCGCCTGTTATTTCAGGGATTATTCTTAGCCCCGCAAATGGTAGGAGAAGCAATGAAAGGAACCCATCTGACTGGTTATGTTTTCGATCAATTAGGTTATCAAGTAAAACCCGAACCCTTCGCACCTCGCGGCGATGTAATTCAAGCAATTAAACTAGGTTCCCCAGAAAAACTTCTGAAGTTTTGCAAAGCCATACAGCAAAATTCTCCCATCGGTTCCTAT
>JBARZF010000059.1:0-8254 GCA_049649675.1 Rivularia sp. (in: cyanobacteria) | reverse complement strand
TTACTAAGCGTATACTTCCCTTACGTGCAATTTTTAGACATAAATCTCCATCTTCCATAATCGGTAACGCTCGATCAAAACCACCGCAATCCCAAAAATCATTGCGACGACAAAACATTACCTGATCTCCAAATAACAAGCGCAAACCTTTGAAAAACAAATGAGGTTTAAATAGCAACGGCGCATAATAAGTTTTAAGATAATTGTGCAGAGAAGTACCCCAGCGAGTAGTTTGAGAACCTGTCATTAAAGAAATAAAACCACCACAAGCAACCTTTGGATCGGCTAAAGTTTTATCAATTAAACTAATTAAATCGTAGGGTACGGTGGTATCTGCATGGAGAAAGCATAAAATATCTCCAGTTGCTTCTTTAGCACCGTAGTTCATTTGTACGGAACGTCCGCGATCGCGAGATTTAAGAAGTTGCGTTTTTACCGTTGAAGGAAAAGACTCAAAAGCAGCCAAAGCAATCATCGCCGTTTGATCTTCGCTACCACCGTCAACCACAATAATTTCTTTGGGTAATGGTGAGAGTACAGCAAGTTGACGCAACGTTCTACCCAAGCTGGTTTCTTCATTAAAAGCCGGAATAATTATCGAAACTGAGGACATTAATTATCAATTATCAGTTATCAGTTATCAGTTATCAATTATCAGTTATCAGTTATCAATTATCAGTTATCAGTTATCAGTTATCAGTTAGCACTTATCAGATAAATTAAATTACTCAAAATCTAATTTCTAATACCCAATGCCCAATGCCCAATGCCCAATGCCCAATTCCCAATGCCCAATTCCTTACTTAATATGAGCATGATACTTTGATTTGAGCAGTTTTCCCCAAATAAAATTGTAGGGATGGACGGTTTCTACTTGATGCTCGTCTGTAAAAATTGGTTTTCCTTGATTAGCCCATTGAAAAATACCACCACTCAAATTAAATACATTTTGATATCCTGCTGAGGAAAGCTGTTGAGCAACCTTAGCGCTACGGTAGCCAACCGAACAATAAACCACGATAGGGGTATCTAAAGGAACTTCCGAAAGTACTGATATAGCCCGATTAGTCGGTTCAATCCATTGTGCCGATTTAATATGACCGACTGCATATTCTTCTTGGGAACGTGCATCTAAAATTAGGGGAATTGATGAAGCTTTTTGATTAAGCCATTGAGTGAATTTATAAATTTTTATTGATTTAACATTGGGAAAATTAAGCCAATTGAGCAGTTCGAGCAACGAGAACATACAGGGAGTACCTCCAAGACAACTATAGCAACGGATATATCAGTTGGAACATTGTATTTTGCTTAGAAGTCAAGGAATAAAAAAGAATATTTACGTGTTTTCACGTTTATTTAAAGAAAAAATATGTATGTTTTACAGTGGCTTTATCAATATAATTAAAATTGACTGCATAATTGTTACTTAAGACAGGACGATCTACCCGTAATACCCGAAGTTAGTACGCAGTATTAACGATCTATCAAGGACTTTGAGTGCGTTATCCGTACATAAATCCGATTACACAAAAGTTTTCATCGTGTAATTGAGACACTCCGAAGGTGCTTTACTAATCAATTAATTATTTGAGCAGTTTTTGATTAAACCTATTACTAGGGTTTTGAATCTCTATAGATATATCGCTATTTGTATAGCAATAAACATATCGGTTAAGACATCTATTTTGCTTAGAAGACGGCTGGAAGAGCATAAAACTGTTCTTTTCTAACTGTTATAGCTACTACTGCGAACAGAGATCGAAGAGATACCCTAAAAAAGCTTAACCTTGGTAGCGCCGGATAATTGCTAACTTTAAATGATTAATTGTCAACTCATCATTTCTAAACGTTTTAAGGAACCATACATATGTCTGTTACAACTATTCTAAAAAGAATTTCTATTGCTACTGTTGGAGCCGCTGCTATTGCTTTGACAACAGCTGACTCTGCATCAGCAGCATCAATCACATTTGATTTTAGCGGCGATCGTGAAAAACAAAATTCATTACCTTATGAGAAAGACGGCTTAACAGTAACTGCAACCGGAAAACTTGTTGATGACACTTCTCGCGATGTTTTGCAAACCCAAAACGGCTTAGGAGTTTTTCTTGGCGTAGGAGAAAATGAAGAAGTCGATGGTGTAAATGATAATAAAAGAGAGACTCTTAATCTAAGGTTTGATAACTTAGTGACTCTACTTTCTGCTACTTTTACCGAAGTTGATTCCGGCGATGAGTTTAGATTGTTTGTCGATGGAACTGAGCTTATTTCCGATACTCAGATTCCTGGTAGTGGAACTTTTGACTTTAGTTCATTGAATGCGACTGGTACAGTCTTGGGTTTCACTATCGGCGATAGCGATGACGACTACTTTTTAAAGAGTGTAGAAGTTAAAGAAGTTCCAGAACCTACAACTATCTTAGGTTCGTTGTTAGTCAGTGGATTCGGCGCGATGTTCTACAAAAAGCGTAAAAATCAGTCTGATATCGCAGCCTAAATAAGCAGCAATATAACTGTTTTTCATAAGTAGATTATTTAGATTATTTTTAACCCGGTTTCATAATGAAGCCGGGTTTTTCTTTTGAGTAGAGATTTTTGATTTGTATATTTAGATATTTTTTTGGATTAGAAATTATTTTACTTACTGATAGTATTTTTAGTCATTAAAGTAAAAACACAAGATATTCTGGATAAAAATTATACAATGTATTCTGTCCGAGATAAGTTAATTTTTTTGGTATAAATCTAATTGTTATTTCCGAAAAATGAATTGAAATTTAACTAAATTAGTGCTACTACCTAAATGCTTTCACGTAAAATTTATAGTTGTTATAGCCTTCTTTATCAAAAGTTCATAGTTAGACCCTCGTCTTAAGTGTAAATTAATACCTGAGCCGCGTAAACGACTCAGGCAACGAATGCGATCTACTGCCAGATTCACTGAATAAATAAGTAATAACTGACACTATCTATTTACAGGGTATTATCTCATGCTACGAGGTGTCAGAGCGAGTTCGTGTGACTGATTCAAGCTAAATAGATATCTTGGTTATCCAGATTGTTCTATTGATTATTTGAAGTATATTTACCAGTGGATTTCCAATAGTCTGGATAGGTATAGTAAAGTAACTTTGCTTCTGTTGCGACTCAAAGTAAGCAAGTCACTTATCTGTTCATATTCAGTTTGGAAATTTTAACCACCAAGACAGGAAATCGTTACTTATTGAAGTAATTCACAGTCAGTATTTACCTTAGAGGAAAGAATTCAATGTCTATTTCAACTATCTTGAAAAAGTTGTCGATGGTTGCTGTTGGTGCAGTATTTATAGCCATCGGAACCGCCAATAACGCTCAAGCTGCTGGGATTATTCTTGATGGGTTTGGTGGAGATGCTGGTTTTGGTGACTTAGCCCTGCCTAGGAACGATGATGGTTCAAGCAACCAGTTAAATTTACCCTTCGGTATTAACTTTTTTGGCAATAACTTTGATAACTTTTTTATCAACAATAACGGTAATTTAACCTTCAGAAATGCATTAAGTAGCTTTACACCTCAACCTTTCCCTCTTTCTAATCAACCAATAATTGCACCTTATTGGGCAGACGTTGACACTCGCTGTGCATCTTGTGGTGAGGTGTATGTTGCTTCTCCTAACTCAGATACGGTTGTTGTCACTTGGGATAACGTCGGTTACTTCAGCGTAAATAGTGACAAAACGAACTCTTTTCAAACAGTACTTCGCAACCGACAAGATACAGGTGCTGGAAACTTTGATATTGAATACCGTTATGGTCAGTTAGAGTGGACGACTGGAGACGCTAGTGGTGGTACCAATGGACTTGGAGGAACACCAGCACAAGCAGGTTTTGATGCAGGTGACTTGACTAACTTCTTTACTCTTCCAGGTTCTTTCACTGATGAAGTATTAGAGTTACAAAACACCAGTAACCTTCCCGAACCTGTTCCTGGAGTTTGGTCTTTCGCGGTTCGCAACGGTGAATTACCAGGTTCTAGCCCTGAAAATCCGTTGCTGCCAGTAATTACTGAAGATGGTTTTGACTTCGACTTCAATATTATAGACCCGACTGTACCAATCTTCATTGATCCAGAACTTGCTGTTGGTTACGACTATATTGTTGATAACGGTCCGAATATTGCTTCCGTACTTCTGCCAACTGGTATTGGGGATGACCTGTACGACCTGTTCTTATTTGATGCTGGACTCAATGACTTTGTAGATTCTGGCTTGGATCTTACAGGTGGAAATACTTTCGATTTCGCTGCTGGTGGTGTAGACAGATTCAGGGTTTTAGGTATTGAAACCAGCGCAGGATTAGATCCTAATGACCCTACTGCTTTTATAACAGGATTAACATTTGCTAATTCTGGTAATGTACAAATGCGTCAAATCCCGATTACCCAAAATTCCGAAGAAGTCCCCGAACCCCTAACCATCTTAGGAACTCTAACAGCTGGTGCATTCGGTACTCAATTTATGAAGAAACGCAAGCAAATGCAGGCTGTTAAATCTGAGGCTTAAGTATATCTAGTTGGTAAGGCTTGTTTATCAAATAATCACTTGCTTCACGACAGGAATATTAAGCTTGACTATACTCTTACATAGAGAATAAACAAGCTGAAATTGAAACTTGATTCCTTATTTAACCATCGATTGTTTTGTAGAGATGTAGCACTGCTACATCTCTATATCTCGCGGGATAACGTTTAATCTATAAGCCATGCAGGGATATTTTATTGAATAAAAATGATATGTAATGCAATTACTATATATTCCATGTAATATTACGTATCTATCCCATTTACTTATCCTCTGCGTTCTCCAAGAATAACTAGCCTTTTTTGATAATATTTGCTTTATTTAAAGTTTTAATGAAGTGTTATTTTTTACCCCTGTGTATGTTTCAAACCAAAATATACTGAATATGTAGAGAAAATAAACGCAAGCAAAGCAAGTACAATTACTTGCTTCTTGAAAAAATAATCTCTACAAAATATTTTAGTTCGTGTTTTCTCTCTAGATGTCTCTGGGTGGCTTGCTCGATCGATCTCCGTTTTTCCTTTAGCTGATACGAATCTGTCCGACAGGGAGTACTACCATCAACCATTATTCTTTACTCTAAGGACAAAAAATGAAATTAATCAATATTGGAATTGCTTCAATACTTGCGACTTTAGCTGGTTTCGCGATCGCTACAAATCCTGCAAAAGCAGCAGTTATCGACTTTGAAAGTGGATTTTCCGATAGACAATCCGTAGGTACAGTTACTGGTAGCGATGGGAATCAAGCAACCTTTAGCGTCGGTAGAAATGTCAACAATAGAAGCAATGCTGAGATTGCACAAAAAGGAAATCCTCGAACAGCTTTTTTCCCAAGGGATGGAGCAAGAACTAGTTACTCAAATCTAATAGGCGATTTCATACTTACAAATGGTGAAGGTAATAGAGATAACTATTTCATTCAATTCTCCACCCCTGTAAGGAATTTCAGCTTCGACTTTTTAGATCTTTCACAGAACCGTAATTCTACCCTGAGAGCATTCTCAGACAGTAACTTTACTAATATTATTGATCAAATAACCATCACTGGAAGTTCTAGCAGGGGTAACAGTGCATTGGATACCGTGGCACTTAATAACCTAGGTTCCGCTTCGTCATTTTCAATTTCTAGTAGGGATGCATCAACAGCGATTGATAACATTAATTATGATACTGTACCGGAGCCTTTTACCATCTTCGGTACCTTAGTTGCTGCTGGATTTGGTGTTGCTATGAAGCGTAAACGTCAATCTGCGTAGTTACAGTAATTTCGAGCTTCATCTAAATCAATTAATGGTTTGCTAACAGCTAATTAGCGCTTTCATCAAGTTTACTTACGTTAATCGTGCATTGCTCGATCAATGCAAAAAGATTACTTGTATACTTGATGAATTTTTTACAAACTCTTCACATACTTTGTAAATTATTGCCAGAAAATAGTTAATGGCCATGTATTAAAATGAACAAGCCTTTTTCAGGGTTAGAGAAAAAAATCCGCTGTTAAAAATCTTAGATTTCAGGGGCTTTACCATAACTGCGTCAAAAAAAATAGATAACGCAAATTGCAATGAATATAACCAACATAGCCTCGCCGAAACTACTTAAAGATACTCGTTATTGGCTTCTAGGAATTGCTGCGGGTTTACAAGCAATTTGTTTCACTCTCATCTGGAAGGCTGATGATACCGGACATTTAGGTATGAGTCTGCTGTTTTTGTTTGCTGTTGGAAGTTTAACTTGGGAAAAACGCCATACTTTAAAGTTTGAAAGTGAAGTTGTGCCCAGTATTGTGGGTATCGGGTTGATTAGTTGGGTTTTGTGGGAAAGTGCGAATCTAGCTGACGGTAATACAATGCGCCTTTTATCTTTTACTTCCGCCCTCGGAGTTGCTTTACTAGCTTCGGGTTTTAAAGGATTAAAGCAGTATTGGCAGGAATTGACTATCTTGTTTTTCTTAGGTGTACCTAGTGTACTTTCGGGCTTATTATTTGATATTTCTCCCTTAACCGCCAAGTTTTCAGCATTCCTTTTGCACTATATCGGCTTTGATGTTGTGACTCAAGGAGTTTTCATTAATCTACCAAGTGGTGGCGTAGAAGTAACACATGAATGCTCCGGTATTGACACTATTCTTTATATTCTCAGTGTTGCCATACTTGCTTTAGTTATGTTTCCCGTAAATCGTAGCAAACGATTTTTCGTGCCGATTGTGGCAATAACCATCGGATTTGCAATCAATGGAGTTCGTGTAGCAATGCTGGCAATATTTGCTGGATCAAACAAAGCTGCTTTTGAAAGCTGGCATGGAGGGCAGGCATCGTATTTATACGGAATGATCGGTATTGTACTTTTCGGATGTTTCTACTGGTTGCTATTACAGCAGGAAGAAAAAAGTCAAAATAGTGGGGCTTAGGATCAATGAATTCTTGGAAGCAAATTCGTATCCCTTTACTAGCGTTTATTTTTACTGCTGTTGTGTTGGTTTTAGTCAGAGTGATTTTGGTAACTGCATTTCCGACTAAGCAAAAAGATAAAACTCAATTACCTGACTTACCTTTACAAACAGCAGCATTTATAGAACAAAATTAATCTAATTTATCTGTAATCTTTCCGCAATATCTTGCATGATGATTTAATTTCATGTACAACTACCTTCTGATAAAAATTAGCTAATTTACTTCTAGCTTTTATATTTGAGTTGCTTACTTCCACACCATCAGAGAAATCTAATAATTCCACTACTATTTTTACATTTAACTCATGTCTCAAACAGAAAGCAGTCAGTCAAACAAATCATTATTAGCTCAAATTGGAAATCTAAATCAAACTACCAACGAATTTTCAAGGTTTACCTTTGGAATGGTAGATTCTCTACCAGTTATACGTTGGATAGGTTATGGACTTTTGATACTGGCATTATTTGATGTCATCGAAATGTTTATTCCAGCCAGATTTACGAATCCTAACTGGGAATTTCAAACTTTTGGTGCATTAGTAGAAAGAGTTGCAGTACCTTTAATCGGGTTTGCATTTGTATTTTTAGCCGGATTAAACGAGCGAGGTAACAAAGAAGGAATTATCCTCAAAATTCTATCTTGGTTAACGTTACTATTAGGAATTATCTATTTTATAACCGTACCTTTAGGAATTCTAAATACAGTTAGAATCGATAAACAGAATAATCAGCAAATTACAGTTAGATTAAATCAACAAAAAGCTGCAATTCAACAAGTTAAAAAAAATCTGGATGGCCCGATAACTGAAGCTCAAATGCAGCAGATATTAGCTCGTTTAAATGGTGGAAGCGCTCCTGAAATTAAAAGCCCGGAAGAATTAGAACAAGCAAAACAACAGATTTCTACATTTGTTAATAAAGGTGAGGGGGAACTTGAAAAACAAGTACAAACTGCACGTTCAAGTCAGCGCCTTAACTTACTCAAAAAATCTGTCAAATGGAATTTGGGAGCGCTGGTAGGTGGTGCTTTATTTATCACAATCTGGCGCAGTACTGCTTGGGCTAGACGCGGTTAGGGGGATGGGAAGATGGGGAGACAAGGGGACATAAACTCCCAACTTCTAACCTTTAACCTTTAACCTTTGACCTTTGTCGTACCTTCCACACTCGCGTGATTTGACACAATGTATTTACAATATGAAGGAAAGTTAAGACGTTTATCATAAATAAGAGTTATAA
>JBARZF010000058.1:0-2921 GCA_049649675.1 Rivularia sp. (in: cyanobacteria) | reverse complement strand
GAACTCCGAACTCCGAACTCCGAACTCCGAACTCCGAACTCCGAACTCCGAACTCCGAACTCCGAACTCCGAACTCCGAACTCCGAACTCCGAACTCCGAACTCCCAATTGTTCACTGATAACTGTTCACTGATAACTGTTCACTGATAACTGTTCACTGTTCACTGATACCTTAAAACCTTTCGCCAATACCAAAATTAATTCGGCTGTCTCCGTCATCGTTAAGACCGTAGTCAATCCGAATTGGGCCGAGTGGTGACTGTACCCTTACGCCAAGACCGTAACCGACACCAGTACCGTTTTTATTGAGTATTTCCGCTGGTTCGGTTGTGGTTCCTAAGTCACTACCAACGTCAACGAATAATGCACCGCTGAGTACTGAGAATAGTGGGAAGCGATACTCAACAGATGCTTCTACATAACTGCGTCCGCTACTTAATCCACCTTCGTCGTAACCACGGACTGAGCTACTACCACCTAATGAAAAAGCTTCATAAGGAGGTAAGTCACCCAAAACTGTTCCAGCTTGAACGTTAAAGGCTAAAGTTTCGGCTCCTTTAGTAAAGTTGGTCAAGTCTACAGGTATGTATTGACTGTAGCTACCCCTTAGTTTTGTCATCGCAATAGTACCTTGTCCGATGGGTACCGACTGGTCTACCCCAAGACGTAAGAAGGAACCTTTAGTTGGTTGCAATGGGTTGTTTCGCTTATCGCGTGATGCTCCTACTTTGAGAAGAAACAAATCATCTCTACCGTCTCCAGAAGCACTAAGTTCAACTTGTCGCGAAGCGATGTTATCACCGTCAAAAATCGCGCCTTTTTCTCTAGTATCTCCGTCTCCATCAGTGATGTTAACTCTTTGATACTGAAAGCCAGCAGAAGCAACCCATTCCGATTTTTTATAAGGATCTTTATTTAGAGGGCGAGTAAAGTTTACGCCACCACCAGTACGGACAACACGAGGGCGATCGCGTGCGTCGTCGTTTCCGCTGGGGTCGTCTAAATCAAAGGTTTCAATTTCTTCTTCGTCGCCGTCAAAAATCAAAGAAATCGATCGACGACGGAATGCGTTAACTGTATAGGAAGTACGGAAAGGGTCGCCTGCTATCCAAGGATCTGTAAAGCGGAGGTCAAATAACAATTCCCGCGCTCCTACCTGTAGTTCTGCCCCTAAATCTTGATTTCTACCATTGAGGTTTTGCTCTTGGTAGCTAATAGTACCAAATAGTCCGCTAGCAGAACTAATACCAGCACCTGCGGCGATAGAACCACTGTTTCGTTCTACAACGTTTACGATAACATCTACTTTACTGGGGTCTTCACCAGGATCGAGGGCAACGTTGACATCTTCAAATAAACCTAATCCAAATACCCGCTGTAAGTCTCTTTGTACCAGATTGCGGTTAAATACTTGTCCCGGCTTGAGTTGCAATTCTCGCTGAACAATATATGGTTTGGTTCTTCCTTTTACAGGTTTCCCATCTTCGGTAGTCGCTTCACCATCTTTGTCACGGAACTGGACTCGAATATCTTCTACCAAACCTTCTGCGACTTGTAGAGTAACTACCCCGTCGGGAGATACTTGAGGTGCTCCAATTACGTTAGCGAGTACGTAACCTTGGTCTTGATACTTTTTAACTAGCTGTTTGATGCCTTCTTGCAATTCCCGCAAGTTGAGAATTTGACCGTACTGTTTGCTAAATATTTCATTAACCTCTTTTTCCGGTAGTACGGAAGGAACGTTAGCGCCGGGGTTGGCATCTATCTGCACTTTTTGCAGAACCGGGTTGGGTTGAACAACAAAGCTTACCCTAACTCCTAATGGTGTATCTTCGGGTGCTACTTGAACGTTAGAGAAAAAACCAGTTCCAAAAATAGCGTTAATATCTTCTTGTAATTGCGAACGGGTTGTAGTTCGTCCGGGTTGAGTGCGAATAACTCTATAAACTTGTTCTTGTAATTCTCGTGTTAATTGTCCGCTTTCCGACCTTACCAACACTTCCGATACTAATACTCGGGTTTCATCAGCAGTTGGCTGTTGATTTTGTTGCGTCCCCGGAGTCTGGAATTGTTGCTGCTGTTGCTGTTGTTGCGTCCCCGGAGCCTGGAATTGCTGCTGTTGCTGGAGTTCTGGAGGATTTATTCTTGGCTGTACGGGAGCTTGGTTATTTTCGGTCGGAGGAATTTGCGGCTGAGTAGAAGGAACATTAGTAGGAGTTAGTTCTGGTGCTGGCTCTTCGCTATCGCTAGGTAAATTATTCGGTGGGGGAATTTGTGGAGTATTTTGTGCAGTTGTCGAATTAGTTGTTGGTATAACTACTTGCAACTTTTCTGCATCTGAAGATTTCTGCGATACTCCAACAGATCCGTCTTTTTCATCAAGGCTGGCTGCTTTGAAAATATTTTGTGACTCTTTAGAGGTACTGCCAGTTTGTGCATTTGCACTTGGAGAAACTCCCAAAGTCGTCGCAAAAGCCATCACAGCCACCAAAAAGGGAGATAAGCGCATAATATTAAGATTCCTGTTCACTTCCACACACCATCGTTCAACATGATAATCATTTGTCATCAGTCAGCAGTTATTTGTCAAGAACAGTCATAACTCATGACATCAACCAAAATCTAGTTAACTAGACATTTGCTTCTACTGTTTTTAACACTCTTTCTAATACTTCTTGGTAAGCATTTTCCACATTCCCTAAATCTTGTCGAAAGCGATCTTTGTCTAAAACCCTGTCTTTGGGGTCATTACTAGAGTTGTCCCATAAACGACAAGTATCGGGGCTAATTTCATCTGCTAGAAGTAGTTTTTGTTGGGAGTCCACACCAAACTCTAACTTGAAGTCCACTAAAGTAATGCCGCATTTGCCAAAAAAGCCTTTGAGAAAATCATTGATTCGCAATGCTAGATGAATAATCTC
>JBARZF010000057.1:0-6875 GCA_049649675.1 Rivularia sp. (in: cyanobacteria) | reverse complement strand
TACCGACTTCTTCATCATTACCAGCAGATACGGTGGCAACTTGCGCGATCGCACTTCCTTCGACTGGTTTAGCAATCTTAACGATTTCCTGCACCAGTGCTTCAACAGTCTTATCAATACCGCGCTTCAAGCTCATGGGGTTGGAACCAGCAGCAACGTTTTTGAGTCCTTCGCGGATAATAGCTTGAGCCAATACGGTAGCGGTAGTAGTACCATCTCCCGCGATTTCTTTGGTTTTCTCAGCTACTTCCTGGATTAATCTCGCCCCGGTGTTCTCCAAAGGATCGTAAAGTTCAATTTCTTTAGCAACGGTGATACCATCGTTTACAATCTGAGGCGCACCAAATTTCTTTTCTAAAAGAACATTACGACCTTTTGGTCCCAAGGTTATCTTGACGGCATCAGCAAGGGCGTTAATACCCTTTTCCAATGACCGACGTGACTCTTCATTAAAGGAAACGATTTTTGGCATTTTTAAACTCACAAGCACTATTATTTTACAATTTAGCACTCACTGCTCAAGAGTGCTAACTATGCAAGCTGTTTATATTACAGATATTAAAAGCAAAAATGATTAATATACAGTTGGCGATCGCGATAAATACTGTTCGTAATCAAGGAATCGGGAGATGAATATATACAGTTCCCTTAAATCTCTCGGCATTGCCTCACCAGGCGGTTCTGGCTGGTTGGCAGTAGTGTTTACGTTTTTGTTGGCTTTGGTTGTTAGCTGGAGTTTAATTCCCCGAATACGTACATTTGCTTTACGTGTCGGTTGGGCAGATCAACCAAATGCAAGGCGTTTGAACAGCGAACCTTTACCGAATGCGGGAGGATTAGCAATTTATGCAGGAGTAATTGCCGCTGTTACCCTTGCTAGTTTATTACGACCGATTGAATTAGAAAATGTATTAGCACAGGTTTTAACCGTATTGCTGGGCGGCTCAATACTGGTATTGGTAGGTTTTATTGACGACCAATTCGGCTTGCCTGCTTCTTTTCGATTGTTAGTGCAAATCTTAACAGCGCTTTTACTAGTTGCTAACGATATTGGTTTTGATTTAACTTTCAATACTCCCATAGATTCAACGCTATCAACATTATTGACAGTAGTGTGGGTAGTAGGAATAACCAATGCGATAAATTTAATGGACGGTATGGATGGTTTAGCTGGAGGAGTCAGCTTTATAACTGCCATGAGTTTGCTAGCAGTTTCTGCCCAATATCCCAACCGTGCCGCAGCGACTTTAGTTTTAGCAGCTTTAGGTGGTTCTGCATTAGGCTTTTTACGCCATAACTTTCATCCGTCAAAAATTATTATGGGTGATGCCGGAGCATATTTCTTCGGTTATGTATTAGCAGCAACCAGTATTTTAGGTGAATTACAAATAACTACAGTGTTATCAATATTGCCCCCGGTTGCATTTCTTCTACTGCCAGTACTGGATACTACTCAAGTTTTTGTACGGCGAATAGCAGCAGGTAAAAACCCTCTCAGCACGCCAGGAAAAGACCATTTGCATCATCGTTTACTAGCTTGGGGCTTATCTCAAAGACGTGCAACGCTTATCCTCTGGTCAATAACCTTAGCTTGCAACTGGTTGGGAATGAGTATACGGCATATGTCCCCGGAAGTGATTATTGCTACTACTGTCTCAATTATTGTACTTTTAGCCTTCACCGTTTGGCGGAAAATGCAGAACGTTTGATTTGGGAATTAGGAATTGGGGTGATGGGGAGACAAGGAGAAAAATAATTAATAATTTAATTAACTCCCAACTCTTAACTCTCAACTCCTAACTGCTAACTTCTAATTACCAGATCGCATCTGAATAGAAATTTCTCCTAACTGTATCTGCTTTATAATGGGAGCTTGATTTCTGCTGGCTAATGCAACAACAACTCTATCAGTTGGATCTCCATGCTCCCATTCTAGATTTACGCTTTCTAACCATATATCCTCATTAACCGGGACAATATTAACAACGCCTTATTTTTTCAAAGAGCCAACGTATTCATTTATGTTGACTCCTAAATCTAGTTTTTAATTTAATATGTTCGATCGCAATTTCCCAAATCGCTATCTTTGGGTTCGTTTTTCCGCTTATATTTGGGAGACGTGATGTATAACCGTCTCTACAATTAATTGATCGGTAGTTACTACCAGGGAGCGAGACGCTCCCACTAATAATCATTGATAACTGTTCACTGTTCACTGATAACTGATTTCGCGTTTCGCAATATCAACCAACCAATTAACATAAGAAGTATACCAAGTGCTAAAAATCCCATATCCCAAGCAAATTCATTTGGCCCCGGCTTAACGTGGTGAACTCCGAGAATTTGATGATCGATTAATCCTTCAACGAAATCAAATAAACCAATACCAATCAATATTGAGCCAAAAAAAGTTTTGGATGACCAAGGAACGTCATTACGCTTCGCGACTTTCCATAACAAAACAACTCCCACAATGGTAATCAAGTAATTAAAAACGTGGAACATTCCATCAGCAAGTACATTTAAATCTATATTGGAGCGATTTATTAAGGGCTTTACATTACTCAACATATGGTGCCATTGGAGAATTTGATGCAGCACAATCCCATCAAAAAACCCTCCTAAGCCTATACCCAAGCAAATTCCAGCTAAAATCAGCGGTTTACTTTGGTTGCTAGCTAATTGTGATTCCATCTTGTATACCTTACGGACGTTTAGTTCTCACGGTAAGGCTTCAGTTAAGGAAAAAACTTCTGTCTAGAGGTTGTAGAAAAAGAATAAATTTTAATTCAACAAGCAAGCTGCTAACATCTACAGGCATTATAGAAGTTGGTATATTAAACAGCAGTTTTCATATGACTATTTATTTTTACAAAGTTTGGCAGCCCTACGGTTGTTTTTCTAACTTTTCCCTGCACTCAATTGAAATGCAGAATACTTTATGGTCAACGGTGGAGCATTATTACCAAGCACAAAAGTTTGTAGGAAGTCCTGATGAAGAAGTTATCCCTTTAATTCATCAAGCTTCGACTCCAGAGGAAGCTGCTGCTTTAGGAAGGTGTTCGACTCATCAAATACGTTCCGATTGGGAAATGGTGAAAACCCAAGTTATGCGAGAAGCGGTACACAAAAAGTTTCTTACTCACGCCGATATTAGAGAAATCCTGCTTTCCACTGGTGACAAATTGCTTGTGGAAAATTCACCAAATGATTATTTCTGGGGTTGCGGTGAAAATAAAACCGGAGAAAATCATCTCGGACAAATCTTGATGAGTGTACGGGAAGAACTTCGTATACTTTCGATGAAGGTAATTGCCAATTAATTCTTTTTATAAAAAATAGTTCAAAACATATTTTAAAACCTCTTCTACTATCTCGGAAGGGGTTTTAATATGTATTTTGAGTCACTAATTACTTAAATTATTCATTACAACCTAGCATAATGAATGATTCTTAATAAACATGAATAAATAAAATTTATTCGCGTTAGTTTTTCCCCCTATTCTAAAAAGCGGTGTTGCCTCCCGTTGTTTTTTCAATTGTAAATATCTTTGATAACAGCTACGGCTATAGCTTCAGTATTCAGACTACATAAAATAATCAAAATAAACAAACTATGCAATACAGTTTACATTCAATTCGCATAGTTTATTTATATAATTGGGAAGTTTTAGACAATTCAACGAGTAATTATAGCTATTTGATTTAAAATAATCATTCAGAAGATATATCTATCTTTTCCTCTTAAATAATGTATATTGCTTAGATTTGATTGTAAGTAATATCCGGGTGCAGCTTCTTGTTCAAGAATATAATTAAGTAGACTAAATAGTTAATTTTAAAAAAAATTTCCAAAAATTTCCAAAATTATATCTCCGAATTATTTCTCAAGCAAGTATTAACTATTTGTGTAGAAGTTTACTCAAAGTCTCTTAGAGTAAATAAATATTGCTAATCAACTATCTAGCAAGGTTTTTTTAGAAATGTATCAGTCATAATAAACAACTTGAATATTTAAACTGAATAATGCGATTGTTATCAAGCAAAAATACGATTAAATCTATTTTTGATGTAAAAAATGTTGTTAGTATTACTTTTTATCGCCGTTTTATTAATGTTTTAGTAATTTGTAGTGATTTCATCTTTCAATTAACCTCGAAATAATTTACTTTGTGTAGAACCAAATAAAAGTTTCGTTACAATGAAATTATATGCAATATCTGGCTTAAAGAATCGATTAACAATAGCTGGAGGTAAATATTGTTTTATCTATATAAATTTAGAACTCAAGCATTCCAGAAAATATGTAAATCAAAATGAATGAGTTTATAGAATAAATGCTTAATTAATTTAATAAGGGTGAATTGCATTATTTATTTTGAAATATAAATTTCATTAATCTAACCGCACTATTGTCATTCACAAAACTTAAAAATCATGGATGTCACAAATTTTTCCCCTGAAGCGCAACTAGAAAAACAACAAAAAGGTATGAAAATTATTCTCGCAGATGAAGAAACACCGATGCCAATAAAAAAAGAAGCTTCTCAATTAAACATTACTTCCAGTCGCGGTAGAGTTGCTATATTTATTGATGGTTCAAACTTGTTTCATACGGCTTTGCAACTTGGTATTGAAATTGACTACACTAAATTGCTTTGCTATTTAACTAGAGAGTCAAGATTATTAAGAGCTTTCTTTTATACTGGTGTCGATCGCCATAACGAAAAGCAGCAAGGTTTTTTGCTATGGATGCGTCGAAACGGATATCGCGTAGTCACAAAGGAAATAATTCAACTTCCAGACGGTTCAAGAAAATCAAATCAGCACGTAGAAATTGCTGTAGATATGATGAATTTAGCCCCTTACTACGATACAGCGGTTTTGGTAAGTGGAGATGGAGAGTTGACTTATGCTGTAAATGCCGTAGCTTACGAAGGTGCTAGAGTAGAAATTGTTAGTCTGCGAGCAATGACTAATGAATCCTTAATTGATGTTGCTGACTATTTTATCGATTTAGATGCTATCAAACATTACATCAAAAAGAATAGCGATTCATGTTGCGAAGAAATTTAGTCGTATTACAAATGCTGCATTGGTATATAGTCATAGAGTCATAGAACTTAACCTGTAGTCAGGAGAAGATAGCGTATTTACATCGGCAGAGTACTGCAATTACTGCTTTAAAAGCGCATCGGGGTGTTTACCGCAAAAAATTATTTAGTCTTTAATACTAAAACTTTGTATTAATTGGTATTTGCTTATAAGAGTATTCTTCAGGGCTTAAGCAAATAAATTGAAATCTTAAATTTGTAAGTAAGTTTTTTAATTTACTACTAAAAATATATCTATTTATTTATTTATATAAGTTCACGGTACGATTTTCTAATTGATAAACGAATATCAAATAAATATTAGTTTAATTAAAGACGTTTTATAAAATCAAATTTTATTGTCTAAATGTTACCAGACTCAACTTAAGAATAGTTTTTTATTTCCAATTTTCAAATAATATCGATTTTTGAGCCTATTTTATACATTACTTTTAGATTTTATTCAACTTACCCTATTCTTCAAATAATGAATTTAAGTATTTATTTTAACTTTATGAAATAGAGATAAGCCAGATTAGAAGTGTTCTTATAGTTTAAAGAAAAATTTATCAAATATAGATGAATTGTTTACGTACATACACTTAACATGGGATAAATTTTTATTTTTATTACTTAACTAAAAATCTTTTTTGAATTACACAACTTGATTTCTAGTTGATCCCGACCCGTGCGCGTAGCAATTAATACACTTGTTCGCGGTTGATTCAGTTGTTTGAGAATTAGTATTGTTTGATACTTGACATAAGTGCTTATAGATAGTTGAATATCGTAAATATGCCGCTCGCAATTAATTTAAGTCGATTTTACAGCATAAATATTGTTGTATTTATAGATAGTACCAATCAAATTTTGTAATGTTAAATTCACATTTGACAATTAGAATTAAGTGTTAACACGGATTTATCACTTTTCACAATTCTACTAAGATAGATTTGAATAAAAATGTAAACCGTTATAAAGAGGTCAAAAACAATACTGTCATCTAGCCTACATTTGTTTAACAGTGATGAATATTTGCGACTGTTATTGTCCACTCATATCGTCGTCATTTTAGATAGCTAAGGAGTATCGTTTATGAATAAGACTGAATCCGCCGTTATTGTCAGTTACTTGTTAATGACTTGCTATTTTTTGATTAACTGGCTGAGATTTACTCTTCGTAATCCAAGTTGCTCTCCAGAAGACAAATTTTTATCGTTTATAATGTTTATCATGTCAACTATCTTTTGGCCGATAATAATTCCTATGTCTTGTGTAGAGATATTTAAAACCAAAAAATTTGAATTTAGCGTTGTGGTTCCCGTGGCTGTTGCAGTTTCCGCATTTAGCCTTGCGTATTATATGGCATAGCTGGCTGTTTGGTGACAACGTTCGTAGCATTTAAGGAAAGCTCCTTACACCTAACAATTTAGAACTATGAACTATTAATATAATTATTGATTGTTACATTCATTAAGTTATCAGAGTGTGTCTATAGTATCTATATTCATAACTTTCAACATAAAGAACGATAATTTTTTGATTAACTTTTTTTCTCTCGTCACAAAATAATCAGTTGTTTCGATCGCTTTAAATTAAGTAGTTTTTCTTTAGGGGCAAACTACTTAATTTTTTTGGTTATAGGCGCTGCGAACTTTACCGAAAACAATGGGTCTAAAGCCCCGTGGTTTCAGCACGGATTTTTATTGTATTTAATTAATGTTATCCCACTCATGGTAGTATAAGATTGGAGGTAATACCATGTTAGTTTTTGAGCTTAAA
>JBARZF010000056.1:0-9526 GCA_049649675.1 Rivularia sp. (in: cyanobacteria) | reverse complement strand
GTTGGTAGTTCTGGTTCTGGGGTTGGTAGTTCTGGTTCTGGGGTTGGTAGTTCTGGTTCTGGTGTTGGTAGTTCTGGTTCTGGGGTTGGTAGTTCTGGTTCTGGGGTTGGTAGTTCTGGTTCTGGGGTTGGTAGTTCTGGTTCTGGACTACCGCCACCTGTTGTTGGTGGATTTGTTGGTGTTGCAGGATTTGCAGGATTTGTTGGTGTTGGTGTTGGAGTGCCGTTTCCTGTTGTTGGTGGATTTGAAGGAGTCGCAGGAATTGTTGGTGTTGGTGTTGGAGTACCGTTTCCTGTCTTTGGTGGATTTGAAGGAGTCGCAGGTATTGTTGGTGTTGTTGGAGTTGCTGGTTTTGGTGTGGTAGGACTTGCTGGTGTTGGAGCTTGCGGGCTTATCGCATTGCTGTCATTGGAAGGTGATTTATCTTCGTCGTTTTCTTGTAGAGTATTTCTAATAACTTGCCCCGTGTCTACCAAAGTATTTACAGGTAAATCAGTTTGACCAACTTCTTCACCCGGAGAATCTGAAGAAACGGGACTTAATTCTATAAAAGATGGATTTTCAACTACTTTATCGCCAACAATCGGCTCCTGAAGAGCCAAAGCTTCAGAAGTTTCTGCTTGAACGCTAGCCATTGCGGAGTCTGAAGAAGTTGTATCGCTAGATTTGGTTAAATCGAGTCCTCGCACTAAATCGCTTGTATCGTAAAAAGTTCTTAAGTCGAAATTATATAGTCCCTCAATTCTTCCTTTAACTACTACTATTAATTGTCCCGCTTTAAGTACTTGAGAGCGAGATTCATCTTTATTAAAAACTTCTATACCGCTGTCAGTCAGCGAACCTACAACCGTAGTATCTGTTTGCTCGTCATAGCGTACAAATAATGCCGAACCTCGAATCGTTGCAGCAGCACTACGAGTTCTTACTCTTGTTTGTCCCTGCCCTGGTGGTATAAGCAGGAGTACAGTTCCGTTCGATAGTCTAAATGTTCTACTTCTTGGCAAAAATCTAAATACTGCTCGCTCGCCAATCCGCGCTAAAGAACCATCATTGAAACGCAAGTCAGCTAAAGAAGCTCTACCTGTTGCCAACCCATCCCCAGGATTCATACTATCCCTTCTTTTAGCTCGACGCTTTGGTCGATTTTGAGGTATGAGTTGTACCCAGTTATGCAACTTCTTAACTACAGCCCTAGTTAAAGGAGTTGATGCATTTGCCCGCTGTGGTAGCGGTATCAATACAACTCCCCATAAACTGGCGATCGCCAAAGGAACTAACTTGCGAAACATAAAAGTGTGCCTTGCATAATTTTACAATTACCACACCGGCCAACACGGGCAGGGTCGTAAAAAATTTGAGCCTGTAAACTGTTATAGCAGTTATTTTACGTAATTATGCTTAAATTATCTTTAAAATAAAATACAAAATAAGCGAATCTACTATATAGTATTAACTTTAAATTTGTTTTGCGACACTAAAGAAAATCTTATTGGTAATTAATTTTTTATTAAAAATAATTATCTAATAATTTCGTTATTATCTCAATAAATTATAGATATTAATTTGGTGCAAAATTTCGGATTGCAGACAGGGAAGTTACAATTCTCCCGGTTAAATCTAATCAAACTAAAACAAGTTTTAATATGAAATTGAAAGATTGGAAAAAATTGTGTTTATATCTAATATTTGCGTCTAGCAGTACAACATTATATTGTACTAGCATGAAAGTGGTCAAAGCTAGCAATCCCAGCAGGCAAACCAAGCTTCTAGAAAGTTCGGGATTCATTTATAAATCATTTAAGAAATCTTCCTCAAATGGCGTTAAGCGTTCGCGGAGTGTCTCCCGCTTAGATAGCTCTACCGTAGGTAATCGCCTCACAGCAGAGGATAAGCAGAAAACAAAACAAACTAAAATTAGTGACGCTAATACGAAGGATATTTTTGTGCAAGCATCGGTGGAAAAGCATAAAATTAGCGAAAGCACATCGCTCCCTATTATTTCAGAACCATTACAAGATGCAATTTCTATGGAGGTGCAGAATAAGATTATTTCAGTACCCGCAGATGCGATTTTTTTACCATATATAAAAGATAGAAGTGCTTCAGATAAAAGTATTATATCTCCAGATAAAAATACTATAACCCCGGAATTTTCGGAATTCTCAACTCCAAGTAAGGAATTATCTCCCAGAACAATAAAAATAGTCCAAAATCCAGAGCCGCCACCAGCCCCCACTCCAGAAAATATCGAAGAAAATCCTCCACCTTTAGAAAGTCAACCTACAGATTTTCCTGCAAATTCTCCTGAAGAAGTCGAACAAAAGTTAGATAGCCTTGAAGACGAGCGTTCTATAAGATTAGGAAAGTTATTGCAACTACTCGAAGATAATAAACAAAAACAACAACAAATTGAACAACAGTATTCTATTTACAATGAATTAGGCATCATTAGAGCGATAAAAGTTCCAGATCCACCACAGCCTTTAGAGCGAAAACAACCACCACCACCAATAGAAAAAACCGAAGAAAAGTTTAAACCTGTAGGCTATTTGTTAGGTCGTGTAGGCTACTTTCATACTAGTAATATCTTTTCTTCTAGAACCAACCCAGTTGATGACGGTTTAATATTTTCTGGACTTACACTAGCAGTAGCACCTTTCAAAATCGGACCTAAAACCTATTTAAATGGGTCAATTGATGGCAATATAATTCGATACAGCGATCAATCCGAATTTGACTATAACCAAATAAGATTTAATTTAGGTATTTACCAGCAGTTGACTAGTAAAATGTACGGTGAAATTGGATGGAATAATCAGCAATTATTTTATTCTAAAGATAGTAAACGCTTCAATTTTGCATCGGGAGACAAATTTTTAAACGAAAACTCTTTTCGCTTATCCGTAGGAAGAAGAGATCCTTTAGCCCCAAAATTAAATTTGGATAGCTTTTATCAACTTCGTTTAAGTTTGACAAACCCACCAGAAAACCGCAACCGAGTTATCAACTATGTTTGGCTATCTTTAAACTATCGTTTACAACAGTCATTACGAGTCGGAGTTGACTATCAATTTAGCTTATCCAACTTTTTAGAAAGAAGTAGAGAAGACCAGTATCATCGAATATCCGCTAACTTAAAATACGGTATATCCGACCTCAGCAGCATAAACTTACAAAGCGGCTTTGCTTTAGGTGGTTCCACAGATCGTAATATTGATTTTGATGGCTGGTTTTTCAGCGTAAATTACAGTTGGGATTTAGGGCAGTTTTGAAACAGTGAACAGTGAGCAGTGAGCAGTTATCAGTTAAGAGTTAGGAATTAGAGTTAGAGTTAGTGGTTAGGAGTTAGTAGTTATTTCTTTCTTTTGTACTTTCTCCTTGTCTCCTTGTCCCCTTGTCTCCTTGTCTCCCCATTCCCCATCCCCTACTCATAACTAATCCAATCGCTCCAACTACCGGGATAAAGTTTACTTTTGTGAATACCTGCTAATTCTAAAGAAAGTAAATTGACGCAAGCTGTAACACCAGAACCGCAATAAACCATGATTTCTTGATTGTTTTCTAATTGCAACCAGCGGTTAATTTGCTGTTGTTGTGGAAGTAAATAACCATGGGAATCTGTTACTTCTTTCCAAGGATAATTAATAGCACCTGGAATATGGCCAGCTATTTTATCTATTGGTTCTCTAATACCTTGGTAACGATCGTTTTCTCTTGAATCTATCAAAGCTGTTTGTGATGAATCTTTACAATTTTTGACCGTTTCCCTATCTACTATCATCTGTGTTTGTAGTTGAGGTATAAATTTACCGTTACGTTGAGTAGGAACCTCTACTGTAACGGGATACTCGGATGCAAGCCATCCATTAAAACCTCCATCTAAAACCGCTACTTGTTCGTGTCCTAAATAGCGCAATAACCACCACAAACGAGATGCAAAAGCTAATCGCGAATCATCATAAGCTATAACCAAGGTTTGACCGGAATTTACTCCCATTGCTGATAGTTTATCGGCAAATTCGTCAATATTCGGTAAAGGATGTCTTCCTCCATGTTTTTGCACTATCGATGAAAGGTCTTGATTTAAATCTAAGTAATATGACCCCGGAATATGACTGGTTTGATACTGCTGTTTTCCTTGTTGTGGATTAGCTAAAGAAAAACGACAATCAAATATGGCAATATCGGGATGATTCAGATTTTCAAAAAGCCATTTACTAGAAACAATTAAATCTTGTTCTTTCATAATTATTAACTATCAGCTAACGATTTTACTTAAAATTACAATCCAAAATCCAAAATCTAAAATCTAAAATCGAATGACTAATCAAGATTTTACACCCCGCGAGACAGCAGATGGTTCAAAAACTTTCTTTTCTAAAGAATTTAACGAATCATTTCATAGTCATTTTGGAGCCAAACAAGAAAGTTATTTCAAGTATGTTGTTCCTACTTTATTAATAGAAAAAGCTTCTAGTAAAGTTTTGCGATTATTAGATGTTTGTTATGGACTAGGATACAATACCGCAACAGCGATTGAAAAGATTTGGGAAGTCAATCCTGAGTGCTATATAGAAGTCATTGCTCTGGAATTAAATCCAAAAGTCCCTCAAGCTGCGATTGAACATCAATTATTTGAAAATTGGAATACTAATTTAATAGATAGTTTAACGAAGTTGGCTTTTGAACATCAGGTGCAAACACAATATCTCAAAGCCACACTGGTAATTGGCGATGCTAGGAATACAATCAACCAAGTTTATCAATCTGGTTTCAAAGCTGATGCAATTTTTCTCGATCCTTTTTCACCGCCTCAGTGTCCTCACTTATGGACAATTGAATTTTTACAGATAGTTTCCCAGTGTTTGCAGCTAGATGGTTTGCTAGCTACTTACTCCTGCGCTGCTGCGGTACGCACGGCACTGTTAAACGCCCGATTAAATATCGGTTCAACTTCTCCTGTCGGTAGAAAAGCTCCCGGTACCGTCGCCGGGTTTAATACCTTATGTGTGCCCCCTCTCTCGCAGTCGGAACAAGAACATCTACAAACTCGCGCTGCCGTTCCCTACCGAGATCCGAAACTAATTGACTCCCCCGAAACGATTATCAAACGGCGCGAACTCGAACAACTTGCTTCTGACTTAGAACCTACATCACGTTGGCGCAAACGCTGGTTTCTGGTAAATTAGTTAACAATGCTTGCGGTAATTGCCTGTATCATATCTGTCCGCATATAACCGAAACTTCTCCCATTACTTAGTAGAAATGTGTAGTTATAATTAATATTTTATCTCCTAAATACATTATTTATTAGATGTTAAATGAATGTAAAATGGATTAATTATTTTTTGAATCAGTCTTACTGCTATAGCGTGCCGTACACAGGTAAATAAATATCTAGCTAGTTCGGCAAAACTACTATAAATGACTTACTCCATCTGATTTTCCACAGTTAAAATACTGAAGTTTCCTGATATAAATACCGTTATTTAAAGATTATGTAAACGTCCTTATAAATCTAAATCTCCGTGTAAAACCTGATTGCTCGTTGGCTTCAATTGACCATACTATAATTATAGAACTAGGGAAAATTGTCAGTAATCGTTTTTGTACATTCTTTAAAAAACATTAACACAATTAGTATTGTATTTTGAGGCAAAATAGTTGGTTGCAAATAATTAAAAGCCTATAAAAAACCTTTTTAAAATACATTCAAGTACTAAACTAGTTTTTAAGTATATTACATCGTTGCAAAAAAAATGGAGTCCCTTTGTGATTCAATGGAAATCCAATTATACAGGCTCTACCGAACAAAAAGTTAGTGGGTCAAACCCCACAACCTTATACAATCAAGTCGGTAAAAATCATGCCTTAACAACAGAATCAGAGCGTCATAATTCGGAAGTATCTAATTATGATTTAAAGATAAAAGAAGCTTATAAGGAGGAGTCTAGTAATCATGCTCCTACATTCCCGAATCGGGATTTAATAGTCTCAACTACGGTACAGGCTAAAGGATATACGCTCAATAGCTTTGAAAATGATGTCCCCAAGGTTTTGGTCGTTGATGACCATGCTGCGAGTCGGATGACCGCTGTAGCCCTTCTAGGAATGGAAGGTTACGAAGTTATTGAAGCCGAAAACGGTTCTGCTGCGGTGCATTTGGTAAGCGAAAAACAACCGGATTTGATTTTGCTTGATGTAATGATGCCGGAAATGGATGGCTTTGAAGTTTGTCAATTGCTCAAGCAGGACGAACAAACAAGGTTGATCCCCGTGATTTTCATTACGGCTTTGAACGATAGGCGATCGCGAATCCGGGGAATTGAAGTAGGGGCGGATGATTTTCTCAGCAAACCCTTTGACAGAGTGGAATTGGCTGCACGGGTTAAGTCTTTGGTGCGCCAAAAACGTCTGAATGAAGATTTAGACCATGCTGAAAAAGCGCTGTTTTCCATTGCCAGGGCAATTGAAAGCCGCGATCCCAACACCGGCGACCATTGCGAACGTTTGGTTAACTTGGGCAAAACTTTTGGCGAATATCTTGGCCTTACACGATATCAAATTAGGGATTTGATGTGGGGGGGCTATCTTCATGACATCGGTAAAGTTGGTATTCCCGATTCGGTGTTGCTTAAAAAAGGAAAGCTAACCGCCGAAGAGTGGGAAGAAATGAGAAAGCACGTTTTAATTGGAGAAAAAATCTGTCAGCCATTACGCAGTATGCGGGGAGTAATTCCCATTATCCGCAGCCATCACGAACGGTGGGACGGTAGTGGCTATCCCGACGGACTCAAGGAGGATGAAATTCCTTTCTTGGCGCAGGTGTTTCAAATGATTGATATTTATGATGCTTTAACAAGTGAAAGACCTTATAAGAAAGCCTTTACGCCAACAGAAGCGCTATCAATTATGGAGGAAGAAACAGATCAAGGCTGGCGCGACAAAAAACTCATGCAGCAGTTTACTGAATTTATCAGCACCATAAATAACAGCTAATTGTAAGCGACTAACATTTCGGGAAGGCTATGTAATCGGGTATATTTAAGCCGAAAATGAAATATGTAATCGTATTTATCTATAGCTGTTGGCTGATTATGGTAGTAGTAGCAATTTTAGCGGCTGGACGCGGTACAAGAATGAAATCAAACCTACCCAAGGTTTTGCATTCTTTGGGAGGAAAATCTCTTGTCGAAAGAGTTATTCAAAGTGTTGAACCGCTGCAACCAGAACGCCGGATAGCGATCGTTGGGTATTTGGCCGAAGAGGTAAAAACTGCATTAGCCCCGATTTCCGATTTAGAATTTGTCGAACAAACCGTACAATTGGGAACTGGTCATGCCATCCAGCAATTACTGCCTCATTTAGAAGGGTATAAGGGGGACTTGCTCGTACTAAATGGTGATGTACCGCTGTTACGCAGCGAAACGTTGAAAAATTTCTTACAAATCCACCAAGAAAACCAAAATGCGGCTACTGTTCTCACAGCAAAACTCCCCAATCCTAAAGGATATGGGCGAGTTTTTTGCGATGACAACAATGTATTACAGCAAATCGTTGAAGACAAAGACTGTACTGCTGCTCAAAGAGAAATAGGGCGTATCAATGCTGGAGTTTACTGTTTTCGCTGGCAAGATTTAGAAAAAATATTACCTCATTTAGAAGCAAACAACGCCCAAAAAGAATATTATTTAACCGATGCCGTAACTCAAGTCACCCCAGTCATGGCGGTAGATGTAGAAGATTACCAAGAAATTGGAGGCATCAACGACCGTTTACAATTATCCGGTGCTTACGACATATTGCAAGGGAGAATTAAAGAAAAATGGATGAAAGCTGGTGTTACCTTAATTGATTCGACCAGTATCACCATTGATGAAACAGTGGAATTAGAACCAGACATAATTATTGAACCCCAGACTCACCTGCGGGGCAATACAGTTATTAAAGCAGGAAGTCGCATCGGTCCGGGAAGCTTAATTGAAAACAGTTTAATCGGCGAAAACGTCACCGCTAGATATTCAGTAATTTCCGATAGCACAGTCCAAAAAGAAACCCAAATTGGACCCTACGCTCACTTACGCGGTCATGTAGAAGTAGGTGAAAAATGCCGCGTAGGAAATTTCGTTGAATTGAAAAATACCAAACTAGGTGACGGAGCCAAAACTGCTCATTTGTCTTACTTGGGAGACGCAACCATCGGCACCAAATCAAACATTGGTGGAGGTACCATTACAGCCAACTACGACGGCGTTAAAAAACATCGAACGATAATTGGCAACAACACCGGAACTGGCTGCAATAGCGTTCTAATTGCACCAATCGCAGTGGGTAACAATTCATATGTAGCCGCTGGCTCAACCATCACAGATGATGTCCCCGACAACAGCTTAGTTATTGCTCGTCAGCGGCAAACCGTTAAAGAAGGCTGGGAGATGAAGAAGTAAGGGATGGGGGAATGGGTGGATGGGGAGACAAGGGGACAAGGAGAGGGGGAAGATAGGAGCAAGATCGCGGACACTACCAATTACCAATGCCCCATGCCCAATTACCAATCCCCAATTACCAATCCCCAATCCCCAATTACCAATTACCAATTCTTAACAACATCCAACCTGCATCTCTCCCGATACTTCTAATGTATCGCCGATGTTTTCGCCGTCGTGGTAAGCAGCAAGTAAGACTTCGCTGGTTTTACCCCAAGCAATTGTTCCTTTCGCATCAAGGGCGATCGCACCCAAGTCTCGCTTATTTTGTTGCGATTCAGCAAAGGAACGCTGCATGGCATCTTCAAGGCTCATCCCATCAGCTACGCGCACTACAATTCTTGGTGCCAAACATTCATCGATAATATCTTCGCCAATACCCGTACAGCTTACTGCTGCTTCGTTGGTAGCATAGTTACCTGCTGGCATGGCAGAATCACTGACACGTCCGATGCGCTCGAAACCTTTACCACCTGTAGAAGTTCCAACTGATAAATTTCCTTGACTATCTAAAGCAACTACGCCAATAGTGCCGCGTCCGGCGTTGCCGTTCGATACCAATTCTTTATCGGCTACTACTCCAGCCATCGTTTTTTGAAAGTTGCCTTGCCGTTCTTGCAGCCATTCTTCTAAACGCAGGTCAGTAAGAGGATTGTAGCTGGGAATCTGTAACTCCCTTGCCAATTCCGCAGCCCCATAATCAGAAAGAACTCGGTCTGGAGAAGTTTGTAAAGCTTGCGCTAAATCGATCGGATTTTGTATTCGCGTAATATTAATCACACCGCTAAAGCTTTGTTTCGTGCCATCCATCAAAGCAGCACTCATACGGACTTGCCCATCCGATTGCAGCACGGAACCTGTACCGGCATTAAAACAAGAGTCATCTTCTAACATTTGACAACCCTTGACTACTGCTTCACTTGCACTACCTCCCGACATCAGCAGAGAATAAACTTCCTCTACTACCTTATAAAGAGAGCGGCGTACCGTTTCCACTCCTCCTTTACCTTGAAGAGAGCTACCAGCCCCACCGTGAATAA
>JBARZF010000055.1:0-17318 GCA_049649675.1 Rivularia sp. (in: cyanobacteria) | reverse complement strand
GAAGGTGAATTAGAAACTAAGTTGAAAATTTTACCAAAGCTTATAGAGCGTGGGATGAGTATTCAGGAAATCGCAGAATTATTAGAGTTAGATACCGAAGTTATTAGAAAAGCTTTATAAGAATAGTCTTAAATTATTTTGCAATTTAACAACTCGGGCAAAGAGGAAATCGAAGCCATGATTAATTTAGGTGATGACATAGAAAAAACAGGTTACTATCAAAGCGTTTTGAAAGAGGTATCATTAAAAGCTGCTAAAAAATTACTTGAGGAAGGAGACAGTATCGAGAGAGTTGCTAAAGTATTAGATTTAGATATCGAGGAAGTAAGAAAATTGGCACAAAAATAATAATTGGTCTTTATTTGCTCGTTTCTGGCTTTATCCTAGAAACGGGTAAATTTTTTATGTATCAAGTTGCTCAAACGATTAACAGTTTTTTGGCTAGTAGATTATTTTTTTGACAAATAATCATTTTTATTATTTTAAAATTTTTCGCCACAACTCAGATACGAATACAGGTGGCACAGCATTTCCTAAAATAACGCCGTCTACTGCTGTTGTTCCGCTCAGTTGATACCACAAGGGAAAGTCACTCAAACGTTTTACCATTTCCATATTTGCCAATTTAACAGTACCATCTGGTAAAAATATATCAGCAAATTTATTTCGGTTAGCTCCTTTTCCATCCATGAAATAGGATTTAATTATTGTTGGAAATGAGCAGTCCGAGGTAACAGGTTTGCATCTTCTACCGATACGAAACTTCCAAGTTGCTAATTCTACATCCATTGGTTCTTTATCACTTTTATCTGTGGGAATATCTTTAATAACATCCCACCAATTAACAATAGGTTCGAGACTTACTTCTTCGAGTAACTTTTCTGTTTTCGATGCACGCAAGATAATTCGATATCTTTTTTGAATTGAAGACACTCTGCAAATTGATCACTCAAATTTGTAGCCCATTGCTGTAAGATTTTTACAAATCAAAAACTTAAAAGTATTAGATTTTTTGTAACCCGGTACATTCTCTAATACAAAATGCTTTGGTTGTAAATGAAAGACTGCTCCCATTGTTGATATCGCCATATCAAAGTCATTCGTCATTTCAATTTTTTTACCTTTGGCGATACTGAAATTACAACAAACAGTGGATGCCCAAAGCAAATCTGGATTCGCTGGAAATTCAGCCCATTTTTCCTGTTGACATTGCTGTACTGGTTTACGAATTAAATGATGTTCCGGGAAATTATTGTGGTAATTATCAGCAATTTTTTCGCTTAATTTTGGATTAGTAGGGTCAAATTCTACTGCCCAAACTTCTGCATTAGGACTAACTTCTTTAATTCCACAAGCAACCCCACCACCACCTGCAAATAATTCCACTACTTGCACTGTATTCAACTCCTGCGCTGGACGACATAATAGGGCTTATTTGAAGTTATGCAATAAGCATGGTTAATTGTTCGGGTGCGTTGACAATCCGTGATTCAACCTGCTTCTTCAATCTATTGGGAATCCAATCAAAATCACTGCGATACGCGGAGCGTCATGCCTCCGGCATATCGCCAGTGCTTTCAATATGCTTAACCAGCAAATCAGCAAAGCGAGTATTATGTAATTCGCTGAAGATTTCGCTCTGTCTTGCAGTTTTACGCATCAATTGAATTGTTTTGAAGAAGTTTGCATCTCTTCTAGCCACTTTCCGAATACTTTCCCAGGTCAAACTTTCTCTAGCTTTCTTACTTTTAACCAAGCCTTTGAGAAACTCTTCGATTTCTTGTTCATTGCAGGTTGTAGGTTCCCCAGTGTTTATCTCTTCAACTTTTGGTGACTCAGAAATTTGCTTGTTATCTTCACCACCTTCCTCTATAACTAATGCTAAATCTTTAGCCTCAAAAGCGAAAGTTCCGACAGGAATTGCGACCTTGAATAAAGATAATTCAATATTCACAATTCTCCCAACTTGACTCTGGTGTAATTCTCCAACAATTTGTACTAAATCTCCAACTTTAAAATTTTTAGGTTTTGTTAGAGTAATATCAAAGACTTTTTCTATTTTTGGATGCTGCTCTTGAGATTGTTCATCACCTTCGCCGAGTCTTGTTTTTAAGAGTTTAATGTCACCGTAAGCATCTAAATATTTACATTTGTATTCGTGCAATGAATGAGCTAAATTTTCTTTCTCACTTCGCAGTTTTTCAATGTCAGGATTGACTATAGTTTCCTCAACAAGATTTTTCAAGATTTTGTTTTCTTGCTCTAATGCTAAAAATTTATTGGAAACTTCTTCTATTTTATCAGCGTACCTAGTGCGCTCTTCTTTTAATTGTTGCTGTAATTTTTCAACTTCATCAATTTTGGAGAATTCTTCTAATCTTGCTTTTAGATTTTGAATCTCTTGCTTTAGCTCTACATTTTCTTTTTCGATAGTTGATTGAGAATTTACAGGCTTAAAAATACCCGCTGCATCTACTACCTTTTTATGCCACATTATTAATTCTTCTTCGCTCAAAGATAAATCTTGTAACTGAGTATGAGTATTAGCAATTGCATTCAACGCTGCATCTGCAATATGACTAATTTCTCGCACTTTTTCTGCTTCAGCTTGTAATGCTTTAATTTGAGCTTCGATTTCAGTCAAACGAGGAAAGACGAACATGATAAATCCTTTTTATAGAAAATATTGAACAGTCTCGGATGAGAATATGATGATTTATAAACTGTGAGTAATTATTCTTATAACTTAAATAGTAAGCAAGGCGTAAAACTATTGTAATTTCTGATTTACTTTTGTATATTATAAAAGCCTTTATAGAAGCGCATTCACAATCCACCGATATTTTAATTGATTAAATTTTTAGTATTTTTCAGCAATACTTTATTAATAGCTTCTAATCTTCGTTTTTGGTCTAAAGCAATGCAATTCCATCTCCAACGTTCCGACCACATTGAATATTTTCGTAACCTCGTAGTGTAGTAAGTATTTTGAGGATTAGCACAAATTGAAAATAAACCAACTCGTGAATTACCTGCCTCAAGCTCACCATTACTTTTGCGAAAAGCTTCAACCCTAGCCCATAAAATAGCTTCTTTACCCTTTAATTCTTTCTTCAAAGCATCAGCATATCTTTTAGGAAAAGCATCAGATACGCGAGGAGACGCTTGATTCCATTGGTCTAAATTATTAATAAAAGCTTCAACATTCTGTTCGGGATTTATGCCAACTGCTTGTAGTTTTCTAACTAGTCTAGGAATGCGACTTCTAGTTCTTTTCAAACATACTGCATCCGCATGATCTAAATTATTACCTCCCCTACCTTGGTCGCTACACCAGCCCCTATTACCGATTCTATTTCCCGGATCAACATGATAATAGTATAATGAAGTTTTCTTTCCATCTATTGTACAATTACCTTCGGCTGCACAAATTGCTAATACACCTAAAGAGGAATTGTTAGCAAATAAAGTGTTTAAACTTTTAGAATCTAAGCCGCTAGTTTCTGAAATATTTTCTACGCTATCAGATACAAACTTAATTACTGGTTTACTTAGTGAAAAGCTTGTAATTAAAAATAATAATAGGATATTAAGTAAATCCCATTTATACCCTAATTTAATTGAATCCTTCATTATGAGTGTGAATCCTGAAGATGCAATTTACCGCCATTATGTTGATGTAGAGGAATATAATATTAGTAAAAAAATACTGACTAACAATGACTGTTTTATAATTAGTGGAAAGCTGCACCAAAAATGCAAAGTTTTTTGAATAATATTTGGTTGCCAAGGAGCTTTAGCTTTCATCTTTCCACCATGAATTAACCAATGAGCAAACAGACAAAGTGGAAGTACGTCTCTACCTAATTCCTCATGTCCTAAATGTTGATAGCCAACACCAGTATGATGAATATTATATTTCCCATATTTTCTAGGGGCATATTTTCCTATTCTGACCCAAGGAAGCATTGAACATAAGCAGCCAGATTGTTTTAGCCAGTGATAATGCTTGCTTCTCCAAGCGTCGGATTTGATGTATGAATAATAATCGCTTGCTCTAAGATATTTTTTTGTTTTCATGAATAGTTTTTCTCCTATTAATATGTTAAAGATTTAGGTTTCTAGCCTCAATAAAAGCTGTTGAAAAGATAAAATGACTATTTGCTTGATAATCTACATCTTTGTGCAAATAACTCATAAACTCTTGATGTCCTTTTCTAGTTCGTCCTACTGGACATCCCGCACTTGCATTATCAACAAACTTTTGGTCGCTTCCACTATGTTGATTGGCTCCGATTATCGAATATTCTTTTTTATCTCCTTTATCAACTTTGCTATTACGATTGAAGTCCCGAATTATATTTACTGGTGCAACTTGGACTAGTGCAATCTCACGACCTTTATGTTTTCCAATGCGCCAAGCCTTATAATGTCCCGGTACTTGTATTTGCGCTGCACCCGAGGCATTCATAGGTTTTTTGGTATAATAATTTCCCGGTTCTATACTTGCTTCCCAAGCTCCGACTAACCGAGGAGTAGGATTTACTTCTACTAAAAATCGTGAATCATTGAATTGCGGCAGGTTTGTTGTCATTTTTTATGCCTGATGGGAACATACCTTGAACATAGAAGATGTTGTAGCGGCGTTCTCCAGTTCGGACTTCCCACTTTTGGCTGTGTGCGTAATTTACAAGTGCAGCAGCTATTTTATCCGCTTCTTTTGGTTGATTGATGGTTGTTGAAAAACTAATACTAGCAATACGGTTTAACTGAAGTTTGGCTTCAAACCATTGATTTATATCAGGATGTAGAATGGCGATCGCCATTATCAAGGACACCCCAAAACAAAAAATACGCCCCCTTGCTTGAGACAATCTAAATTGGCGTTCGGCTTCTTCCGATGCCTTAATTTCTTTATACTGAATCTCTACTGGTAGATATCTTAATAACTCTTCGGATTGAAATGACATTTCGCATTTTTGTTGTAAGCATCTAATAATGTTTGACAATTCAATGAATCATCTAATTTCTGAATGTTAAGTGGGGGTGAGGATTCAGAGTGCGTTAAGTTGTATAAATCCGAACGAATATCGGTAGTAAGTGCTGTAATCTTAGGTTGCAAGTCTGAGATTAAAGCAAACGAACCATACCCAGGACTCGTCATATCTAGAACAAATACAACAAACACGCTACTGGTAATAAGAAAACTTGAAGCAGGAACCCTCACCCAACTCATGTTCTACTTCCTCCTCACCGGCTGATACCCATAGCCAGTCCAATTAGTCAAAGGTAAAGTTGTCTGTTTTGGCTGCTGCACATTAACAGGTGGCTGTTGCCAATTATTAGTTTCAGCAGTCTGTAAGCGTACAGCCTTATCTAAACTATCTCCGGCTCCAGTTGCCACTTGACCAAACCCATTCCAAACACCATTAGCAATAGGCTTGCCACTATTGACCACTCCATGACCAAATCGGACTGGGATTGAAGTATTCTGCGGTAATTGTCGGGGATTGCGAGTTGCAATTAATCCCCCCAAAAAGAATTGAGCAACCCAGGAGCCGACAACTAAAGTACCTATACTCATGCTCCAAAAGGCAAAAGAACGCCAGGGTTTAAAAGGGTTGGTATGATTGGCAACAGTACCTAAAGTACCAATTGCAGCGTTCGCTCCATTCTCCATAGCCGGAGTTACGCCACGACTACAATTTTGACCCCAATTATAGACACCTCTGGCATAGCGTCCAGTATTGTAAGCACGATTATTCCATCGATTATTATGTGAATACTGATTGTTATAACTGTCATCAAATTCTTCATAATGGGTATCTACAACATTGGTATCTAATTGATTGCTTGAAGCTAACTGTGGCAAATCTCTTCCTAGATATTTTTTTCTGCTCATATTAATCTCCTTAATTAATTATTTCTTTACGCACGTACTAGTTGATTGGTTGAATTCCTAATCGAAGCTATTTTCTTAATTTTCATCTTCAAAACTATTCCAAAAATCTTTCTGTTCAATTAGTTTTTGACGAAATTGTTCGGTATCTGTGACTGATGATGAACTTTCTTCTAACTGCTGTGATTTTTTAGCTGTAGTTGGAAGATATAAATATTGAGGGCAGTATTTTTGAACGAGTTGGATATAGTTGTACTTATCTTTTTCATCTATTCGGGTTGCAGGTGGTCCTTGCATCCAAGTGGGAATTTCAATTCTTGTTTTTTGTCTCTCTCCGCCGTCAGGACGAATCAAATAAGCCCAACCCGCGCAACGCTTGTTACCTTCAACACTAGTATCAGTAGTAGCTTGAGCATACAGCCAGATTATGGCATCTTTGATAGTTTGCGATTTACCACTGAGAGCTTTCGCACCACCTAACATCGCTTGAGTATCACCATGACTGGCAAAAGATACGGACATATTTGCTTGTCGCAAAAATTGCACCACTGCTTCCCAAAACTTTGGCATAACGGTAGAATCAATCGTATCTATTTCACTCGAATAATTAGACATTTCATCAAGCGATAGATGCAAGTGATAATCATCAAACGGTTCGTACTCCTTAGTTTCATCGCCAGCTTCAGCTATTCTCCAAAACGCAATACGAGTAAATTCGCGGATAGCATTGGTAGCTTCAATAAATTTGTAACCGCGTCCAAAAACTTTTATACCCTTCCACTGCTGACCCTTTGCAAAAGGATTAATCATCCAGACAAGATGACCAAGTTTAATATGTTCGGCAATCAAATAACCTAGTTTTGAGGTTTTACCGCTACCCTTCTCTTTACCAACTATCCCCACTGTATTTTCATAGACTAGTGATTTAACCTCTACATACTTTTCTTTTGAGCTACTGTGTGGGTTAAATTCATTGACAGCATCATAATTATTAGATATTGAAGCACCGATATCGCCTGCTTGATAGAAATTTGTAACTTCCTGTGGTGGGGATTTTTCAGCTTTTCTTGAATCATTTGGCTGTTGAATTCTCGTTTCTATTTGATTAAAAGCTAGTGGTTCTTGATTGTTTTGTAATGACGGCACAGCTTGAAAGTTATTTGGTATAGGAACTGTACTCTCGATATTTTGAGAGGGAGCTAACAAAAGCTTCTGTTTGGTACTCTGTTTTTTATCAGCTAATTCCCAAAATACTAAGCTCGAAGTTCCTAGTACAGCAATTACACCACCACCAAACCTTAGAAAAGACTTTGCAGGTTCTGGCATTTCTACTTCTACTATTTGCTGCTGGGTAGAATATGGTGTTGCTGATTGTTGAATAGTGCTACTGCTAAAACTACTTGTAAACATCCAACCTCCCACCAACAGAGGTATGGGCACAAATATTAATTTACTGGGCATTTTTACCCCCTATTGGTTTTGACAAGGGTTCTTGTTTGGTTGATGGAGTCGCAGGAGTTGGTTCTGGTTTATCTTGCCGATAATCAGATATCTGTACCTAGTCAGGGATTCGCTTTATTTCCAAACCAGTCCGTTTTCTCAAGTTCGGATGCAACTGGGCTTAAACCTTTGACACGTAAAGCTTCCAACATAGCGGCTTTTACTTCGTCCAAACGAAGCCTTGTATTTTGGGCAATTGTGACCAAGTTGAATCGCTGTGTTGCTTCCCTTCTACTATTAGAGATAATATTCAGCTTGACCAAACCACTAGCTGCTAACTCTGCTGAATCAATTGGAATTGTTACCCAGGAGCCTGTGCTGGGGTCAACATATTTTAATTTCGCTTCTTTCCCTGATGCTCCAAGATTAATCCGTTTCAAAGCTTCAATTTCAGAGCTATGATTAATTACTTCTTCATGCTGGTTGTAAGCCTGATTTTGGGGGTTGTTTTGACTGGCAATAACGAAGTTGCTATATCTCGCGCTTGCTTCTAAAACTACTGCTTGCAATAAACCAGGATTACTTACTAATCCCGAACTGTAATCATTACGAGTCAAATATTCCCGGAAATTGCTATCAGCCGCATCCAAATTTTGAGACTTTTGCAAAAGTTCGGAGTACGCTTCTTGAGACGGGTTAAGTTCTGTGGAGCGTTGACCAGATAAAACCGTTGCAATTGCAGCAATCACAACCAAAATTACTGTTGCTACAAAAATCGACATCAGCCAGGGATTAGTTAGCAAGGAATTTAAGTTTCCAGACTTAATATTGTCAATCAACCCATGTGTCGCAGCACTATCTTGAAGTCCGTGTGGATTTGGCACCCATACAGAGTCAAAATCATCCTCGTTGTTTTGATTGTTTTGTATTTGCGGTTGTTGATGTTGAGTTTTCATCATTCCTCAAAACCTCTCTTCTGTAGTGCCTCAAAATTAATGCTGCGATAATTCCCCCCAAAATAGTCCCACCAATACCACCAGCCATTATTTTGATAAAAACTGGTTTTGGTGGAGAAGTTATAGAAACAGTAATTGTTGCAATGGTACTAGTTGTCGTGATTGCCGCAGTTGTTGCAATAAACCCTCCTTCAGTCATAAAGTTAGCTATGGTTCGACGGTCATTAACTACAGCTTTATTAACCGTTGGTGTAATTGCAGTTAAGGCTGTGGTTGCTAACTTCGGCGCAGTCTCGATTACTTCTTCGACGATGGGGATGGTGATGTATTCGTCTTCTGTGCTGAAGGTAGGGCTGTTTTCTGAGAACTTGCTAACATGGGATGTTCTTCCTCCCCCCAGTTGATTGAATTTCCCAAAAAATTTTGCTCAAACTGAGTCTCAACAGCATCAAAAGCTTTATCAAAACCAGCAACTGTTTGATTTTGATTGATAGATGATGCTTCCGTACCGTTCATAATTAAGTCCTGAGTTTGGCGTAAAAAAGCTTCTCTAAACAATGCATAGCCAACCTCAGAGATGGATTGAGATTTTAACAACAACTGATACAAATCGTGATAGTAGCTTCCAGGGTTTAACTGTTCTGGTGAAGTACCGATACGCTGTTTGAAAAATTCATCTAAGTTGAATCTTTCACCTAAAACTTTTTGTTGGGTTTGCGCTTCTTTCTGAAACTGCTCTAATTCTTGTAGCCCTTGTTCAACACTTATTTGTTTCTCCTTGCACACCCGAATAAACTCTTGAATTTTCTGTTTATCATTTGGTGTAACTGCGTTTTTGACAATTTCAATCTTCAATACCTGACAAATCGATTTGAGTTGCTCTAATGGTATTTCAAGCTGCTGTGCCACCAAAGTTAAATTCATCATCTTCAATTTCCTCTTCTAATTTATCAACTAAAATCTGTGCTAGAAAGTGAGCTTTTTCTTCTGCTGTTAAGAATTCTGTGACAAACTGACGTAAGCTCATACGCCGTACTGAAGCAATATACTTTTTTAAACCACCTATTCCCAAAACACTATCTATATAAGCATTTTGCTGTACGCGCAAAAATTTATAGGCGATGTAGAAATCAGCTAAAGCTTCGAGTTCATCACAACTAAAGTAAGTTGCTTTTTTTGGCGGTGTAAGTCCAGCCCATAAACACCAGTTCTTAATTGTTTGAAGGCTAACTTTGCATTTTTTAGCCAATGTACTTTGGGTATAAAGTCGCTGAATATTTTTCATGCCTTCTTCATCCCAATTCGTTTTCAACTACTAGTCAGGTGCAACTTTAACTCAAGTTTAGTTGAATTGCAGTTGCGCTACATTTCTGATATTTACTATTAAAACGCTTACTGCTTTTTTAGAGGGGATAATCCTGTAAAATTCGGGTAATTTAGCTACAAAAAAATAACCCCAATCAGTTTTTTAAAATTGGAGTTATAAAGTATTATCTGAAATTTTTATCTTACGTTGAAACTGAAATAATATATGGAAACAGCGAAGTAATATCCCAAGTGTATGATGATAAGTTTTTCCGTAAAACCATCCTTCTACCGTACACTCGCTGTAACCTGTTAATTTACAAAGGGTCATGATAGAAGCTTTCATATAACCCGGTGGACTGCGTTCTCCTGGGTATGGTGCTTCTACATCTGGATGAATTATGGGAATCCAAATTCTACACCATTCTTGAGGTGACATCGGTTCTAAAATTGCCAAAAAAATTTGTTGGTTATTTGGCTTTGTTTTTGTTTCACTTAAAATAAATTTTGCTAACCAACGTGGAATATCAAAAGTTTGATTTCGTTTCATTCTTCGTTACTCACTTTAGTCTTGTATTCAGATATTACTGAACGCACAAAATTTTAACAGTCTCGCTTATATAAGCTATAGAATGCGGAGATAATTAATACTAAAAAAAGGCTTTGTAAAACACAAAAGCAATACCAATTAATAACAAACTAATTGGGTACAAATCTAAAAAGGTATTTCCTGTTCTTGGTAACTCGGATGAGATACTTTCAAATCTGAAATAAAGGCAGTTAAGGCATGAATCCCTGTATATAGCGTTCCGCTTTTTGTTCGATATCCTCTGCTACTCCAACCATTCCAACCTAAATGTTCTCCCATCTCGCCAAACTCATTAATAATCGAATTTGAATTAGTTTTTTGCTGCAATTCTTCCTGTTGTTTCCTGCTCGTATCTTGAAGTTCAGTTAATTCCTGTTCTCTTTGAGAAAGTACGTTATTTAGACGCTCAACTTCTGACATCAATGGTTCAATAGTTTTCTCTAACTCCTTATTAACCACCTTCGCAGCTTGCTTGTTAAAAGTATTACCCCAGCTATCTCTAGTTGCATGTTCGAGAGATTTTTCTAAGTCTTGGATTCTTTGTTCGAGTCGTTGATTTTCTTCTACTAAGCCACGAACATGGTCTAATTCGTTATCTTTGGCTATTAGCTGCTCGATTAACTTTTGTTTCGCTTGCTCCATCTGAGCCGCGTGTTTTTTGGCAGCACTTATCTCTTCTTGAGCTGCTTCGAGGGCTGCATCTCGGATTTCTACAAATTTTCCTAGTTCTTCTTCGGCTTTCTCTTTCTCCCGTTCCAGCAGCGCTTCCGCTATTTTCTTTTCAACTTCAGCGGCACTAAACATATGCTTTGGAGAAGTTGTTTTTATTGTTTTTTGGGATTCTGGCTGAATTTGATGGGGTTTAAATAGGTTCTTAGAGTTCATTTCTTGAGCAACTACGTGGTCGAGTAACACCCAAAAGTCGCCGTTCCACTCCGACATGATGATTCCAGTCGAACCAGTCCAACCTCTGTCACATTTTGTAACTATGATTCGCGTTCCGGGTTTTAAGAGGGAGGGAGGAGCCACTGCTGCACCAGGTTCCCTGAATGTGCAAGTGGCGTTGAGGGAAGTGGGAGTGAGGGATTGCTCTTTCCCGGACTCTCTCACTCTCTCCCTCTCTCCCTCCTCTTTCTCTCGCTCTTTCTTAATTTCTGCTGCTGTTCTATGAGGCGATCGCACTAGTTCTTTAACTAAATCGTGGCTGACTTTAGTTAGTTGTCTTAGTGCTGACACGCTCCATTTTTGGACATTAGCGCGTACTAAACGTTGCAAACGCTTCGGCAGCTTTGAAAACCAATTGTAGATTTCTATTGCTGCTTTGGCTATGTATCGGGATGCTCCGAAGTCATCGGATGCTAGCCAATTGTCAAATACTTTTTTACCTTTGGGGGAATTAGCAATACAGTCTTGATAAATCGAGTTTAACGCTTGTCCGTTTTCTAATAAGCCATCGAAGGTGTTGCGGACAAAGCCAATGAATTGGTTGAGTGTGGTTTTTACTTTGCTTTGTAGCTCGGTACTATCAAACTGAGAATAATCAAAGCTTGTAGTAAATACAAATGGTGGGTAGACGTTTTGGGTATTGTCGTCTATGGCAATAGAATGCATAATATAAAGTATCCCTTTGATTTTATTGGGAAACCATACCCTCCGAGCATGATTGCGAGTCTGAGCGGGGGGTTTTGGCTTTTAATAATTCTACCTTAAACTTCAACCAATATGTTTAACTTTTAAACTACTCTTTAAAATTATTTACTTGATTAGGAAGTACTTCCTGAATTTGCCATAGAATATCTACAGACCGTAAGTACAATGGTACTAAATTAGGAATATCACTTGGAGTCGATAACCAATTACTACAACTGGTTTCGTTGTAACCAGTTAATAGGGCTAGAAGTTTGCAGCACTCTTTGCGATACCCATACTCTCCTGGCTTTTTGTCGCTTTTTCTCGGAATCCATTTAGAGCAAAACTCCTTTGGTTCTAAAGGTTCAAACATTTATATTTCTAAGTCCGGTCTAAATACATCACCTCCAGTTACCTAAAATTCGCTTAAAATTAAATTTAACCCTATAGGTTTAAGTTTTGTTCCAAGACGACTAGGAGAAGGTGAGAATGTCAGCAAAACAATTATCCTCAATTCTCCCGCACTAGTTAATGCGCTCTTGATTTTTCATTCTGCATAAATTATATATTTCAGAGGTAGTTATGGGAATAGGGGAATAAGACTATATGGGAATATTGATTCAATTCCCCCAATGTCATGTCAAAATAGACGACATGGCTAAAAGCGAAGATACAGTTAAGTTAATAATTGGCAAAGATTTAAAAATCCGTTTCAAGTCCCTGTGTGTCCAGGCTGAAACGGATATGAGTGCTGTGGCTAAAGAATTAATTGCAGTATGGTGTCTGGAGCAAGAAAAGAAGCTAGCTCAAGAGAGAAAGAAGGATTGAAACTCATATTTTCTTCTCGCGAGTAATCTATGTTTAGCTATGACTTCAGTTCGGGTTAAGGAGCTAATTCTTGTTTTTAGCGACTAATCAATGGTTGAAACAACGTAAAAACGTTTGTTGTCAATTAGGTTGATTACGTTCAGATATATTTTTTGAAATTTTTAGAACAGGTGTCAAATGCTCTGGAATACTTTCCATGCTAATCGTAGCGCAACCAAGTTCATAGGCAAATTCATAACTTTGACCTACACCTAAAGCATCATAAAAAGCAACAGCAAATTCAATAGCCGCTTTATCGCTCATTTCATGACTAATACCTACCACATAGTTGATATGTTGAGATATTGCCTCAGCTTGAATTTCTGAGTAGCAACCATTTAAAACAACGTGAGTTCGACGGAACTAAAAAAGGGCAGGAGGTAGCGCACTCGCCCTTTTTTATAGTAGCGACACCACCATAATAAGTACGTACTTCAACTGATTCGTATTCTTTGGGTAAGCGAGCTAATTCGGGAATTTCAAATTCCCCTTCTTCAAATATATTCAGTAAATCGTTGGGTAAATCGATGTCACTTTTATCGATTTCGTCAATCAGCAAAACGCGGGGATGGGGGGATGGTAGCAGTGCTGTTCCCAAGGGACCGAGTTGGATATACTTGCCAATATCCCCAGTATTATCCTTACCTTGAGCATCTTGTAAGCGTCCAATTGCATCGTAGCGATAAAGTCCTTCTTGCAGAGTTGAGCGGGTAGTAATTGCCCATTGCAACACGGAACCCAGTTGTAACTCGTGAGCAACTTTGTCTTTCTAGTAGGGTATAAAAGTCAACGGCATTATGTAGACTGTTCACTTCACAACGCGACCAAAGTACAATTGCTGTTCCTGCACTGTGAATAGCTTTGATTCATGGGCAGTAGGCAGTAGTGACTCACCCTTAAAAGAGTGAGATTGAAAAATTGACGTTTTATACCTCGCTGCAAGCAGTCTCTGTATAATTATCTATTTTTACTGAGCTTTTACCCACTGCCGACTGCCGATTGCCGACTGCCTTTTTTTGTAAACCATCCCTTTCCGAATTTGACAATGTACAGCATACCTTGAGAACAATTTTTTTTACCAATAATTTTCTTAGTTTACTGGGGTTAAAACAAGCTTCAGAAACTGTTGTAACGTGTTCTTGACAAGGAGTATCTTTCCAAATTAATTTTACTTTTTCCCAATTTTCTCGCCAATAGGAGCCTTGTTGTGTACGTAATTTTTTCAGTCGCTCGTAGGAGCGCACCACAACCCGATACTCCTCACCAATATTAATATCAAAGCCTTCCTCGTCAGGATAAGACCATTTTTCTACTTCATCATGTAGGCGATCGCGCGGGAGAAATACTTCGATAGTTAGTTCTGTGGGTTGTCCTTGCAGGTATTCTTCAAAACATTGCCCTAGCAAATTACCGAGTAATTGGGGTAATTCTTCCAGTACAAATGAAATTTTCGGTTGCTGTTCGTCAACCGTTAGAGGTTTGAAACGCTCCCAAGGGTCTTGAATGGTATCATCGGGAATAAACCAAGCTTTGAGAAACAATTTATTGTTTGCTTCAGGACGAAGTTGGATTAGTTGGTAAGAATGTCGCGTTTAGGTAGATGTGATTTTGCTATTAGTTTCAAAAGAATAATCAGTTAATAGCGGAAAAGCCTTGCCGTATGGTGAGTTTGAAACTGGAAAAATAACTTTGTTAAATCTTGATATTGATGATTTACTCAAAAAAATTGTGACAACTTACGCGATTATCTTCAAAATAATCCCAGTGTTAGTACAAAAGATAAATATTTATGTGACGATATATTAATGTCATAAAAACGTTTGATAGCATTTACGCTAGGGTTAAATTATAAGTGCGATTGGTATATTTTTTTGAGATGCAATCGCATTTACGATAATACTTGAATAAAACGTGGGATTGGTACAATTTTTTAAGGTGCAAAGTCTTTATGGTTATATGATTTTATCTGGCTACAAAAATTTTATATGCAGTTTAAATTTTACCCTTTGTATACTACGAACATTTAAAATTTTAAGAAGCAACTTTTTCTAAAAAGCTGGTGAATACATCACTATCCATTAAACCATTTTCGTCTAATATCTTACGTACAGCTACTAAATGCATAGTTCTTACATTTGCTTGTTGCTCATAACCAGGCAAAACAACTAATGTACCTAGTGGTGAATATTCGTAGACTTTATGGGAGCCAGTTGTCGTTATTTCCACAAACCCGATACTCAATAGCAATTGTTCGAGTTCTGCAAACTTAATATCTCTAATAATCATGACGAATTACTCCTCTTAGTTGCTTGAGTACATCATTCTTAAATGTAGCAAATTTTTTAATAGCCTCTTGATTTATAATATTCTTTGTCGGTACACGAACTACGATGCTGTCTCGAATTTGTTGTATATCGAATTTTTCTAAATTCTCAAAATATGCCTGCAAATATAACCAGTAAGCCTCATTTATCTGAGCATCATATATAATTAAAATGCATGGCATTGGTTCATTTAACCATAACTCTAAGTCCGAGCGAGTCAGTTTAAAAGTAACTGTTGCATTATCTACTAACTTAATTAAAGAACTTGTTGCTTTTAATTGTAGATATATTTGACCATTTTCAATTTCTCCATTTTCATCATAAGTAAATATTTGCAAATCATAGCCATAATCGTATTCAATTCTTTCTACTGAATAACCACACAAAAATATGTATCTCTCCACAAAATTAACGCTTAAATCGGCGATAATATGTTCTCTTGGTCTCTTTTTTCTTGGCATTATTTAATTAATGTTTATATTGTGGCAGGAGATGGTTTTATTTTAGCGAAGTGATATTAACTATAATTTTCTACAGTCATTGATGACTAACTTCCCCTTCTATATCGTAAATTATCAAGTGTAAAATTGAAATATCAAATGAAAACAACGCAATAATATACCTACCGAATAATGATAAGACTTGCCATAGAACCAACCTTCAACTGTTTTTGGATTATAACCAGTTAATGCTGATAATGTTGCCGTGCAAGCTTTCATATAACCGTGGGGGTTCCGTTCTCCATCGTAAGGAACTTCAACTCCTGGATGGATAATAGGTATCCAAAAGTAGCACCATTCTTGCGGTGTCATGGGTTCTAAGATTCCCAATAATATCTGTCGATTATCAGGTTTATTTTGGGTTTGTAGCAACACAAATTTTGCTAACCAACGAGGAACTTTTTTAGTTTTGGTTTGTGGCTCTTTTAACAATTGCATATTACTTCTTTCGGAATTTTTTTTGTCATGTCCTTTCTTACGCCATTAACTAGGAATTAAAGGCAAGGTTTTACAAGAATCGAATTTATTTTCAATTTAAAAAGGAATTTCTTGTTCTTGATAGCTTGGATGAGATACTTTTAAATCACATATAAAAGCGGTTAAGGCGTGAATTCCTGTATACAAAGTTCCACTATTTGCTCTGTATCCTTTACTACTCCATCCATTCCAGCCAAAATGTTCTCCTATCTCACCAAACTCAGCAATGACAGAATTAGATTTTGACTTCTGCCGTAATTCTTCCTGCTGTTTCCTACTCATATCTTGAAGCTGAGTTAGTTCTTGCTCTCTTTTAGAAAGTACATCATTCAAGCGCTCAACTTCCGACATTAATGGCTCAATGGTTTTCTCTAACTCCTTATTAACCACTTTTGCAGCTTGCTTGTTAAAAGTATTACCCCAGCTATCTCTACTGGAATCTTCAAGAGCTTTTTCCAAGTCTTTTATTCGTTGCTGGAGTTGTTGATTTTTATCTACCAAACCGCGCACGGACTGCAATTCGTTTTCTTTAGCTATTAATTGCTCGATTAATTCTTCTTTAGCTTGTGCCATTTTTTGAGCGTGTTTTTGAGCAGCAATGATTTCCTCTTTTGCTGCTTTTAGCGCTGCGTCTCGGATTTCTATAAATTTTCCCAGTTCTTCTTCAGCTTTTTCTTTTTCTCGTTTTGCTAAAGCTTCTGCTACTTTCTGTTCAACTTCAGCAGGGGTAAACATTTGTTTTGGAGAAGCTGGCTTTACAACTGTTTTTGAGGATTCTGATTGAATTTGATGGTGCTTGAATAGCTGTTTTACTTCCATTCCTTGAGAAACGGTGTGGTCAAGCAACACCCAAAAATCACCGTTCCACTCGGACATGATTATTCCTGTGTGACCAGTCCAGCCTCTGTCGTCACTTTTGATTACGATTCGCATTCCGGGGGCTAGGAGTGGAGGAGTGGAGGAGTGGGGGAGTGGAGGAGTATTGTTTAATTTCCCCCGTTCCCCCGCTCTCCCCCTCTCCCCCTCCTCCTTCTCTCTCTCCTTCTTTATTTCTGCTGCTGTTCTCTTTGGCGATCGCACTAATTCCTTTACCAAATCATGGCTGACTTTAGTTAGTTGTCGTAGCGCTGATACGCTCCATTTTTGGACATTAGTGCGTACTAAACGTTGTAACCGCTTTGGCAGCTTAGAAAACCAATTGTAAATTTCGATTGCGGCTTTAGCTATGTATCGGGATGCTCCGAAGTCATCGGATGCTAGCCAATTGTCAAATACTTTTTTACCTTTTGGGCAATGGGAAATGCAGTCTTGATAAATCGAGTTTAATGCTTG
>JBARZF010000054.1:0-8937 GCA_049649675.1 Rivularia sp. (in: cyanobacteria) | reverse complement strand
GAGGCAGCACCGGGGATAAACGCCACTAACCCTGTAACCCGATCTATACCAGACAAACGAGATAATAGATATCCGTGAAACAAGCTTAAGGCACCAGAAATCAACACGCATAACAGCAATGGTACGGCATAAGTTGCGGCAACATTTATCGTGTCCCAAGAAAAACGTGCCGCAGTATAAAGAGCGATAAATGCTTTACCTACAGTAACGAACATTTTCGGTAATGGCTGGGGATTACCTTGAATAGCTGAATAGACAATTCCCCCAATCATCGAACCTAACAACCAACCTACAGGAATTTGTAACCAGTTAAATACTAAACCTGCAATAATTCCCACCGTTAGTTGAGAGGCAATTATTGTTATTTGGGGAAGATAAGAGTCAAGCTGCTGTTGCCACTTTTTACGATCGTATTTTTGTAAAAGTATAATTTTCTCAATCACAAAGCTATTTATAAACAAATATATTTACACTAAGAATCAAATCGTTAATTCACATCTTAGTTTATCTTGCTTTGTGAGTAGATTGGTTTGAAAAATTGTATTATCCGTTTCAAATCGCTGATTACCAATAGGTAAATCCCAAATTATCCCACAGCAAATTCTGCTTTATTGCCGTTTAAAAGCAGAATGGAAACCGATCTACAATATCTTGTTTGTTAATTAAGAGCTCCAACAATGAGGCAACACCACCCTCAGTTCCATCATCGATAATTGTCGCTGGAAAAGACCCATATTTAACAGTTTCACCATTACCAATAACTCGTAAAAATTTAGATTTACCTGTTGGCTCAGACCAAATTAATACACCATCTCCGGGAGATTTTACCTGAAGACAATCAACATATTCCAAACTACTTTTAATTGCCGTACTAGTATAAGTATTTGACATACTCCTCGACCATTAGGACGAGGATTCTGGATTCAATCAGCGATCGCAAAGTCGAAACCTTGACTAACATCACCTAGCCCAAGAGAAGATGCCCCTTCTCTATAAATATTTTTCGCGGCATTTATATCTCTATGTTGTTCTTTATTACATTGAGAACAGCGCCACCATCTATCTTTTAACTCTAAGTTATTATTAACATGACCACAATGATTGCAGGTTTTAGAACTGGGATACCATCTACTTACAAAACCAACATACTTTCCTTTTTTGTCAGCTACAAAATTTAGTATTTCTAGAAACCTTGCAAAAGCTAAATCTGAGACTTTATGTCCCCACAGCCGTTTCATTCCTTCTAGATTTAGGTTTTCAAAAAACAAATGGTCATAAGTATTGCATAACTGATGTGCTAATTTCCAAAAGAAATCACGTCTTTTCTGAACTATTTTCTCATGCAATTTAGCGGTGGCAATTCTGGCTTTGTTCCAGTTCTTAGAACCTTTTTTCTTAGAAGATAGTTTCTTGCTTAAAACTTTTATTAACTTGGAAGCTTTACGCATTAACAATGGCGCATGATATTCTTGACCCATTGAATCAGTTAAGAACACTTTTAAACCGAAGTCGAAACCCGCATTTTTACCTGTCGCGATCCCAACTGTTTCTGGTTTAAAATCAGTCACTACATAAATGTACATATCTCAATAAGGAGAACGCTTAACTGTAAGAGTTTTAATCCTTCCTTCAATGTCTCTTGATTTATGAAACTTATATCTGTACTTGCCTATTTTAATTTGATTGGAGTTTAATAATTTGTAGCCTGCTTGTTTAAGAGTGAAAGACTTATACTTTTTAGACTTACAGAAAGAAGGAGGACGTACTCCACGTTTATGATATTTAAAAAATAGTTGATATGCTTTATCTATCCTGTTACAAATATCTTGTACGCTTTGAGAACCTACTAATTGCCAATATTCAATTTTATTTCTTAGCTTTGCAATATGTTTCATTAATCTAAATTTATTCAAATGCTTTTTGTACATTGAATAATATCTTTTATGAATTGCAATACAGTGATTGTAGATAGATGCTGAAGCATTTATACTACGTTTTAAATATCTGTTTCTTCTATTCTCGTATAACTTAAATTTATAAGTCTTCACAACTTCGACCTAGTTGACTACTTCTAATAATATACCCCAATATTCTTTCACAGAAATATCAAGGTTTCATGTATTTTAATAATATTACCGTCCTAAAAGGACAGGGCTTTAAACCCAAAGTTGTCGGTAAAAAACGCGGGAGCATCCCAACAACCAAATTCTACCTTACCCGTACCAATACGACTAACGCCTTAGCTTAATCGAAACCAATATTCTCTTTCAGATTCCAGAAGCCCAGAAGATGTTTTACAAGCATATTCAAAGTCTAAATATCCCCCTAATTGCAGATTAGAGAAACCAGCATCAAAATCTGCCTCTTTAGCTCGTAATCGCCTGCGCCACAAACTCCAACCGGGTTCTGGTTTATTCTCAATACCGTTAGGATTCCTAGCTTCAGCCCGTACCGCTAGAGGTAACAATAAAGCGCGAGCGACAATCATTAAAAAGTTTGCGCTCAAGGGTTTAAAGCTTATTTTAAGAGTTAAAGCTCTTACAACTTTCCTTATACTTATTGATATTCACTTGCAATTATCAAGGAAATTTTTTTACAGTGGTGAGCAATAAAATCGACTACATCTAGGGAACTTTCCTAACGTCTCGATAGATTACTATCTGCTCTCTCCTTGGGAGATACTACGCTAACGTAGTAATTTATCGCACAACGCCAGTTATTTTTGCGTAAGTCTTAACTACCTTTTTAACTTGTACGTAATTACAGATAAATATATTACATTTGATTCACACAGACACTGCTAGTATAGATTTTTGCAATGCAGTAGAAGCTATGCCCCGATTGGCTGCTGCCTAACGCTTTAAAGGCTAGTACAGTGGATTTAACTAAAGCTATTTTCTAATTCGAGGAGGAACAATTCCTGTTTGCGGTAATATTTAAAAGGATACTTAATAAGTAGGATCATTTTGAGCCATATTTTTACTGCGATAGTATATCTACCAGTCGTTGGTTAAGCCACATCGCCAGGTGGCGAATTATTGATGCGATCAATATTTGAAACAAAATAGTCAATTTTAAATTTAATTTCAGGGTGACGCTCTAATAGATTGCGTGCATATACAATTATCAGTGGTGTCTACATTTAACTAAATAACTAAAAAGTTAAGAGTAGGAAGACGAGCTTAAAATAATAAAGTTAAAATTACTATTCAACTAAAATAGTAAATTGAATTTGAATTGTAATTTTTTTGATTCCTTTCTCCTTTTTAATTAATTTAAAGCGCCACGATGAAATATAATGTGTTAGAGAAAATTTTTAATAAACACAATGCACCGCGCAAGTTTGAAAGCTTGGAGTTGGATAGTAACTTTTCTATTTTACATATATCCAAGGAAGTGCAGCGTTTTGCTTATTATCCTCAAGAGGTAATTTTACAAAAAGATGTCCGTCTTGGGTTCCCAGAATTTGTCGGGCTTGAAGATGTAATGACATCTATATTAGAAGGGAAACAGGAGTTATTTGAGTTAGAGGGTATTTACCGTTTCAATCAAGATAAAGGCGATTTTTATATAGATATATATATTGTCGGCGAACCAATTGAAAATAGATTAGTAGTTTTAATTGAAGATGTAAGCTCACGGATGCTCTTAGAGCAAAAGTTAAACCAAAGAGTCAATGAAACGAATTTGCTCTCAAGTACTTTAGTTGCTTATAAAAATTATTTAGATAAAGTAATCGCTTCAATGGCGGATGCGTTGATTGTAACAACGAAAACGGGGATAATTAAGAGGATCAATAAAGCAACGGTAGAGTTACTCGGTTATACAGAAGAAGAATTAATTGATAAACAGATTTCTTTAATTATAGCTGACAATAAATTATTGCAGAAAGCGATTCAACAACGTTCTTTATACAAACAATATTTCCAAAATGTAGAAGTTGTATGTCGGACAAAATCAAGAGAAAGAAAATTAATTGCTTTTTCTTGTTCGATAATTAGTAAGAAAATTAATGGTGTAGAAGATATTGTTTATATTGGTCGAGATATTACCGCTAAAAAACGCCGTCAACGTCGTAAAAGCGCCCAGTATGCAATTACGAATATCTTGTCAGAATCGATTACTGTCAAAGAAGCGATGCCGCAAATTTTGGAGGCAATTTGTGAAAGTTTGGGATGGGATTTAGGAGAATTGTGGACTCCCAGTCAATACCTTACTGCAAACCAGAAATCTTCGAGCAATCCTGTTTTAAGATGTGTCGAAATGTGGTCATCTCGAAGGGTTGATGTGCGCTCTTTTGAAGCAATTACTTGGCTAACAACTTTAAGCCCTGGAGTTGGTTTGGCCGGTAAAATCTGGGAAAATCTTTCTCCCTTGTGGTGCGAAGATATGGTAAATGATAATATTTGTCCGCGATTCAAGCAGGTAGAAGAAACGCAATTACACGCAGGCTTCGGCTTCCCGATTTTGAACGATAATAAAATTTTGGGAGTAATGATTTTCTTTAGCCGGGAGGTGTTATTTAAAGATGAAGACTTGCTGCAAATGATGGTTTCGATCGGTAGTCAAATCGCCCAATTTCTGCAAAGAAAACAAGCAGAGTCAGCACTCTTAGAAAGTGAAGAAAGATACCGCGATTTATTTGAAAATGCCAACGATTTGATTCAGTCAGTTAACCCTTACGGACGTTTTTTATATATTAATCGTGCTTGGCAAGAAACTTTAGGATATACTGAAGCCGAACTTGAGAAAATATCCGTATTTGATATTGTACATCCAGATTTTAAAATCCGGTGTCGAGATGCTTTTTATCGTGTAATGTCGAGCGGTAATTCCGAACAGCTTCAAGCTGCATTTATGACTAAAGATGGTCGAACTATCTTTTTAGAAGGAAACCTTAACTGTAAATTTGTCGAAGGAAGACCAGTAGCCACACGCGCCATTTTTCGCGACGTTACCGCCAGAATCTCAGCAGAGAAAGCATTACGTAACCAGCAAGAACAAGCCGAGCGCTTATTACTCAATATTTTACCAGCTAGTATAGCCAATCGTTTAAAACAGCAACCGGGTAACATTGCAGAACATTTTGAAGATGTAACCGTTTTATTTGCAGATATTGTGGGCTTTACAAAAATTGCAGCTTCAGTCAGCGCTACAATTTTAGTGAACCTACTAAATCAAATATTTTCGGTATTTGACCGTCTTTCGTTAAAATATGGTTTAGAAAAAATCAAAACCATCGGTGATGCTTATATGGTTGTTGGTGGTTTACCTACCCGAACTTCAAACCATCCTCAAGCTATTGCTTCGATGGCATTAGAGATGCAAAATGCTATTGCAATATTTAATAAAAGGAATAATTTAAACTTGAGTATTCGCGTTGGAATTCATACTGGTTCCGTTGTCGCCGGAGTAATTGGGCTGCAAAAATTTACATACGATTTATGGGGTAATACAGTAAATATTGCCAGCAGAATGGAATCTCACGGTTTACCTGGAAAAATTCAAGTTACCGTTGAAACTTATAACAGATTGCGAGATCAATTTATTTTAGAAAAACGCGGAAAAATTTCTATTAAAGGAAGAGGTGTTATGACTACTTATTTATTGATAAGTAAGAGGGAAGAGGGAATAGGTAATAGGTAATAGGTAATAGGTCATTGGGTATTGGGAGAGGGGGTAGAAATTATTAACTCCTAATCTAAAATCCCTGCATCTAAAATCCTTAATTCCTAATTCTTAATCTAAAATCCTTTAACTCCCTACTCCGATCTCAAATTCAAAATCCCTGCATCTAAAATCTAAAATCTAAAATCCAAAATTCTATGACAACACAAACAGCACCGATACCAGAAATTTATCAAGGACAATTTGGTGAATTTACGATTACTAAAGATGACCGATTCGGCGTAATTATCTACCGTGCCGGATTGGCGATCGCTGCACTTTTTTTTGCCATCGGTACAGCCTTGGTATTATTCAAAGATAATCCCAATTTACAATTAATCACATTCTTGTACGCTGGGTTTAGTCTTGCTCTCGGAGTCAGCTTATTAAGCATTCATATCTACATGGTAGAGTTGCACAGAGTATTACAAGTATTTTGGGCAATTGGTAGCATTTCGGCAATTGTTTTTGCTTTCTCTAACAGCGGAACCTTAGCACAAACAGTTTACAACTATCCCCTAACTATATTAGGAATTGGTTTTACCTTTGCAGCTTTAACAGGTATTTATTTCAAAGAAGCTTTTTGTTTCAATCGTTTAGAAACTAAAATACTTACTCCCATAGTTCCGCTACTACTTTTAGGACACATGACAAATATTCTTCCCCTAGAAGTAGAAAAAGCTTTATTAGCAGTTTGGGCAGTATTTTTTCTAGTTTTCGCAATTCGCAAAGCCATACAGGCAATTCCCCCAGATATTGGAGATAAATCAGTATTTGAATATTTGAAAGGTCAACGAACAGTAACCAGTAACCAGTAACCAGTAACCAGTAATCAGTAATCAGTTAGGAGTTAGGAGTTAGGAGTTGAAATTTCTCCTTGTCCCCTAGTCTCCCCCTCTCCCCATCTCCCCATCTCCTTCTCTCCTTCTCCCCCTATCTCCCTATCTCCCTATCTCCTTACCCAAATTTTGGGAATACTAAACCAGTAGGGATGAGGATAGAAAATTGACGGAAGAACGTGCGTACTGGTTGGCTTGGTCAAGGGTTTCGGGGGTTGGGCCAGTTTTACTGCAAAGACTATACCAACATTTTGGTTCGCCGAAAATTGCTTGGGAAGCAAATTCTTCTCAATTGGGAGAAGTTGAAGGTTTTGGTTATCAAACTTTGCAAAAGATAACTAAACAGCGATCGCAAATAAATCCCCAACAGTTTCTTAAACAGCACGAACAAGAAAACCCTAATTTCTGGACACCAGCAGATGCAGAATATCCCCGGTTGTTACTAGAAATCCCCAGCCCTCCAGCGGTGCTTTACTATTGTGGCAAAGTAGATAAGGCTGAAAATTTGGCGCAAAAACCTCTCGTTGCCATAGTGGGAACCAGACAACCTACGGAATACGGAATCCGCTGGACTCGCCGCATTAGTACCGCTTTAGTACAAAATGGTTTTACGGTAGTTTCTGGTTTAGCAGAAGGCATTGATACCGCTTCACATTCGGCAGCAATTAAAGCGGGGGGACGTACTATCGCCGCTTTGGGTACGGGTGTAGATATGGTTTATCCCGCGAAAAACCGCAAACTATACGAACATATTTTGAATCAAGGTTTCGTTGTCAGCGAATATCCCTCGAAAACACAACCTCACCGCACTCACTTTCCTCGACGAAATCGGATTATTGCAGGTTTGTCTCGCGCTGTATTAGTCATGGAAGCACCTCAAAGATCCGGTGCTTTAATTACCGCCGACTACGCAAACGAATTTGGTAGAGATGTTTACGCATTGCCGGGAAGACTCGATGATTTTTCTTCGCAAGGATGCTTAAAATTAGTTTCTCAAGGTGCTACTCCCATTCTCAAAGAGTTGGATGAATTATTAAAAATGTTGGGTGCGATTCCTCAAGCTCATGTAGGAAATATGACACCAGATGTAGAGAAGCCGTTACCAGATTTACCACCAGAATTACATCAGGTAATGAAAGCAATTTCTTCAGAATCTTTGCCCTTTGATTTTATAATTCAACAAACCAAAATGCCAGCTTCAGAAGTTTCTAGCGCTTTATTGCAGTTGGAATTAATGGGGTTAGTAAGCCAGCTTCCAGGAATGCGATATCAAAGAAGTTATCAATGAACAGTTATCAGTTATCAGTTATCAGTTATCAGTTATCAGTTATCAGTTATCAGTTATCAATTAGCAGTTACCAATTAGCCTTTTCTTAAACAGGAATGGCCACAACGGCCTATATTTTCTTGTAGGGTGCTGTGACACTTATAAAAATTCTGAACGTAGTAACTTCGCTTGTGGTGTCACGCACCAACCTTATTATTGTGACACTTACGGCTATTCCTGTTAAAAAATCAACATAATTAGAGTATGGAAGAATTTTCGCAACTAAAAGAAAAGTCTTTGCTGGAAATTCGCCAATAATACGGAATTATTTTAGAAAAAATAAGTAAAAAATAATGCCTCGTAATAAAACGATTGCAGATGAAGAGATGGCAGAACGTAGCGCGATCGCACTTTCTCAAGCAGGGGGTGAAAGCTTCGACAAAGACTATTGCTAAAGCAGTTGGTATTTCTGAAGCAGTGATTTTCCAGCGATTTGGCACAAAAGAAGACCTGTTTTTTGCTGCAATGGTACCTCCAGAAGCCCAACTTGAGGTTATATTCTGCGTGAAGCCTGGAGAGAAACAGGTAAATGAAAACTTGAAATTAATCAGCTTGCAGATTGTTGACTACTTCCGCGAAGTGATGCCAATTTTTTTAACGCTCATCAGCCATCCATCCTTCGATATGCAAACTTTTCTGCAACGCCATACCATGCCTGCGATTCAACTTGGTAATAAACTTACAGAATATTTGAATGCAGAAGCAGATTTGGGAAGAATTCGTAAAGATAATGTTGCAACTGCTGCAAGCGTTTTGCTTTCGTATTTACATAATTTGGCATTATCAGAAAATATCGGTTCGCATCAAGAAACTGATACGGAGAATGCTATTTCAGAGACAATTGTATTTTTGTGGCAAGGTTTAGCTTTATGAATAGGGAGTAGGGAGTAGGGAGTAGGGAATGGAAAATAGTTATGAATTACTCCCCCAACCGCTTATCCGATTACCTATCTCTATAAAACTTCTTTCCTCTGCGCTCTAGAAGGGTTTTTTCTCGGTAATCTTCTGCTGAGAAGGAATTAGGAATTAAAAGTTAAGAATTATCTTTTCAATGCCCCATGCCCCATTCCCTATTCCCATTCAAAAATTATCTTTCATCCCCCG
>JBARZF010000053.1:0-2333 GCA_049649675.1 Rivularia sp. (in: cyanobacteria) | reverse complement strand
GCCGATCGCGAACGCCCAATTTTTCCCATATCCCGTTCCAATTATCCGCGTTTCTTATTTCCGCTTAAACTTAAAAGTCATTGCACCTTTACCTCCAGCTTTACCACCACCAATTCCCAACAAGCTAATTTGCCCTTCACCATTAATTTCCACTGACAACTCTACTTCATCAAGCTGCATTTTGGAATTCGGCTCCTCTGCTTCATCAAGCATCTCTCTCATCGCTTGCATAAAACTCTTCATTTCTTGCTTGAGTTTCGCTACCTGTACGGATTTTCTTTTGACAATAGCTATTCCTTCTTTGTCCCTCTTGATAACTATGTCTTTGGTATCTCCACCAATTATTGCTCCAATATTGCGGCTTCCATTGCGACTACCACCGTTATCTGGTGTGGGTACTGAAGCACCAATTCTTCCTCCAATATCGCGGCTTCCATCGCGGCTACCCTGGTTATCTTCTTGAGCGATAATCGAGGAAGTTTCTTCGGTGATAATCCAAATGTTTTCTGGGGTTTGAGTTGTTTCCGACATCAGAATTGATTCCTATAACTTTAATTAATTAGACTAAGTGTTATTGTTTTTACTTAGATATATTAATTACCATACTTCTTGTAGTACGAGCCGGATAGCTTGACATAATTGTGTCAACTTAAGTTTCCGTAGTCGTGACAAAGAAGCTATGTGTTACAACTCAAAATACAGAAAGACGTTGCAGTGTGCACGCCGTCTCTACACAATAATAAATTACCAATCCCCAATCCCCAATCCCCACTCCCCCATTCCCCTTCCTCAAATCACATCTTTCAAAACTTTACGAGTATTGTGCCAAGCCCAAATACCGATAGTAGCAACTATAAAGCTTATTGCTAAAAGTACTGGTCGTAAACCGAAATAATTTGTCAGTCTTTCGGTAATTAGCAGCGGTGCGGTTAAGGCGATATTTACGGCATGATTTTGGAAGCCGAATATCTTACCGTGCATATCTGGGGGTGTTTGCTGTTGAATTAATGTTTGCATCGGTACCGCGATTAATGCTGCACCCAAACCTAATAGAGTACTAAGTGCTAAAGCTAAAGGCAAATTATCAATGAATGTGAACACGGCTAACACAAACGCCATGCTCAAAAAACCGAATAAAGGTAGAGGTTTGTGATGGAATTTCTCACCCCAATGACCTAAAATACCCGCTCCTAAAACCATTCCTACCCCTGCTGCTGCGAGGAAGAAGCCGAATTGTTTCTCTTGTAACCCAAATCTTGCTGCTAATCGAATCGATAATGCAACTAAGGAAGCAAAAACACAGTATAAAGCAGTTAATTGCACCATTGCATTCATGATTAAGCGCTTTTTCTTCAGATAGCGCAAGCACTCTTTAAATTCTGCTAAAGGGTTAATTTTTTCTTTTTCACTAATGCGCTTCGGGCTTTTTAAGTTTACGGGTATCTTGATCGCTGAAGAAATTAAATATAATCCACCTACAATTAACTCTTGTCCGTATTTTTGTCCAAACCAGGCTTGACCCAAGTTTAATAAAGGATCGCCTACAGCAAAACCTATTATTATAGCACCCATCATCGTGCTAGTAAACAGCGCATTGGCAGCCATCAAGCTGTCTCGCTTCACCAAAATTGGTATGGCAGCTTGTTCTGCTGGTGCAAAAAATTGCACAATCACAGAGTTAGCAAAAGTGATTGCTAATAAAATCAAAAATTCTCTTGGTAAAAATGGAATTGCTATAGTCAAAAGCCCTCGTAGCAAATCCGAGCCAATCATAATCGGCTTTTTGGGGAAGCGATCGACAATTATACCGCCTAGCGAGCCAAGTAAAATCGCCGGTAAAGTAAACGCTAGAAACAAATCCGCACGTCTACCATCTTCAACTACACCTGCTGCAAGTGGGTACTTTGCAAGCAGTGCAATTGTCAACACGAAAAAGATTTTGTCTGCTAGCTGACATATGATTTGTCCGATCCATACCAGCATGAAATTACGGTTTCTGAGTACCGCACCAAATCCTTTATTAACAGCAGCAGGTTCAGTTGGAAACATTCTTAGGTGGGGGCTAGTGACTGCGTTGTCGGGGGGAGTAAGTTAAGAGTTATAGTTAGGAGTTATAAGTTATGAGTTAGGAGTTAGGAGTTAGGAGTTAGGAGTTGTGATTTATATTGACATTTGTACATTTTCGGTAAAGTAGAGACGCCTATACTTCTCACACAGAGCTTCCTTGATGCTTGCTCCCTAGCTTGGAGGAAGCTTTCCGGCTCCCACTACGGTTCATTGAAATAACTATAAATTATAAAGACAAAAGCTATAAATTCTATTTTCAACTTTTA
>JBARZF010000052.1:0-11730 GCA_049649675.1 Rivularia sp. (in: cyanobacteria) | reverse complement strand
GATACCAATTAAAAACCAAACAGCTAACGGCTTTTTATTAGTCAAAAGAAAAATTTTATCGCCAATAGGAATCATAAGGAAATTTTGGATTTTGGATTTTGGATTTTGGATTTTGGATTTTGGATTGAAAGAGTTAGGAGTTAGGAGTTGGGAGTTAGAAAATAAGGAATAATCTAATAATTGATAATTGATAACTGATAACTGATAACTGTTCACTGATAACTGTATAAAAATGTTGGGAAATACACTTGTTGGAAGATACCAAATAATTAGTAATTTGGGAGGTGGGGGATTTGGTGAAACCTTTGTCGCTTACGATACGCATTTACCGGGTTCTCCTCAATGTGTTGTTAAAAAGCTGAAACCACAAGCAAATGACTCCGCTACACTGCAAACTGCAAGACGTTTATTTGATACAGAAGCTCAGGTTTTGTATAAGTTAGGCATACACGAGCGTATTCCTCAACTTTTAGCTTATTTTGAAGAAAATCAAGAGTTTTATCTGGTACAGGAATATATTTACGGGCACGATTTAGATGAAGAAATCAAGCCTGGAGAACCTATAAGTCAAGAACAGGTTATTTCCCTTTTACAAGAGATACTAGAAATCTTGGAATTTGTCCATCAGCAAAAGGTTATTCATCGTGATATTAATCCACGAAATATTCTCAGAAATGATAAAGATGGCAAGTTAGTTTTAATTGATTTCGGTGCGGTTAAACAAATTACTACTCAGTTGGTTTCTCCCGCTAATCAAACACAAATTACCGTAGCTATTGGTACTCCAGGATACATTCCCGGCGAACAAGCTCAGGGGGAACCAAAGTATAGTAGCGATATTTATGCTTTGGGAATAATGAGTATCAGCGCTCTTACGGGATTGTCTCCCGATGAGTTGGAAAAGGATGATGATACTAACGAAATTGTCTGGCAAAAACACGGTGAAGTTAGTCAAGAGTTGGCTGATATTATTGATAAGATGGTGCGTTATGATTTCCGAGTGCGTTATTCTTCGGCAACTCAAGCTTTAGAGGCAGTTAATAATCTTAATAAACCAGCTTCTTCTAATACGATGGTATTAAATGTTGCCCCCCATTCACAAGTTTTTAAACCTCGTAAGAAGATAAATTTTAAGAAATTATTTATTAAAGCTTTTATGGCGCTGTTGTTAACCGGGGCTGGCGCAACCGCATCTCTATTTATTCTTAACAGTATTAATTCTGCTAACGCTGGGGATTTATATAAAAAAGCTAATACATTTTATGAGTTACAGCGCTATGAAGATGCGTTAAATAATTATCAACAAGCGATAGAAATTAAGCCGGAATACGCTCAAGCATGGAACGGACAAGCTAAAGCACTGTATGAGTTAGATTCACATGAAAAAGCGCTCTCTGCATATGATAAAGCGATTGAGCTTGAGCCAAATTATCTAGATTCTTGGAAAGGAAGAGGTTTTGCATTAAATAAGTTAAAGCGATATCAAGAAGCAATTTACTCTTTTGATAAAGCTTTGAAATTACAACCAGAATCTCCCGAAATTTTGAATGCTAAGGGACAAGCTTTGAGCAATTTAAAGAGATATGATGAAGCTATAAATTCCTACAATAAAGCAGTAGAATTAAAGCCAGATTATGACAAAGCTTTGTACAATAAAGCATGGGTTTTATATAATTTAAAACGCTATAAAGATGCGCTAGACACTTACGAGCAAGTTATTTATTTAAAACCGAACAACGAACGAGCTTGGTACAATAGCGGCAATGCTTTGATTAACTTGAAGCGCGAAAAAGATGCTATTAAAGCTTACTCTAAGGCGGTACAGTACAAACCTAATTTTTACCAAGCTTGGTTATCAAGGGGTAACGTACTAATAAGTTTACGGCGCTATCCGGAAGCTATTGATTCTTTTAAAGAAGTCTTAAAATATAATCCTGGCAACTTTGATGCATTGTATTCTCAAGGTTGGGCATTGCATCAAATGCAGCGCTACGAACAAGCAATTGCAGCTTACGATAAAGCTATTGCAGTCAGACGAAATAATTACAAAGTATGGTACAGTCGCGGCAATTCGCTTTATAATTTGCAGAAATATCAAGAAGCATTATCTGCTTACAATCGCGCTGTTCGCTATAAGAAAGATCATGCGGAAAGTTGGTACAGCAAAGGTAATGTTTTAGCTAATTTAGGCAAAGAAAAAGAAGCATTAACAGCTTACGATACCGCAATTAAATATAATCCAGATTACCGCGAAGCAATAAAAGCCAGGAAGAAATTACAGGAAAGATTAGAAGAAGAATTAGAAGATAAAGATAAAAAAACAGGATTTTTAAATTTTTTTAGAAGGTGAGAATTGGGGATTGGGGATTGGGCATTGGGCATTGGGGATGGAAACTAATTATACTGATTTATTTTATAAGCAAATAAAAAGCTCTTCTTATAGAAGAAAAACAACTGCAAAAATTATTTAATTATCCTTTTCTTTAGGCGATCGCCACTTTCTAATTTTAGTCCCCAGACTATGCAACGATAATTATGGTATTGAATGGGGTGTAATTAATGAGTTTTGATAATATTTGCAAGGTTTTGGCGGAAAAGTATCCTACTGAATTTGTAAATTGGTTGCTAAGAGAACCACAAACAACAGTTAAGGTACTTAAGGCGGAATTAAGTTTAGAGCCAATCCGCGCCGATTCGGTGACATTTCTGCAAACAGTAAATCGAATTTTACATATAGAATTTCAAACGCGCACTATCTCTCATCCTCCGCTTCCATTTAGGGTGTTGGATTACTCGGTGAGATTAATCCGTCAATATAATCTTCCTGTCACTCAGGTAGTGATTTTTTTGCAAGAGACAAATAACGAGATTGCTTATACCGAAGAATATGTCAATGAAACAACAACCCATCGTTATCGAGCTTTGCGGATGTGGGAACAAGATTCATCGATGTTTCTCGATAATCCTGCATTATTGCCTTTAGCACCATTAACGCGAACAAACTCACCTCAAGCCTTGCTATCCCAAGTAGCCCAAAGTGTTGCTAGAATTCCAGATAGGAACACCAGACAAAATATTGCAGCTTACACGGAAATTTTAGCTGGTTTGAAATTTGAAAAGAATTTAATTCGACAATTATTAAGCGAGGATGTTATGCAAGAATCAGTAATTTATCAAGATATTTTACAGAAGGGAAGACAACAGGGAAAGCAACAGGAAGCTTTCCAATTTTTGATGCGTCTGTTAACTCGCCGTTTTGGTGAAATCGATTCATCAATTATTGAACGTATCCGAGTATTATCTACTGAAAAATTGGAAGTTTTAGGAGAGGAATTTGTTGATTTTTCCGCAATTTCTGATTTGATTAGTTTATTAGAACAGCAGGAAAATAGCTAATACTTGAACATAAGGGTTCGTAGTAAGTGGCTCTAGCCTTCAATTAAAGGACGGGCATTCCTTACTACAAACCGCCTCCAGGATTTAAAGTTCACCCAAAAAAGCACGCTGCGCCAAAGAATTAAAGAGTTCTTCGGCAAGTTGTGCATCTCGATCTAATTTATTTACCCATTTGTGAAACTTTAAAAACCAATTACCAAATTCCTGCTGTTTTTCTGAGGGAGGATTAATAAAAATAATATTGGAAAATTTACTTTTAGTTACCAAACCTTTCATAGAATTTGTCGATTTCGCTTGAACTAAATGTTGAGCTACAAAGAAATGACTATATAGAAAATAAGGATTTATACCTTTTTTAGGAACGATCGCATTAATTTGTTGATTAAATGTAACTTCTCTATCTGTTAATGCTGCTCTACCAATACTGCTCGCACTACCTGCAATACAAGTTACTAAAATTGAGCCAGAAGGTACAATTCTTCCTATTTGTTTTCCTTGGTATGATAACTTTTCTTCTGCTTGAGTTAGAAAATGATGCGGAGTTGTAATGTTATCAGATTTTATCCACTCAATATAATCGCCATAATTCTCAGCATTGGCTCTTGGTGGTGTATTTCCTATAATCACTTTACCTAAATTACCAATTTTTTCTAATTCCCACCCATAAGGATTATTAACTGGATTGCCGAACATTTCCAAAAACTGCGATCGCAATAATTTTTCTGTCAGTTTAATGGCTTCTTCTCGTTTGCGCCGTATTCTATCGGCTTTGTCTAAAATAGCAGCAATTCGACGCTGTTGAGATAAAGATGGGAGGGGAATTTTAAGTTTTTCAATCCGAAAAAGCGCTAATTTTGGTTGACTTGTAGCTTTTACTTGCTTTTTTATCTCATGCTGTCCTAAAGTATTTAAATAATAAGCCAAATAGCTTCGATCTAATTTTTTTTGATCTTTAATAACTAGTTTGGCTGCATTCTCAGTTAAATTTGCACCACAAAGGTGTTTGGGAACAATACCTGCAATACCAATAGTTCCTGCAATAGATATGTAAATATCATTGTGAGAAATTGTATACTGCGAAATTTTGGAATATGTTTCTTTGGTTAAATAACGCAAGTTTGTTTCATCTATCGATCCAGAAGAAAGATCGCAAACACGCAGATATGCATACTGTGTACGGCTCCGAGCATATTTATCTCCTTTGGGTAGTCTTTTTCCTCCTTTAACAGTTACTAACTCACCAAGATGACGAATTGGATAAATAGATTTCAACCCAATAATTCCTCTAAATCGTTCAAATCTTCGCAAATCTCATTCTCTAATTCTCGCAACTTCTGTAAAATCACCTTTGGCGACTCGTACTCTATTTTTTCGTATTCAATTTCCTTGTATATTTCGATTGATAGATCGTAACTATTCTCTTTTATATCTTCCTTGGCAACAAAAAACGCTTTATTAGTACGTGTCTGCTCTTGGGGATTTCGCTGCTTCCACTGCTGCAATAAATCCGGGATATCATTATCTTCCACTGGCTGACGCTTATCATCTAAGGAGAAACCATCTGCTTGCATATCGTAAAACCAAACGCGATCGGTTCCCCCTGTTCCAGTTTTAGTAAAAATTAAAACCGCAGTTGAGACTCCTGCATAAGGCTTAAATACTCCCGAAGGCATCGAAATAACTGAATCTAACTTATGCTCTTCCACCAATATTTTGCGGATATTTTGATGTGCTTTTGAAACTCCAAATAACACTCCATCCGGTACAATTACTGCTGCTCGTCCGCCAATTTTTAATAACCTGAGAAATAAAGCAATAAATAATAATTCGGTTTTACCAGTATTAATTATCTTTGTTAAATCTGGCGCAATAGTGGACTTTTCCAGGGAACCCTTGAAAGGTGGATTCGCCAAAATTAATGTAAACGCTTGACTAATTTCTTCGTATTTTTCAGAAAGCGAATTCCGCGCTTCAATTTGCGGGTTTTCGATGCCGTGTAAGATCAAATTCATGCTGCAAATTCTCAACATGGTAGCATCAAAATCAAATCCGTGAAACTGGCGATTAAGAGTAAAATCCGGCAAATTACCTAAATATTCCGCCGCAGCCACCAAAAATCCCCCAGTACCGCAAGCTGGATCGCAAATAATATCTGTAACTTCCGGTGACATCAATTCCACAATCATTTTAATAATGTGTCGCGGGGTGCGGAATTGTCCGTTAGTTCCTGCTGAGTTCAACTTCGAGAGCATATACTCATATAAATCTCCCGATATATCCCTATCTTCCATCGGGATATCATCAATTTGTTGCACCACATGAGCTAATAATCCGGAACTTGAAATTAAAAAAACGGCATCCTTCATATGCCGAGTATAAGCATTTTCACCTATACTTGCTTTTAAATTTTTGATAAAAGGAAAAGCTTCATCCCGCACAATCTGCAACATTTCCTCAGAATTGGCGAGATTCTTAAAAAAACTCCAGCGACAACGCTGTTGCTTTGGAGAAAAAATCGGCTTCCCCAAAGATTTACCCAACTCCAAGTCATCCAACCGCTTAATAAATAACAGGTAAGAAATTTGCTCGATCGCTGTAAGGGAATTACTAATCCCATTATTCCAGAAAGTAGTCAAAAGGCGGTCAACCTTTGACTTCATCTTACCCGTTATCATTTTATCAATAAACAATTAATGCAGTACGCGAAACCAACCTATCATCTTACAATGATAATTGATAACTGATTACTGAATATTGACTTCATGTAAATAGGTTCCCATTTGGAAATCATTGATTCGAGTAGCACTTCTACTGCGAATAAATGAGTCTGTATTATCGATCGCAGACTTGAGTTGCGATGCAGCAGCATTGTCTAATTTGGCGATAATACGCTTTTTACTGTTATATTCAGCAAGTTTTACTCGTGCCTTTGCGAAAGCTGGCGTATTTTTGGGAACCTTTTGCAGATATTCAATAGCAGTATCAAACTGACCTAATTGTGCTTGGTTATAAGCTTGTTGTAAAAGGTAAGTTGCTCTAACAAGCTGCTTTTGCTCGTATTCTGCTAACTTTTCCGCGATTAATTCACCACCTGAAGATTCTCTGGGAATTTGTCGCAGGTAATGTAAAGCGGTGCTAAAGTCTTTTTCTGCGGCTTTTTCGTAGGCTTTTGCTAGATATTCGTCTTTCTGCAACTCAATATAAGCCCGCGCTTTCTTTGTCAATACATCTGTTTTTGTTTGCCAATATAAAATATCGGGAATATCAACTGTACTGGTAATTACATCTCCCCAGCGTTTTTGTTCGGAAGCTATTTTAGCGGCTTCGTATTTCTGAGCGGCAACTTGCCATTCCTGCTGCCATTCACCAATTGTAGCTTGGGCTTCTGGATAAACATTGCTATCACTTGGAATCGATTTTACTAGGGCGATGGCACCTTGCAAATCCCCAGATTGAAATTCCTTCTGCGCTTCAGATAATGTTTGATTTTCGCCCGATACTGGAGAATGATTAATTAAAGAATAAGCTCCAAATCCGATAATCACAGAATTAGCAGCTAAACCAATTTTCATTCCTGTTAATAAAGGAGATGAATCCTCCAAATCCGATTTTTTGGAACTTTTTAAATATTCATTATTTTGAGAATATTCTGAGTAAACGGTATACTCCGCATCAATAATTTGAGAAGCTGCATCTACAGGGATTTGCTTGAGTGCTTGCAGTACATCTGAAGCTGTTTTAAAACGTTCTTCATGATTGTAACGAGTCATTTTACTAATTACAGCAGCAACATAATCGCTAACTACGGTATTTCGACTGCGCCACAATACTTCATTATTTGATGGGTGTTTTTTTAATTGTAGAGGAGTTAATCCCGTCAAAGCCTGAATCGCAATCATTCCCAAAGCATAAATATCGCTCGAAGGTTGGGTTTGCCCAATAAATTGCTCTGGAGGTATGTAACCTAAAGATGTAACGGGAATTGAATAAATAGGTAATACTTCGTCTTTTCCAAAATCAACTGGTTGAATGGAACCGAAATCAATTAATACTAATTTACCATCCCTTGCACGTCGAATTAAATTTTCTGGCTTGACATCGCAATGTATTACACCTTGAGAATGAACGTATTCCAGAATAGTTAAAACATCTTTTAAGAACTTAACAACGCCGTTTTCGCTCCAGAAAAACTCTGGATTTTTATTTTCTGGTAATTCCGCACTAAGGGAATGTCCCTCAATAAATTCTTGTACCAAATAAAAACGTTCGTTTTCTTCAAAACAAGAAATTAGCTGAGGAATTTGTTTATGATGTCCTAGATGCTTGAGAGTACGAGTCTCGGTAAGAAAACGCAACCTCAAATCTTGTAAAAAACTCGGTTGTAAACTTGTTACCTTGAGTTGTTTTACGACACACTTAGGGTTGTGCGGATGTTCAATGTCCACTGATATGTATGTCTGTCCAAATACCCCTGCACCCAGGCTTTGGACAATTTGGTAACGCTCTTGCAGTACCTTTCCAATCATGTAGTTGGTCATGAGCTAGTTACTTAATCACTCCACTACTAAGGTTTTCGCAGCATCCCTTATATTTCCGGAAATCCTTATGAATTAATAGCTTGGAGCATTTATTTATGATTTTGTAAATGTTATAAATACTGATTAGTACGTATATTTTTATATCGCTTTATAGCTATACACCTTTTTAACCACGGAGTAAAAAATATTTCAATAGCTTCAAAGTATAGGCATTATTTTTTACCAATACCATATTCCCGTAGAAAGATTTTTTGTATCATGTATTGCTACACGGTATATGGAGAGAAAGTTAGGAGTTAGTAGCACCGGAGTTAGGAGTAAATTATTCTTCTCCTAGTCTCCTAGTCTCCCCATCTCCCCGTTCCCTATTAGACATCTCCGGAAATGAAAAAACCTCTCTCCAAACCTCTCTCCTAGTAGGAGAGAGGCTTAATTTTCCCCCTTCCCTCGCAGGGAAGGGGGTAGGGGGTTAGGTTTTCGCGTAAATTTGGAACCATATAAATGTTTTCCCGCAGATGTCTATTTATAAAGTTTTGTATCTGCACTCGGAATTTCCTAGCAAAATTTCCGATGGATAATAGAGCTATTTTTTATCCTAATATTTTGTACTGACTAATGAAAACTGAAAAGAAAACAGGCGTTTGGTGGAAATATGTACTTTTATTTACACTGCTTTTAACATTTAGACCAATTTCATTTTTTATCCGACAGGCGCAAAGCGGGCATCCATTGGACGTTAACTATTTTTGGACTGAATTTTCACCATTTGGATTATTGCAACATTGTTACAACGGTAACGGCGGTAAGGATTGGAAAATTGGTGAATGTAAAATAACAGTTTTAAATGCCGAACAATTGCGTACTCTGCCTTTGTTAAGGAAGTTTGCTCTCTCTGTTGTTAATAGAGATCGAAATATCAATAATTTGTCTTCTTTGCAGGAGGATAAAATTCTTTCGAGAGCGGCGCAACTTCATGCAGAAGATATGCTTTCGAGACGATATTTCAATCATGTGTCCCCCGAAGGTGTAAATCCCCGTCAGCGTTATGTTATAGCTGGTGGCTCGCGCCAGTTAGGAGTTGGTGAAAATATAGCTAAAGGTGGCACTAAAGGTTTAGCGTTGACTTACGGTGAAGTAGAAAAATGGCAGCGGGGTTGGATGTACAGTAATGGGCATCGCGCTAACCTTCTTACTCCCGAATACAGAAAATTTGGCTATGGAATTGCAGTTGGTGCTGATGGGCGGAGTTATGCAGTGCAGATGTTTTCTGATTAATAATTTCAAGTAACAGGAATTTCAATGATAAATTCTGTTCCTTTTCCTAATTCAGAATTACAAGATAATTTACCATTATGCTTTGATATGATTTTGTAAGTAATAGATAAACCCAATCCAGTACCGTCACCAACTGGTTTGGTTGTAAAAAATGGATCGAATAACTTTGATTGTACTTCTTCTGTCATTCCACAACCATTATCAGCAATCCGAATTACTACACGATTGTTATCGGATAATTCCGTAGTAATCCGAATTTGTGGTTTTATATGATTTTTATTATCTTCTAATTCTTTTTCTATTGCGTCGATAGCATTAACAAAAATGTTCATTAAAGCTTGATTTAATTGACTGGGATAGCATTCAACCAATGGAAGTTTACTATATTCTTTGATTATGGCAATTTCACGTGAATCTGCTTTTAACTTAAAACGATTTTGCAGAATCATCAAAGTACTATCAATACCTTGATGGATATCTACCTTTTTGAAATCCGCTTCATCAAGACGAGAGAAATTACGCAAAGATAGCACAATATCGCGAATACGCTCTGTTCCAACTTCCATTGACTGATAAATTTTAAAAATATCTTCTTTGAGGAAATCAAGATCGATTACCTGGATTTCATCTTTAATTTCTATCGGAGGATTGGGAAAATGTTTTTGATAAAGTTCTAATAAATTTAATAAATCTTGAGCGTATTCCTTCGCAAATGCAATATTTCCATCAATAAAAGTGACGGGATTATTAATTTCGTGAGCGACACCTCCAACTAATTGACCTAAACCGGACATTTTTTCGGTATGAATTAGCTGAATTTGAGTGTCCTGAAGTTTTTGTAATGTTTCTTGAATTTGCAAATTTTTATTGTTTAATTCTTGCGTTCTTTCCTGTACTCTAATTTCTAATTCTTGATTAGTTTTTTCTAAAGCCCCTTGAGCAACTTGACGCTGTTTTAAATATTCATTTAGTATCCGCGATACTACCAGCCATGCTGGAATCAACATTAGCAAACCAAAAACCGTGAAAAAGCTGGTAAATAATAGCCGTTTGCGATATCTAATCACTTTATCTTGAAGTTGTTCGGAGATGGCAAGATTAATTTTTTCTACACCATCATGATATTTCTGTTTTTCGGATTGATATTGTTCGCTTAATAATAGTGCTTGTGCTAATTCTTTTTGACCATTTTTTACCAAATCAAAAGACTGGTATTCCATCTGCACTAATTTTTGATTTGCAATATCAGTTTTCTTGGCATTTTTACTAGAATACACTTTTGGTGCTAAACTAACGGATTTTTTGATCGCAGCATCTAACTTTGGTTCAAATTGCCGGTATCTTTTCTCCCACATCTGATTACCTGTAGCAGCATTCATCCGTGATGACATTGTTAATACTTCATCAAGATAAACAATTTCATTACTTAGGGCTTGAAGCTGTAACTCGTATTTCGTTATATTTTCAAATTTCTCATACGCTCGCCAAGTTAATATAATTTGAGGTACAAATAACAACACAGTTAAAGTTGCTGTTGCCTTGATAGTTCGTGATGGTCGCTGAGTCATAAAAAGGTATAAATTAGATGAATATTGATTTATATCTTTTTTGCCTACAACCAAACGGTTAAAAATTTTATCTAGCACTTTCTTCCCAATTCACTAGCCATATTTACAGGTTTCCCGAATTTGCAACTCATCTAACAGCAGATAAGCGCATGAGGGAACAAAAAGACAAACAGGATAGATAATTCTTAACTCCTAATTGCTCACTCATATCTCATATCTCCTAACTTACTAATAATGGGATATTCTTAAAGAACAAAGAAGTGTGAAGTAAAGATGAAGCTGGCAGCAAGAATTAGTCAGGTATCGCCTTCTCTAACTTTGGCGATCGCCGCGAAAGCTAAGTCAATGAAGGCAGAAGGTATTGATGTTTGTAGTTTTAGCGCTGGGGAGCCGGATTTTGATTCGCCAGCCCATGTTAAGACTGCTGCAAAGAAGGCATTGGATGAGGGCAAGACAAAATATGGCCCTGCGGCTGGAGAACCCAGGTTAAGGCAGGCTATAGCCCAGAAGTTGAAAAGGGAAAATAATCTGGATTATCAAGCGGAGAATATCATCGTTACTAACGGCGGTAAGCATTCTCTGTTTAATTTAATGCAGGCTTTGATTGAACCGGGTGATGAAGTAATTATTCCCGCACCTTACTGGGTAAGCTATCCAGAGATGGTTAAATTAGTCGGCGGCAATCCAGTAATTGTCATGACTGATGAGGCAAATGGGTATAAAATTCAGCCGGAGATTTTAAGAAGCGCGATTACGTCAAAGACTAAATTATTCGTGCTAAATTCACCATCTAACCCTACGGGAATGGTGTATACACCCGAAGAAATCAAAGCTTTGGCAGAAGTCATCGTCGAGAAAGATATTTTAGTAGTTTCCGACGAAATTTATGAAAAAATTCTCTACGACGGCGCAAAACATCTGAGTATTGGTTCTTTAAACGACGAAATATTTGC
>JBARZF010000051.1:0-6519 GCA_049649675.1 Rivularia sp. (in: cyanobacteria) | reverse complement strand
CGCTGGTATCGAGCGAGCAAGATGCTCGCACTACGGATATGCGCTCCCCGCACCTTCTCTGCTAACTGTTTTAGAACGGAATAAAAATAGCTTCTTCCCTATCCCAACCAGTACCTTGACAAAATTCGTCTATCCAAGAGGCAAGATTTGATACTTTTTTTCTGGAAGCTGTTTTAACTTCTTCTGTTTCTTCTTCTGGCGATTCTTCTAAAATTTCTTGCTCTTCTGTTTCTTCGCACATGCTACGTAAAGATAATAGTTCATCTTCACTTTCTAATTGAGCAACCATGCTGCCAGAGGCAAATTTTTGAGGAGGATTTTCTTGAAGTAATTCTGAGAATGCTTGAAATTCTTTTTCTATTGATTCTGATGTCGATGCAATTTTAGTAATTGCTGTTGAAACTGATAATGCTGGTTGATTAATTTCTGTATCTTCTGTTTTCTCGGCTCTAAATGTATCGAAAACAGGTTCCTCTTGAACATTACAATTAACTTTGTTGTTATTTACAGGCTTGTCTAAATCCTTAATTATATGTAATTGATCTTCGGGGTTAAAATTAAGACCTAATGCAGCTATAATTTCATCGGGATTATTATTTAATTCAAGAATAAAAGGAAAAATTTCATCTAATTTCGGTTCTAAAACAGATAAAGTTGCTAAGATAAAACCGCTTGAAGGGCGACGAAAACCATCATAATTTCCCCAAATTCGCATTTTTTCTAACCAGGGACGATTTTGATGGTAGTATTCCACCCATTTTATTTTCAAAGATTCGCGTAGCTGCTTAATATTCATTTCAATATGCACGCTTTTATAATCCGGTAATCAACTTTTAACCTGGGAATGGAATTGACGATAAAGCATTCGTTCGACTATGAAACCACCCAACAAATGCTGTTCTATCACTTTCTTCACTTCGGAAGGACTAACGTTACTATACCAAACATTTTCTGGCAAAATTAGTACCATTGGGCCATTACCACATTGTCCCAGACAACTGCTACCTATTACCGTTACTTCAGAAACAGGATTTTTTTTAAACGCTGCTAATACTTTAACAGCACCTTGTTTTTTACAAGTACGATTTTGGCAAACTCGAACGGTTTTCATCTTAGTTGGTAATTAGTAATTGGTAATTGATAATGGGTAATAGGTAATAGGTATATAACGTTTCAATCCAAAATCCCTGCACAAACGCATCCGTTGTTAAAATCTAAAATTAAAAAACTCCTAACTCTTAACTCCTAACTCTTAACTAACTTCCAGCCCTTTTGATTTCAACCATTCGGGGTTGAATATTCGCGATTGATAACGAGAGCCGCTATCACATAATATTGTCACAATTGTATGTCCGGGACCCATTTGTTTGGCAAGGGCGATCGCGGCTCCTACATTGATACCTGTCGAACCACCCATTAATAATCCTTCTTTTCGCAGCAGTTGGTAAACTACCCGCAATGCTTCTTTGTCATCAATTTGGATAGCGTCGTCAATGGGTACGTTTTCCATGTTGGCTGTAATCCGGCTGTTGCCAATTCCTTCAGTTATGGAACTACCTTCTGCATTAATTTCGCCTGTTTTAATATAGCTGTAAAGTCCGCTGCCCATTGGATCTGCAACAACGCATTTTATATTTTTGTTTTTCTCTTTAAGAAACATTGATGCACCTGCAAAAGTACCACCAGTGCCGGTTGCGGCTACCCAACCATCTACTTTACCATCTGTTTGCGCCCAAATTTCGGGGCCGGTGGTTTGGTAATGGGCTTGACGATTGGCTAAATTATCAAATTGATTCGCCCAAATTGCGTTTTCCATTTCGGACGCAACTCTACCAGATAATTTTACATAATTATTGGGGTCTTTATAAGGCACCGCAGGAACCGGACGAACTTCGGCACCCAAGGCTGTAAGAGCATCCATTTTTTCCTGTGACTGAGTGTCGGGAATAATAATTAAACATTTGTAACCTTTGGCATTGCAGATATGTGCTAAACCAATTCCCGTATTTCCCGCAGTTCCTTCGACGACGGTACCACCTGGTTTGAGTAAACCTTTTGCTTCCGCATCTTCAATAATATATAGTGCTGCTCTATCTTTGACGGAGCCACCGGGATTGAGAAATTCTGCTTTGGCTAAAATTTCGCATCCCGTTTCCTCGCTAAAACTGTTCAAGCGAATCAAAGGGGTGTTTCCGACGGTACCGACAAAGCCGTTTTTAATATCCATGTTGAATTTACCAATTTTCTTCACTATAAGAATTTTGGCTTATTGCGGGACTTAATATTAAGTTTTTTATCGATAATTATGGGTTTTAATTTAGATTTAGGCTTATTTCCATTCGGATTCTGGAATATCCGCACCAAGCATGATATTTCGTAAAGTTCCAAGAGGTAAATAGGAAAGCTAATGCTTCTCATCTTGTAAGCTGTTACGCACTTAATTTGTATAGTACTAGCGGGCAAGATGCCCGCACTACAATAATTACAAAATTTTGTTTGATACAATGCCCGCTGCACATCAGCTTATAAGCAGAAAATACGATCAAAATTATCACTGTCTACCTGACTTCGTTTTAATCCGCTAGGGACTGCAAGTCCCTGTCTAATAGCATAAGTCCATTAAAATGGACTAAGAGTTACATAAAAATTAAACTTTAACTAATCGCACTAATAATTACGCGGCTACGTGCAAAACATAAACTGATAAGATTACCCAGTCCTCTTTAGAGGACTTTCGCTATTAGACTGGGACTTGTAGTCCCTGGCGGTATTAAATATAAAAGCATTTAATTTTGTTCTTCCCAATACAAAATAGCTAAAATGCCTTTCTAAGTTTCTAACTAATTGTTTAACAAACTATAATTATAAACAGTAATTACACTGAGGTAATTTTTTGTAAATTTAATTTATTTTTATATAATAATACTAGTATTCATAATAACTTTGTTTGGGGGTGCTTATTGATGATAATTGAAACGAAATTACTGAATGTCTTTAATCGCAAAGAAGCTAAGTACGATTAAATTAGCTTTGATAATCGCGATAATTCCGAGTAAATATTTTATATTAATCAAAAATCATGATACAAACAGATAATAATTTTTTAGATGACTTGGGTAAAGTTGTCCAAGTCCGTTCGGAAGTTTCTCAATCTTTAGATAAAATCGTTGAAACTATAGATAAAGCGGAAAAATCTGCTGAAGAGAATTCAGGTAAATTAAGTTTAGAACGCGATATTGAAGATATTAAGGTTGCCAGCAAAAATCTCCGCGAAGGTGTTTTTCGCTTATTGGTTTTAGGCGATATGAAGCGAGGGAAAAGTACTTTTCTCAATGCTTTAATTGGCGAAAGATTGTTACCAAGCGATGTTAATCCCTGTACTGCTGTTTTAACTGTTTTACGTTACGGAGCAGAAAAAACGGTAACGGTACATTTTAACGATGGTAAAAGTCCGCAACAGTTAGATTTTGATTCTTTTAAACATAAGTATACTATCGATCCAGCGGAAGCTAAAAGGTTAGAAGAAGAGAAGAAACCAGCGTTTCCCGATGTTAGTCATGCTGTGGTTGAATATCCTTTACCTTTATTAGAAAAGGGTATTGAAATCATTGATAGCCCTGGTTTAAACGATACGGAAGCCCGAAATGAATTATCTTTGGGTTACGTTAATAACTGTCATGCAATTTTATTTGTAATGCGAGCTTCTCAACCTTGTACTTTGGGAGAGCGTCGCTATTTGGAAAATTATATTAAAGGTAGAGGTTTATCGGTTTTCTTTTTAGTTAATGCTTGGGATCAGGTAAAGGAAGCTTTAATCGATCCAGATGATGAGGAAGAATTACGGGAAGCTGAAGAAAGATTGCATAAAGTATTTAAAGCCAACTTAGCGGAATATTGCGTTGTTGACGGACAAGATATTTACGACGAAAGAGTATTTGCAATTTCCTCAATTCAAGCTTTACGCAAACGCTTAAAAAATCCCGCAGCTTCTTTACAAGGAACTGGTTTTACCGAGTTCATGCAGCCATTAAATATATTTTTAACCAGAGAAAGAGCAGTTGCTGAATTGCGTCAGGTGAGAACTTTAGCAAGACAAGCTTGTCATCATACAAAAGAAGCAATTGAAAGAAGGATTCCGTTGTTAGAGCAAGATGTCGATCAACTTCGTGAAAAAATTGATTCTGTAGAACCAGAATTTGAGAAACTTAAAAGTATTGGTGATGAATTTCAGCAAGAAATTAAAGATACTCGTAATACTCAAGCTAAAAGTATTTCCGATTCTTTCCGCAGGTACGTTTTAAATTTAGGGGATACTTTTGAAACTGATTTTTTACAATATCAGCCAGAATTAAATTTATTTGATTTTCTAAGTAGCGGTAAGCGGGAAGCTTTTAATATTGCACTGCAAAAAGCTTTTGAACAATATATTACTGATAAATTATCTGCTTGGAGCTTAACTGCTGAAGAAGATATTACCGCAGCTTTTAAACAACTTTCTCAAAGTGCGGCAAAATATGGTGCTTCCTATACACAAGTAACCGATAGCATCACTCAAAAGTTGACTGGGGAAAAAGTTAAAATTAATTCTCATAGTAACGCTGAGGAAGATAATTCTCCTACTTGGGCAAAATGGGCAATGGGATTATTATCTTTATCTAGAGGCAACTTCGCCGGTTTTGCAATGGCTGGTGCGGGTTTTGACTGGAAAAATATTTTGTTAAATTACTTTACTGTTATCGGAGTTGGTGGAATAATTACCGCCGTAACTGGTATTTTTCTAGGCCCCATTGGCTTTGCGTTATTAGGCTTGGGTGTAGGAGTTGTACAAGCAGATGGAGCAAGGAAGGAGTTAGTTAAAACCGCTAGGAAAGAGTTAGTAAAATATTTACCGCAAGTAGCGGAAGAGCAATCTGCAAATGTTTATCATGCAGTCAAAGAATGTTTTGATGCTTACGAGCAAGAAGTAAGTAGCAGAATTCAAGATGATATTGCGGCTCGGAAATCAGAATTAGATAATTTATTGAAGCAAAAAGAAAGTCGTGAAATTAACCGCGATGAGGAATTAAAGCGATTTGAAGTTTTAGAGAAAGATATTTTTACAGAGTTGCAGAATGTAGAATCGGTTTATAGTAATTTGCTGTCTTATTACGGTTAGATAAAACCTCTCTCCATGAACGCGAAGCGTTTTCTCGTAGAGTACCTCTCTCCTGCAAGTCTTAGGCTTTAATTTTCCCCCATTCCCTTGCAGGGAAGGGGGTTAGGGGGTTAGGTTTCCGAAATTATGAAGCAAAACATAACAATTTTTATTTAAATATATAATTATGCCGCAAAATCAAAGTTATCAACAACTTATAGAAACTCTCAAATCTACAGCTAAATCATTAAACTTAGAATCAACATCTCAACTATATCGGGATGTCGAAGCAATTTCCCATCATCTGATAAATCCTAACTTTCGCATTGCGGTTTTTGGCCCTTTTAATCATGGTAAATCAACTTTACTCAATGCTTTATTAGGAAACAAGACTTTACCAATCGATTTAATTCCTACTACTGGTGCTGCAATTACTGTTAAATATGGTGATGAATTAAAAACTAGCATTACTTTTCAAAATGGAAAGCAAATTCACCGCAGCGGTACCGATGTTTTAAAAAAATTTGCTATCCTTGATGACGATAGAAGGATGCGAAATGATGTTTTATCTGTAGAAGTTTTCTCTCCCCATCCATTTTTAAAAACAGGTGTAGAATTTCTCGATTTACCGGGAACTAACGATAGGGAAGAGCAAAATAACTTAGTTAAAGAGCAATTATTAAGCGCTGATTTGGTAGTGCAATTACTTGATGCGCGTAAATTAATGACTTTGGAGGAACGAGAAAATTTACGCGATTGGTTGTTAGATAGAGGAATTAAAACTGTTGTTTTTGTAGCCAATTTTATTAATTTACTCGAACCCGAAGAACAAAAACAAGTTCAAAGTCGCTTAAGGTTTGTAGCAGAAAGTTTTCGCTCTGAATTACCATCTGGTTTGAGTAATTTATATCGAGTTGATGCTTTACCAGCTTTACGAGCAAGATTAAAAGGTGATGTTGCAGCCGCGAATACCAGCGGTTTAGTAGCTTTTGAAGCCGCGTTACAAAATATTGCTACAAGTTTAAAAAAAGATGGTGCAAGTGTTTCTTCTCCAAGAATTGAATCAATAGCATCTCAAATTCAACAGGGGTTGAAATCTAAAATTACACCTTTAAAAAATGACATTAAAACATTTGATGACAAAAACAAAGCTAAAAACGAAATTAAACTTAAAGCAGAAACACTAATTAAACAAGGTTTTGCTCAAAGCTTATCTAAACTACGCGATTGGTTCAATTTCAATAATTTATGCGAAAAATATCAAGCTGATGCAGCAACTGAATTAGCTAGCAATAACTTTCAAAACTGGGAAACCAATAATTTAAAACCCGATTTAGAAAAATTAAAAACTGATTTAGAAAAATGGTTAGAACAAGCTTTTGATT
>JBARZF010000050.1:0-13135 GCA_049649675.1 Rivularia sp. (in: cyanobacteria) | reverse complement strand
TTTATTGGGATGTGCGGAAACTTTCGGGATTGCGTCGTTTGAATCCTGCGATATCTATGGGTAGTCAGTGGGAGAAATATATTACACCAGATACTTTCTGTTACGTGCGTCGCTATAATGGCTCTCGCTGCTTTGTGGCTTTAAATAGAGGTTATGCTCTAACTATAAAAGAAGTTGATACCGAGTTACCGGATAGAGAACATACTTGTGTATTAACTGGGCGTAAATTTGAAGTGAAAGATGGAAAAATTTATAATTTGGAGCTTGGTGCAAAAGAAGCGATCGTTATTAGTCATGTTGGAGAAAGATTGAAAGCGCAAACAATAATTAGAGCGCAATTAAATGGAGTAGAAACAAAGCCTGGTGAAAGAATCGTAGTAATTGGTGATTGTCCGGAATTAGGTAACTGGGATATTAAGAAAGCATATCCTTTAGAGTACATTAATTCTAATACTTGGTTTACCGAAATTCCCTTTAATGAAAGTGCCGGGAAGTTAATTAGTTATAAATATGTAATCTTGCGGGAAGGTACTTCTCCATTGCGGGAAAACTTATTAGCTCGTCGTTGGGTAATTGCCAGTGAAGGTACGGTTAAGTGGCGCGATACTTGGGCTTCGGGGAGAGAGGCTTGAGCAGTTAACAGTGAGCAGTGAGCAGTTATCAGCGATCAAATTTGATGTAATTTTAGTCCTCAGACTCTTATGTCTGGGGCTACACAGACAAAACCCACCTCCGTGGGTTAGAATCTTTTGAATCCACGGAGGTGGATTTAGCTTGTGTAGCTGCGGTTTTAACCGCCGAGTACTTATTACTTAATCAACTGTTCTCTTTCTTTCAAGCACTTTCAACCATCCAAAAACTTCTTCTGCACTTAAAGTTAAATCAATTCCTTCTAATACTTGAAGTTGAGTACTACCTCTAGAAATCTTAGGTTCGCTTTGTGGAGTAAAAATCAATATTGAATAATCATCTGGATCGTTATATACTACTATTTTAGAATCGCAACCTTTTTAAGATAAATGTCAGCTAAAGATAAGTTTCATGAATCTGTTAAAAAAGGACTTCAGAAACAAGAGTGGGTAATTACGAATGACCCTTTAAGAATCGAATTTGGCGAAGAAGATGAAGTTAGAATTGATTTAGGTGCAGAAAGGTTATTAGCGGCTCAAAAGAAAGACGAAAAGATTGCAGTAGAAGTAAAAAGCTTTTTAAGCGATTCTGCTTTGTCCGATTTTCATCTAGCATTAGGACAGTTTTTGAATTACCGCTTAGTTTTGAAAGAAAAAGATAAAGAACGTATTTTATATTTAGCAGTACCTATTTATGCTTATGAATCGTTTTTTCAACGAGATTTACCAAAAGCAGCGATCAAGCAGTATCAATTAAAATTAATTGTATACGACCCAGTAGAAGAGGTGATAGTAAAATGGATAAATTAGAATTTTATCGTCAGTGTATTCAAGAAATACTAACAGAATACAGTAAATATCCTCCTGTAAACGGTGAGATTGAAGTGCAAACCATATTTGATACAAAAAACGAGCATTACCAAGTAGTAGATTTGGGATGGGATAAACATCGTCGTATCTATAATTGCGTGATGCACTTTGATATTAAAGACGGTAAAATCTGGATTCAACGCAATCAAACAGATGATTTACTTGCCGATAAGTTGATAGAAATGGGTGTGGCTAAAGAAGATATTGTATTAGGTTTGCAGCCGGAATATGTCAGAGAGTATGCGGGGTATGGGGTGGCTTAGAAAATAGCAATTATTTAATCTACTGCTAATTTAAAATATCTGATAATGAAATGTCACCATTCAAATAACGCTGATATATTTTCTGACGTAAACCTCCTGAATCTGAATCTTTATTAGCGACATATGTAATGTACTCCTTAGCCATATATTTAACATCTAATAAATACTTTCTTTCTTCTTCAACTCCGCATTCAGGTAAGTTTTCATCTTCGTAGCATTGAGCCGATTCATACCAATCCGCTATGTGTAAAATCAAGTCTTTTAAACTACGGTAGCGAACGAAATAATCATCATATTCTACATCCAGCATCCTTACAGGATAATTATTATAATTATCGCAGACAACACTTCAAAGAACGCCACAATCAGACCAAAGTTCAAAAATGGGAAAAGATTTCTCAAAAAAATATGCTTCTTCATCCTTGTCAGAAAATATTTCTGCCCACCATTCATAATAAGCTTCAACAGCATCGTTTAATGAGAAAAAGTTATAGTTTACGAAAACAAACCTATCAACACTTCCATCATGCCATTCGTATAATTCATAAACTTCTTCTGGTAAGCTAAAAGGTAAATCTTTAACTTTTCCCTCAATTTCATCTCGTGTAAGTCCAGGTTTTAATTCAGCAGCACGATTTGGCATATGATTTTGTAACCACACCTCAATACGCTGCAACGCTTCAGTTATTTCCGACATATTCAATTACCCATTACCAATTACCTATTACCAGACAAAATATCAAACTGCAACCAACACATATACATAGCCCTGGGAACGTGAAAACAACCCTTCCACTTACCACCTTTCAAATTTAACAACACTTCACCACGACGATTTAAATAACCAAACCATTCTCCATATTCTGCATCAGAAAAATGCGCCCAAGCATAATCGTGGATTTTCTGATACCACTGCCAACAATCTTTTCTTCCCGTCAAACGATAACCCATTGCTAAAGCTACCAAAGATTCTAAATGTACCCACCACAACTTTTGATCCCATTCGAGTTGTTGCGGTGGATATCCATTTGCATCCATGAAATAATACAAACCACCGTGTTTTTTATCCCAAGCAAAATTAAGAATATTCAACGTCACATCAACAGCTTGGTTAATTAATTTTTTATTCCCACTACGTTGGGCAATATCTATCATAAACCACATTGCTTCAATACCGTGTCCGGGATTAATTAATCTTCCTTCAAAACAATCAATATGAGAAGCATCGGGAGCAACATTTTCAAACATTAATCCCCGCTCTTTATCGAGGAAATCACCCATTACTTCTTCTACAGTTGCATCCAAAACTTGTTCTAAAGTATCGTTTTCTAATAACCAAGCCATTTCTAAAGACAAGTTAGCTAAAATCATCGGTACTGCTAAAGATTTCATTGTACGAGTACCGGGGTAAGCTTTATTATATTTACCTTTGGGATTTTCTTGACGACGTAAAACGTTATTATAAGCCTGTAATGCAACTTCTTTCGCCGATTCTTTCCCAGATGCGAGAGCATATTGACTAAATGCCATTGCCGCAAAACAATCAGAAAATATATTATAAGGTTGTATTAATGGTTTACCTTCGCGGGTAAGAGAAAAATACCAGTTACCGTCTTCATCTCGTCCGTTTTCTGCAAGGAAATTCGCGCCGTTTGCAGCGATTTTCAACCAATCTTCTCGCTTCTCCAGTTGGTTGTACAGCATGGAGAATAACCACACCTGACGATTTTGCAACCAAATAAACTTGTCGCGATCGTAGACTTTACCAGTTCTATCCAAACAAGTAAAATAACCGCCTTGTTCCCAGTCTACCGAATGGTTTTCCCAAAATGGCAATACATCCTTGAGGAGAGTGTTTTTATATAGTTGAGCTAGCTGTTGAAAATCGTACTCCATTGCTTTTATCCGTAAATCAATTTCGATGGAGTAATTATCGCCTTACTTGGGTTAGGAAACAAGTAAGCTATATTGCTATTGATAAGAATTTAATTTATGCAGAATATAATATTGGTTCGTAGTTACGCTTTAGCGCTAGAATTTGCGGTTATTTAGCATCTATTTTTTTATCAGGGCTAAAGCCCTTACTCCCAACTATGAGATATTACCTAAAAACTTTTTAAGTAAAGTGAATATAATGCACTAATGGAACAGGATGTAATTTTAAACAATCTAAATAAATACAATAAATAACCTTAATTTAAAATAATGAAATTAAAACTAAGATACTTAAAAATATTCACAATAATTGCTTTAAGCACATCCAATATTGCTTGTGCAAATCGTCCATCTTCAACAGCAGTAGAAGCTTCACTAAACCCTGTTAGCAAGCAGCAGCCAATTAACCAAGTCATTTTTACTTTGTCGGGACATGATGATTCGGTTCAAGCAATAGCAATTACACCCGATGGAGAAACTTTAGTTAGCGGGAGTTACGACAATACAGTCAAATTATGGGATTTAAAAACGGGGAAATTACTTAAAACTTTATCAGGGCATAAAGAAGCAGTAACATCTGTGGCTATTACTCCCGACGGACAAATATTAGCCAGCGGTAGTAGTGATAATACAGTCAAAATTTGGAATCTGAAAACTGGAAAATCACTACTTACTTTAGATAAAAATAAAGCCGCAGTGACATCAATAGTAATTAGCCCTGATGGAGCAAATTTAATTAGTGCAAATGCAGATAAAACTATTAAAATTTGGAATTTAAAAAATGCAGAATTAAAGCGCACGATAAAAGCAGAAACTGTTTCCTTAGCAATGAGTGCAGATGGTAAAACTTTATTTAGCGGTAATGACGACGGTACGATTCAGTTATTTGATTTTTCTACTGGAAAGCTGTTGAAAACATTAACACCACCAAAGCCAGAAGATCCTTATTCAGACTCTCAAAAAGCATCTGCTGTTTCATCTCTCGCTGTTAGTAATGACGGTAAAACTCTTGTCAACAACGGTTACGATGATAGTCATCAATCAATCAAAGAAACTGATGGTAAAAATATCAAAGTATGGAAGCTTGAAACAGGTAAATTGGTTCATAATTTCTCGGTTGGTATTGGTGGAATTGATGCTGTAGCTATTAACCTGGACGGTAAAACTTTTGCTACTGGCGGTTATGCATATGAAATTAGTTTGTGGGATGTAAGTACGGGGAAAAAGGTAAATACTCTTTCGGCTAAACAAGGGGGAGTTAATGCTATTGCTTTTAGTAAAGATGGGAAAATTATTGTTAGTAGTAGTGGGAGTAAGTCGATTAAGGTTTGGCGTTTGTCGAATTGATTTTGAGTAATATTTTTAACGCAGAGGAAAGCAAAGTTAAGCGCAAAGGTACGCAGAGTTTTTGATTCATGTGTTAAGTAATCCTAAAATGTTTAAATCTAAAATCTACTTGGGGTTATTTTTTCCAAATACATCTATTTCATGCTCGGAAGCGTTTTCCACTTCATCGACATAACCGCATTTTGCATCGGGGAAAGCATCGCAATAACTTACATAAGGTTTTATATCTAATACTGGTGTGTTGTCTAATAAATCAATTCCTTCTAGGTGCAAAACCAAACCTTCTATTTTTATTAATTTAGGTGCGCTAATCCCGATGGGATTGGGGCGATGGGGTGCGCGAGTTGCTAAAGTTCCTCGGCGAATGCGCGGCCCGCGTGGGATAATAACGGTAGGATTCCAGTGTTTATTTAAGTGCAACCATGCAATTACCCAAATTCGCTCGAAGCCTTTCATGTCTTTGAGTGCTTCTTGGGGTATGGTGTCGAAAAGTTCGATTGTTGCTTGAGCCGGTTGATAATTTGATGGTGCGGCTTGGAGTTGCGACTGCCTGGGGGTTCCATGTCTTTCTTTGTAAGGCGATCGCACTACTCCGATGGGCTGTAAGCTAATCTCGGTAGGAAAGGGAACGGTTTGAATATAGTCTTTTGGGGGCAATTTGGGCATATTACTGTGTGTTAACTTTACGAAGAATTTTAACGTAGGTTAATACTACTAATAGCTAAAATCCTCCCGCAACAATAAATTCAAATTTAGATATTAAGTAATTATACGTACACAAAAACTGTGATTGTTTCAATAGAATGAAGCTACAAAGATAACGTCTATTAAAAACCTATCCAGTATAAATGAGTATATTAAAAACTAAGTTGCCAGCTACTCTGACTTGCTTATGCTTATTATTCTCTACCACCCTTACTACTAGAGGAGAAGCATCTTCCTCTTCAGATAACTCTATTTACCAAAACGCTAAAACACAACTACCCCCAGATTTTTACGCACTTTACCGTATTGTCGATCGATTGGCACGTGCTAATGAATACGATACTCGCCCTTGGCAAGTTGTTCGAGTTGCAAAATATGATACTCAAGCGTTTGCGAAAAATCCTAATCTGATACCTATTTATAATGGTGCTTTGGAACAATTAGGTGGTGATGCTTCGGCTCTAGCCTGTATGATTAGTCATGAAATGGCACATCATAAACAACGGCATCAAGTTATTACCAACGTAGAAAAAGCTGAATTAATTGCTCAATTTAGAGAAGAAGCAGCAGAAAAAGTTTTAAATAGAAAGAGAAAAACATCGCCAGTTGTAGCAGTGGGTGATTTTGTTGTCAGACGGGTGATTGGAGGAACTATTGGTAATGTTGTTAACGGTGTTTTAAGCAATCGAAGTAACAGAAGATTCAGAAAACAGCAAAGACGTATTAATGAAATTGTAGAGAAAAAGACGGCAGAATTAGAAAATAATCTCGAAAAGCAAAGTAGAGAAGATGAATTTGAAGCCGATGAAGTTGCTTATCTGGCTTCTGTTAAAGCTGGTTTTGATAAACAAGGATGTTTGCGTGCAATGTCGGTACTTAATCGCACTGCGGGAGTTAAATTCGATCAAAATCATCCCACTATTAAACAAAGAATTGCTGCATTAAAAGCTGTAATGGAAAAGTCTAAAAATGAAAATTTGGTAGAAGAAGGAAAAGAAATTTTAGTTCAAACTCAACCTTTAACTTACAATTTGTCAGCAAATCAAACATCCTTGCGGGTTAATTCCCGTCATGGTGCTTCGGTGGGGGATGATATTGATAGAATGTTTGGTGGTTGATTATTACATATCAAATACAAAACTATCCCTCAAATGAAAATCTGCTTCTTCCCCACAATGCTTTAAAGCCCAATAACTAATATTTCCATTTTTTTCTTTAACTACAGTAGCAATAGAAACGTTAAAATTACATAGGGATGAAGTTAGATTTCGCAAATCAAATTTATCGACTCCTACTAATAAATCGCGGCAACCACGATATATAGATATATTAAGCGATTCAACTAAAATTTCCTCTTGCATTCCTTGCCGATAATTATCGAAGCGATAGACATTCCAATCTCCGCTTGGTGAAAGATTAAATTCCCAGTAACGAGAAGAATTTTCTATTCCTATAAAAAGCTCGAAACAAGTTGTTTTCCAAAGTTCGTCTTTACGAGCTTCGCTGTCTGCTATGTCAGGAACTTCTAATTTGTTTAAATCGCTTTTAATTTCGTAGCGAAAATTTATTATATGGTTGTCTCGCGTAATTTCACTTGTAATTTTTGGATCAATTGTTGTTGGTTGAAATGGTTGTAAGCAAAATTTGTGGTTATCCATTATCTTTATTATTTAATTGCTATTTGCTAAAGCTTGAGATAATTTTCCGAATCGAATTTTCTTGCGTTTCAATACTTTCGGTAAGCTTAAATTGTACTAAAGCTCTAGCTAAATTGTGTTCTGGATATTTAACTTTAAAGTAAACATTACCCGCCAAGTAATCGGTAAAAAACCGCAATCCTAATTCAAAAGCAATCAAACTAATCGCATCGTAAATATATATATAGTCGCTTTCGGTAAGAAAATCCTTTGCTATTGAAAGATAACCCCCTAAAACTGACTGACACATATCAGTATCGAAACTTACTATTTCCCAATATTCGGTTTCTTCACCCAAAGGATTGCAGCCAGAGCGCAAACAATCGCCAATATCGTAATGCACCAATCCCGGCTTGACGGTATCCAAATCGATAATACTGATAGCTTCTCCATTAGTAGTATCAATCATAACATTATTAACTTTCGGGTCGCCGTGGATGGGACGCAAACACAGACGTTCTTGCATTTGAGCATTTTCTAAGACGTGTGCCCAAGTTTTACGTTTATTTATAAATTTCAAACAGTATTCAATTTCGGGAGATTTAAAAGACGCATTATTTTGCATCAAAACATTTTCGTATTGCTTTAAATAAATTGGTGTAACGTGAAATCCCGGTAGAGTATCGGCTAATTTCTCAACTGGTAAATCGCTGATGAGTTTATGAAACATTCCCAAAGCGTAACCAACTTCACTCCCATGATGTTTATCTATAATAGTGTCGAAGGTTTCAGCCTTATCAATAAAACCAATCCCTCGCCAAAATGAATTTTCAGTATCAATAAAATGGTCTTGATTGTTTTGAGTTAATAATACGAGTGGTACTTCCCAGCGGCGATTTAAATCAATGGGTGAATCTTCTAAACGTTGACGCACGTGATTGCTAAAAGTACTCATATTTCGCATTACCAATTCAGGTTGACGAAATACGTTTTGATTAATACGTTGTAAAATAAAATGCTTTTCTTCTACAGAATCTAAGGTAACAAGGAAAGTACCGTTAATATTACCGTGCCCAAATTCTTCAACTTTGATAATTTTGCCTGGTGTTTTAAATTGGCGGGCAATTTCATAATGGTTATTCAAGGCTGTGTCTGTATTAGGAGATGCGTTCATTTAGAGTTACCCGATGTTTAATTTATAATGCCTGTTGATTTCTTATAAATATATATGCCTAGAACGACTAAGCCAATATCAGTATGCAACATTATCAAATTAATTATGACTGATAACTGATAACTGATAACTGATAACTGATAACTGATAACTGATAACTGATAACTGAAATGACGGGATTTGCGATGCCCCTTCAGCTTTATAGGTGGCGATACTCTATAGCAGGCAATAAGAAAGGTTCGGTAAACCTCATGGATTGTGATTAAATAGCTATTTAAAACCTAGTGAAATCAATGAAATGGGCAAAAATGACTCAATTACGGTAAACTCCAATACTAATCTAGGAATATACTAGTTACAATTTAAATAAGAAAGAAAACAAGTTGAGGAGCCGCCAAGATGCAGGAAGTTACATTTAATTCAGATAAGCGTAAATTGCTATCGAGTTTGTGTCATGGGGCGATTTTCTTTAGTACAACAATATTTTCTATCGGCGTTCCAATTGCCATTTATTTTACTTCCGACGATCCAGTTGTCAAAGGGAATGCCAAAGAATCGATCAATTTTCACTTTAATGTTTGGTTTTGGGCAACTGTAATTGGAGTACCAATTGCGATTTTATCTTTTCTAACTTTTGGTATTGGTGGAATTATATTTTTCCCGGTTGTCGCTTTGGGATTTTTAGTGCATTGGGGATTGACGATTGCAGCATTGTTGCACTGCTTGATGGGCAATTCGGATGAACCATTCCGTTATCCGTTTACTTTTCGATTATTTTAATCGCTTCAATTTCATATTTTGCTTTTTCAAAAAGGGTTGTGATGAGCAGCCCTTTTTTGTTGTGAACAAAGAATACTAACATTCTTGTAGCTTTTACTTGTAACTCACAGACTTTATTTTATTGATTTAAAATTCCAAATATTAAATTAATTTTATATTTTATTCAAAACTGTTTCGCTTGAAAAATGCACTATTAGCTTTAAAATCAATGGTTTTGCAGAAATAATGTATTGCAAAATAAGTATGCTGATAAAATGAACACTGCGGCGTTACTGTCGTCAACTTCGTTATGATGCGATAGGGTAATTATGTCAAGATAAAAACTCAATAATTTTGCAAAGAAAAGTTATTGAGAATTATCTAGAAATACGATACTGCAAAACTTCAAACAGGTGCAGGCATCGAGAAATTAAAACTAATCAAAACTACTAATCTTAAACTTAGCGATTAAAAGATCCTAATCCCAATGGCAACAAAAAGTAGTGATTCATTGAACCAAAACTTTAGTCATGGAGTCGGAATTTTAATTTTACTAAGTAAAGGTTTAGTTTAGTACTTCAACACCGTACATATTCGCTTCAAAGGAACAGGAAATGAGTTCATTATACGAAAAAATCGGCGGACAACCTACCATTGAAAAAGTGGTCGATGATTTTCACAAACGCATTTTAGCAGACAGCAGCGTCAGTGGCTTTTTCTCTAATACTGATATGGAAAAGCAACGCGATCGCCAAGTTGGTTTCTTTTCTCTAATCCTTGGTGGCCCCAAAGACTACAAAGGACGTAGCATGGATCAAACACATACCGGAATGGGTTTACAGCAGCCACATTTTGATGCGATTACCAAGCATTTAAGTAATTCGATGACTAGCTCCGGTGTATCTGCTGATGACACAAAAGCAGCAATGGAAGCAGTTGAAAAATTGAAAGGTTCTATCTTGAATAAGTAATTCCAATTATTTAACCCGATATCAGTATTTTGGGTAGATGGTGAATATTTTGTTTTTAGCAAAGGGTTGCGATCGGCATCCCTTTTTTTTTGTTTTTAGATTTATAGATTTGTAGGTTGGCTTAGACGCGACAATAAATTAGTTGATGGTGAGTAAATGGTTTCCCAAGTGTTGTAACCCAACATTGGTATTTTGGGGAAGAATATGTATTTTAACGCAGAGTGACGCGGAGGTAAGCGCAAAGGAGTGCAGAGTTTTTAGTTGAAATTATATGTTTTCTTAATCGAGAAGGGAGGTTCATATGCAGGATGTTGCCGTTCTATTAAATCAAGTTTTTCACGATCTAATATTTCTGTATGCAATCTTTCTTGAATTTCATTGGTAGATGCAGTTTCAAAAAATAGTTCTACAGCTTCAATTAAATTATCCCTTGCTTCTTCAATTGTTTTACCTTGGCTTGCAATATCTAATTCCGGACAAAGTGCAATGTACCAATCGTCTTCGCGTTTAATTATTGTGGTTAGCTCCTAGCATGTGTTTCATATTGGTATTGGGTTAATCAAAAACACTTGTTTTTAGAGGTTAATATTTTTATAACTTAGCAAAAAGGTACATTTTTCTTGTAGGGTGTGTGACGCCGCCTCGAAAATTTGAACGTAGCAATAAGCTTTGTAGCGTCACGCACCATCAACCATTTGTGACAATATCGACTAAATGGGTAGGTTGGGTTAGACACGAAAATAAATTAGTTGATAAAAAGTAAATGGTTTCCCAAGTGTCGTAACCCAACATCGGTATTTTAAGAAGATGATAAATATTGTGTTGTTAATTTAAGATTATTCTAAATTTGCTCTAATAACCAATCTAACCCATCACATCCCTCGCCGTATTTTTTGTATATAGCTTTTTTAATTTCTTTTGTTTTCGCTTCCGTACAGTTTTTAAAGTCAGCTTTGCGAAGCTCTATCCAAGATAACAACATATCGGTGAGGCTTAACCATTCAATTTTGGGTATGAATTCGCTATCAAAAAAACCGTATTAGAGGTGAGTGTTTCTGCTGTTCTTCATTACCAACTACAGCTAATAACATATCTTCAAAAATAGAAATAGGAAACCATTTCGGATCAATATCATACTGATAATTTTCTCTATATTCATTGAAAACTTGGTACATCCTCATTGATTCTCCTAAACTCATCAAAGGGATTTCCTCGTCGGGAAAGTAAAAATAATATTTATATATATTGATACCATTTTCTTGAGGATGATTTAAACCAATAGGAAGTAAGCCGTCACCTCTTTGATATAATTCATACATTTCTACAGGTAACTCGAATGGGTAATCTTTAGTTACGTAGGTTGGGTTAGACACGTTAGCGAAGCGTGTCCGGAGGACATAAACAAATTGCTTGATGACGAGAAATATAATTCATCGTGTCGTAGCCCAACATCGATGTTTCCACGAAGATGATAATTATTATGTTTTCAATTTAAAATACAAAATTACCCACGCATAATGTTGGGTTACGACGGATTTTAATTAATTGCGTTTACGCTCAATATTATTTTCCGTCTAACCCAACCTACAATAACAACCAATCAACCCAAACTTGCTTTCAAATCACCTTTCGCTTTCTCCAATGCTTCTGGTAATTTACTCGCATCTCTTCCCCCGGCTTGAGCTAAATTAGGTCTTCCACCACCTCCACCACCGCACATTTTGGCGATCGCACCAATAAATTTACCTGCCTGTACTCCTTTTTTATTAATATCTGCACCGAATGCAGCAACTAAGCTGACTTTTCCGTCTTCAATTGCGGAACCTAAAACAACGGCTGCATTATTACCGATTTTCTGCTGCAATCTTTCGGCTGCTGTTTTCAAGGATTCTGCGTCAACTCCTTCCATTTTGGCGACGAGATATTTATATTCACCTACTGATTCAGCGGTTTCTAATAAACTGTCGGATTTTACTATGGCTATTTGCCCGCTCAGTTTCTCAACTTCTTTCTGTGCGTTTCTGAGTTCGGTTTGCAGTGTAGTAATGCGATCGGGAATTTCTTCTGGTTTAACTTTGAATCTCTCACTTAAATCTTTGACTACATTATCCCGAACGTTGAGATAATCTAAGATTGCTGGCCCGGAAACGGCTTCAATCCTTCTCACACCTGACGATATCCCGGCTTCGGAGATTATCTTAAATACTCCTATCTCGGCAGTATTACTTACGTGAGTGCCGCCACAAAGTTCCATTGATACGCCTTGAAAATCAATTACTCGCACTTCCTCACCATATTTTTCGCCGAACATGGCAACCGCTCCTTTAGCTTTTGCTTCTGCTAAGGATAAGGTTTCGACTTTAGCGGAATGAGCTTGTGCTATCCAATTATTAACTTGTGATTCAACAGAAAGCACTTCTTCCGGTGTCATATTGCGGGGACAGTTGAAGTCGAAGCGTAATCTATCGAAGTTTACCAAGGAACCTGCTTGAGAGATGCTTTCATCAACGATTTTTTTTAACGCTGCTTGTAACAGGTGAGTTGCGGTGTGGTTGGCTTGAGCGCGACGACGACAAGCGCGGTCAATTTGAGCAGTTACAGAATCTCCTATTCGGATTGTACCGCGTTCGATGCGTCCGAAGTGAACAAAAAAGTCGGATTCTTTTTTCACGTCTTCAATTCTGACCAAGATTCCGTCACCGCTGATGTAACCGCGATCGCCAATTTGTCCCCCGGATTCGGCGTAAAATGGGGTTTTGTTGAGAACTATTTGTACTTCGGTTCCAGCTTCTGCTGCTTCTGTGGAAATCCCTTCTACTAATATTGCTTCAACAATGGAAGTTGC
>JBARZF010000049.1:0-14273 GCA_049649675.1 Rivularia sp. (in: cyanobacteria) | reverse complement strand
CGTGCTGCTGCAAATGCTCTTTCACCAAAGTCGTTGACTATTTGGGCGGAGTTATCTAATTCTGGTGGTTTGTGGGCTGTTTCACCATCAAAAACTTTTCCTAATGTGGTTGCTACGGCTGATTTATAGGATGTGGGAAGCCCTTTGAATAATGATTCTAAGGAAGCTGATGGAATGGGTTCGATTACGTCAACTTGATGCACTTCACCATCTTCTTTGATAAAGCAGGTTGCTAAACCGATGACTATGTAATCATCTGCGGCTAAATCGGGAGCGTCTGGATAAGAAATTGTATTTACCATTTTGTTGCTTTTCAGTTAGCAGTTAGCAGTTATCAGTTATCAGTGAGCAGTTATCAGTTTTAAAGTAGCTGGATTTGTAAAAGAAGATTTGGTTAACAGTTAACGCATTTTTTTGGCAGGTGACTAAATTCTTAGATCAATAGTTGACTGTCTTTATCACTGTTCACTGTTAACTGTTCACTGCTCACTGTTAAGGCATTCTACCAGTTGCCAAGCTCTCGTATGTGGCGATCGCTTTAAATTGCAATTATTTGTGATTTATTTTCTGGAATTGACTATGAAGCTTTGGTAGCCATTATTAGTTCCAAACCGAGGAGTGTAATTATGCGCTCGGATGTGGGAATTGATGGATGATAAATCCTAACACAGGGGCAACACCACAAGCGGACGTACTAACCAACTCAGGCAAGGATGATATGAAGATTCACTTATTTTCAACATTCGGTGACAAGCAAAATAAGATCGGCAAACGGGATGCTGCCTCGTTTGCTGTAGATGAACACAGCTATGAGGATAGTAATTGTCAATTATACGCTTATGGAGACAAAGATTTACGCTCCCGTGCTTTAAAATCGGCTAAAACTGGCGATTTTAAGAAAGCCATCGCAGCTTTGAATCAGTTAATTGAGCGCAATCCCGATAATGCCATTGATTACAATAATCGCGGTTTGGTTTATTTTCAAAGTGGTGAAGAACAAAAAGCTGTTCGCGATTTCAATAAAGCGATACATATAAATCCCCGATTAGCTAGTGCTTACAATAACCGAGCAAATTATTATGCTGGTATTGGAGATTTGGAAGCAGCACTAGCGGATTACGAAAAAGCTTTAGATTTAAATCCTACTCACGTTAGAGCGTGGATTAACCGAGGTATTACCTTGCGTGAATTAGGAGAATATAACGAAGCGATTGATAATTTTGAAACAGCGCTATTTTTTGGAAAATTACAAAGCTATATTTTGGCTGAAAAAGGCAGAACTTATCATGCATGGGGCGAATGGAACTGTGCGATCGCCGATTATAATCGTGCTTTGAAAAAATTACCAACTCGCGCTAATGAAACTGATAATCAAAATATGCGTCTACGCTTACAAGTAGAAAATTGGTTAAATGAATTACTACTTCCCATGCATCCTGAATGGAAGATTGGCGAATAAAACAGGAAAAAAATTTAATCAGAACAAATTTTTCACTTTGCTAATAGCTAATAGATGATAACTATACGGTAAATAATCTTACAGGATTACCAATTATTTATTAACTATTAGCTGTTAGCTTTATATCTTTAAAAGGAACACTAAAAGGAACACTAAAAGGAACACTTATATACAGGCAAAGAGGAATAGCATTTATTCTACGCAAAAATAATATTTCCTCTAAAAATTAAGGTGTAGACTCTTTAATTTCAGCTGCTGTTGTATTGTTAGTCAATACAATTTGTTTTTGATTACGGGGTATGCGATTTCCGTGCTGCTGCATAATACTATTAGCTTGACGGGAATCAAAAGTATTATCAAATTCTGCCCTTAGACTGTTGACACGTTCTTGAGAGGTTTTAACTTCAGTACGTACTTGTCTTAACTTTTCTTGTCCCGACCAGTGATGGGGCAAAAGTTGAGTTAAAGCAGATACTGCAGCTGCGGAAATTGCCAAGTTAACTCCTATTTTAACTGTTGTCTCCAGCGCCATTATCTGGTAAGAACGTTGGCGTAAACGACGCTTTGGTCGAGGAACAGTCCTGCGCTGCCGTATCGGTTGAGCTTCCTCTCTCGTCGGTTGAATTGCGTTCATAATAGACTCAATCTCCTCAAAAAACGGGTACGAAGGTAAATATCTAAGAACCAGCTATTTACTGTTTTTATTTGCTGCCATCTTACTTCATTTTTCTCAAAGTGCTACACGTAGAGGAAAAGCTAAAAAAATAACCCCAGCAATCCTAAGTGTGTTCTCTTCAGTAACTTACAGTAAATAGCTACAAGTTTCCGGAAGAGATACTTAAGATTGCCAGGATTACAAACTCTACAACCGTGTAAAGAAATAAAAAATTATTAACTTAACGATCTACTTGTAGAGTTCAGTTGCCAAACGCCAAGCCAAAACGCCTGGAATTAAAGCCACAACTAAAGCGATATAAACTTGAGTGTCTGAAATAGGCATATTGGAAATCTCCCTTACTCACTGAACAACAGAATACTTCGTTTTCTACTTTTCACTGTTTTACCCGAATTGGGAAATAAGTTGTTACAAGATGCAACAATTGGAAGGGGGAATTGGGGATTGGCAATTGGGAATGGGGCATGGGATGATAATGGTAGAGGGGGTAGAGGGGGTAGAAAATTAATAACTCCTAACTCTTAACTTAAAACCTTTGACCTTTAACCTTTAACCTTTGACCTTAAAAAATGTATTTAGGCATAGATTTCGGGACTTCTGGGGCTAGGGGTGTGGCGATCGCCTCTGCTGGAAATATTGTAGAGGAGGTACGATATCCGTTTGAGATGTCGTTGGGAACCGATCTTATAGATTGTTGGCGAACTGCTTTATTTAGTCTTCTAGAGCAAATTAACAAAGAATTACGGGGAGAAATTACCCGCATTGCTATTAACGGTACTTCGTCTACTGTTTTGTTGTGCGATGCTGCTGGGAATCCTGTTGATGCTCCTTTGCTTTACAACGATGCGCGGGGAGCGGGGATGCGCGAACAATTAAAAAATATTGCTCCACCGAACCATACTGTATTAAGTGCTACCTCCAGCCTGGTAAAACTGTTATGGATGATGCACTTACCTTCTTTTACAAAAGCGAACTATTTGTTACATCAAGCTGATTGGTTGGGGTTTCTTTTACATGGAAATTTAGGTGTTAGCGACTATCACAATGCTTTGAAACTGGGTTACGACGTGGAAGCGTTACAATATCCAGAATGGTTGAACAGATTGCAGATATCAATTCAACTACCAAAAGTAGTAATTCCGGGAAATCCGATAGGAGAATTGCGTTCGGATATTGCTGCTAAATATAACTTTCCTAAAGATTGCTTAGTGTGTGCGGGTACGACAGATAGTATTGCTGCATTTATCGCTAGCGGAGCAAATTCTCCCGGTGAAGCGGTAACTTCTTTGGGTTCTACATTAGTTTTAAAATTGTTAAGTCGTACTCGTGTAGATAATTCAGAATACGGTATTTACAGCCATCGTTTCGGGGATTTATGGTTAACAGGGGGAGCTTCTAACACTGGAGGTGCTGTATTAAAAGAATATTTTACAAGCAACGAATTAGAAAATCTTAGTAGCGAAATAGATATAACTAAATCCAGCGAATTGGATTATTATCCGTTATTGAAACCCGGAGAACGTTTTCCAATTAATGACCCCAATTTACCACCAAAATTAGAACCACGTCCTGATAATTCGGTTGATTTTTTACATGGTTTATTAGAAAGTATGGCTCGAATTGAAGCGCGAGGATACAACTTATTACAAGAATTTGGTGCAGATAATTTAACTCGCGTTTATACCGCTGGTGGTGGTGCGAAAAATAAGGTTTGGAATGAGATCAGAAAGCAATATTTAAGAGTGGAGGTAGTTTCTTCTACAAATACCGAAGCTGCCTATGGTAGCGCTTTGTTAGCTATGCGAGGACTTTACAGTTAACAGTTAACAGTTAGCAGTTAGTATTTCAAAGGTATTTTCAGGAATTTAGATATAGTTTTCGCAATCGCAAAAGATTTTTCTGGTGTTGCAAAATAGCCTATATCAAGATATCTCTTTGATTTAAAATATATTCTTACTCTGTAATTTTTACCATCATCACTGTTAAAGTTAATTCTTTTAACACCAATAAAGATAACTTTGTTTAACGAATATTTATATCTATACACATGATTTATAAATAATTTTCGACGTTCGTGAATAATTTTATTTCCGCTAAGATTGATTTTAAAATAATTTGATTCGTTGGTATTAAAACGGATTAAAAGTATCCCAGGGATCAATAATATAAAAGTAAATGCTACTAAAATTAACTTGAATTTTAAATCATTTGAGCCAGATATAATCCAGAAAAATCCCGCCATAAAAAATAAATTTATCAGCAGCAAGCGATAAGAGAATTTTCTTTGATTTCTCACTTCTTTTAAATCGCTTAAAATCAGTAGACTAACCGTTTTTTTTACAACCTTCATTGACAATTAGCCTGTTTCTGCTCAAAAGTATATTTCTTGAGTCAACTGTTACCTTTCAAAATAATACCTAAGATTATACTGTTAATTTGATACTGGCAATACGTAAGTTAGATTTTTGTAGAATATGTTTCAATAAGGTGGAAACAACCGCTTAAATCCGTGAAAAATAACTATCGCTAAAAAGAAAATATTTCGTAAAAATACTTTATAAACAGGAAGTTGTAACGAAGACTGCTTTGTGTTTTGCTGAGATTCTGCTAATCGACTTCCTAACGATTCCATCCACTTAACATTTCTCGGATATTCCCATAAATTATCCAGCCAAACTTGCGGAATACCTTCTTTACCAACAGCAGCACCAACAATACCACCCAAAATAGCTGCGGTTGTATCCGTATCTCCTCCACAACGAACTATTTCTAAAATTGCAATTTGATAATCTTGCTGATATTTCAACCAAGCTTGAATAACTACCGGCACTGTATGATATATATAGCCGCTAATACCTTTACTTAAACCTATTTTTGCCGCGAAGGATTGAGTAGTTTCTGTAGATTCTGCACTATCACAAGCCTGTTTAATAAGCGAGAGAAATTCAACTTGTTCTAAACCGATTAAATTTTCAAGTTTCTCGTAATAAATTTGGGGAGAAATCAATAATTGTTGACTTGATAAATAAGCAGCCAAAGCAACCGCTAAAGCACCATATTCTGCTTTGATATCGGTATGAGTTAAATGAGTAGATGCTCTGACTAATTCTCGTAACTTTTGAATATCATTACCGTAACAAACACCAATAATTGCACTTCTCATTGCTGCACCGTTTCCAGCAGAAAAAACGCCCCTATTTTGGGGAGGAAAACCAAGCCATAATTTGACAATAGACTTTAAAGTTGCGTAACCAATTCCAGCAGGTAAACCGAGCAACCACCATCGCAAACGAAAAGCTAATTCTTTTGTAAATATCGTTTTATTTCCAGCAGAAACGAGAAGAGATTGAGCAACCATACAGGTATGTTCGGTATCGTCGGAAATCATACCTTTGTTGAAGATAAATTTATGGTTTTTTAGGTTTGGGTAAAGTTTCTTTTGGCGTTGTTTTGATAAACCTTCGTAAGGAAGTCCGAAAGCGTCACCTATTGCTGTTCCGATTATGCAGCCGATGATTGATATTGCTTTTTGAGATTGCATTCTTTTATTAAAGATTAGCACGCAATATTTTTAAGATAGGAGTTGCTTTAGAAAGGTTTTACCTGCTTCCTCAAGATTATTATCTAAAAAAAATGTAAGACTTCTAACTCGGATATTTCCAACGAATTCATCTAACGGATGAGTTAATATAGTTGGATAAATTAAAATTACTTCCGAGCAATTTTTAGAAACAGCATAAGCAACTACCTGGGCTATATCATCAGATGATGGACTATCGGGAGTCTTGTATTTTGTATCGAGAATATAACGAGGTTTAGCGGTTGATTTCTCGTATAGTAATAAATCTATTTTAAAATTTAAATTGTTAGCTATATTTACTCTTTCTTGAGATTGAAGAATTAAGTTTAAGGGTAAATTTACTTTTAACCACTCAGCTATAAATAGTTCATATAAACTTGCCATATTGACAAGAAAAGGTAACATTTTGCAATTACCATTATGATAATTTGGAGTAGTATTTTCTAGAAAGAATCGGCATAAATAGTGTAATAATCTATAATCTTCATTCGAGCGATTATAATTTAGCTTTAGACAATCCTCTGAACTAAAATTTTCTAAAGTGATTAATGGCTGTAAAGTATGATAGGCTTTTCGGATAAGATTTGACACTTTTTTAGAACACAAGCTACTACGACTAATTATAAAAAGTGTCCATAGAATAATTTGATTATCTATAATATCAGCAGTTTGTTCTTGATAATGGCATTTGAGTTTAACATTCCACGGCTTTTTGATTGTTTCTAATACATCTAGTCTTCCTCTCACGTAGGGAAAATGCTGTGTTTTAGATATGTAATTACAATTTAATCCTTTACGAACACGTTCTAAAATAAGTTGAGCTAGTATATAAGCTAGATTGTTATAAAATCCCTCTAAAGAGTCACAGTCCATTAATCCTTTAAGAAAACGAAAATTCTTAAGTTTGTAAGCATATTCCAGCATTACAAAAATATTAATTATCGACACTTTTGGGTTTATTTTGAGAGCAATTTCATTCGTTAAAGGTATGTAACCGATCCATCCCTTAGCTTTTAGCTGCCATTTATAATCTGTCTTGTAGTTAGGAAATTCGATATCTAATTGTTTTTTGTATTTTTTATATAACTCAATTCCAACTGATTCTGATATTTCGTTGTTTTTTAATAATTTTGTTTTATATTCAGTAAGTTCAATAATTATTATTTTCTCTAAATTCATAATAGAAAGTTAAAAATACCCATATCTGTTTCTAGATAAAACTATAATAATTGTAATTTATTCCAGCGAAACTCATCTACTGTCTCAGGTTGATTAAAGAAATATTCTTCTAAATAAGGTTCAATTTCCATACACCAAATATCTTTAATATCATCAACCAAATTATCTGTGATAAAAAATGAAATACCAATTTCATAATTTTTATCATTAATTACTTGATTTATTTTTTGTAAAACATCAACTAATTTATCTATAGGAAAATCAATATCACCATATATTTTTCTCAGAATTTCATAATTAGAACGTAATTCGATAAATGCAAAACGACGACGAAGTGCATAATCGAATTCAGAAATTGACCTATCTGCTGTGTTCATAGTACCGATAATTCTGACATTTTCGGGTATATGAAAACAATTTCCAGCAGCAAGAGGTATTACTTGATCTCGATATTCCAACAGATACATTAACTCACCAAAAACTTGAGCAATATTCGCACGGTTGATTTCATCAATTATAAAAGTACAAATACCTTCACGAGTTTCTGCTTGATGACAAAATTTGATAAAACAACCTGGAACAAGAGGATATGTTAATTTTCCATCTTCACTTTGGGGACGAATACCTTGAATAAAGTCCTCATAGGTATATGCTGGATGAAATTGCACTAATTCTGATAAACCATCACCACCGCTAATTAAATGTTTTGCAATTTTTTCTGCAATAAATGTTTTTCCCGTTCCCGGAGAACCATAAATAATAGCTTGTTTTTTACGATTAATTGAGCGTATCCAAGTTTGTAATTCAATTTCACTTATTCCAGTCTCTTCAGCACATTTAGATAAAGTATATTCTGTTTGCAATTCTATATTGTTAAAATCCGAATCATTATTTAAAGGTTTATCATTCGATGAATCTTGATTAGAAAATTTGTATTTTTTGATTTTCACTAACCAATGAGAAAACATATCGAATAAATCATCATCTCGTAAAGCAGGTACTCCCGACGGATGCATATGCTGTGATAGTTCTTCAATCAGTTTTTGCCCAGTAATATTTAAAGCAGGGTAGTCAGTCAAAGCAGTATCAGCAAAATAATTAATAACTCTCATAGAATAATCAGTAACTAATAGAAAATTATCTGGGCTGATTGCATTTAGGATAGGTGTTATTATCCCTGCTTGTAAACCTTTAATATAGTTTATTTGAGAAAAATCTTGATAAGCTGCTGATAATTCCTGTGGATTATCATTACAGCGACGAATAAAATTTAAGATATCTAATGAGACTTTATTCCAATCCTGTGAATTTATCCATCCTTCGTTTTCAAACCATTCTTTAATATCCTTCTTTATGTCTGGAGCCATATGAATCCAAGCTCCTCTTTGATGATTATTAGCAGTATTATTATGAGGTAATAGTTTTAGTAAAACGGAATCAGTTACATCTTCTCCACAATCCGCAGCTTTGGCGATCGCACTAAAATTACGACATCCAATTTTGCGCTGTTGAGCGTAAGCAGCAGTATGAGTTATCCCTTGAGATGTGTTTGGATATGAATCTACAAATTCCTCGAATAATTTGATAAATTCCTCTATTATAGTAATTTTCATGATTTTGATGACTCAAGTATATTTTTTACATAATTTTTCAAATAAAATACTTAAACTGTTCAAATTCTTGATATTTTAAATACCGGTAACTTTGTGGAGGTGTAAATTTAGGAATTTGTTTTCTTAAATTTTCGAGGTTAATTGAAACATGAAATTTTTTAGGATTTCTCAAAAATATTCCTACGAAAAAGGAAGCACCTTCATAGTATTTATAAAAATCTTTGGAGGTGATACCAGCCTTTTCATGAACAAGATTCCAATAAGTTTCGATATTTTCTGCTAATTCTATCTTTTCTTGAATAACCTTTTCTACTTCAAATAATCCTACCAAAGCTTTTGTAGGTGATGAAACATATACAAGAACGATATCATCTATAGTTAATCGAGTACGTACACGACGCAACTCAACTGTTTTTTTTCCTGAAAATATCTTTGATGCATATTCAGGTTTTATTGATAATAACAATATATTTGCAGGCATTTTTATACTGTTTTTATAATTATTTTTCGGTACCTATATTATATAATTGATGAAAAACATTATTGTCAATTTTATATGGAGACTGAAATGTTACTTTTGAATTATTTAATATTTTTTGAATTGTTTTAAGTTCTATTTTGTTTAAAAGCTCCGTATAACTAAAACGAATAGCCATGATATTTCCATCTTTATCTTTATTCATACATGAGATATCGCTTAATTTATAAACACCTAAACGCTGAAAAAGCTGAAAGAGGTTTTCTGGTTTATCAATTATCACTTCATCAACTAAAGAACAAGCTCTAATTGCTCCAACGTGGACATAATATTTATCTTGACTTACATACCAAAGAATCCTGAAAGGTGCTTTGATTTTTGTATAAGTTTTCGCTGAACGATAATAAACTGCTTCTTTATTAAAAGCAAGCTCGTTTTTGGCTCCAAATAAAGATAAATGTTGGTTTGCTAACCCTTCATCAAATAAATCCTTAGCCCATTTAGGTTGAATAGGAAAAATAAAGGTTGGAATTTCAGCATCAATAATCTTTGCAGGAAACAAAAAGCGTTCAATATTTGCTGACTCTTGAACATCTTTGATGAAACCTTCTCTTTTAAGACTATTTGCTAATTGAAGACAGAATTTATACTCTTTACCCAACCCATTTGTAATCTTTTTCAGAAATTTCGATAGTTGAGATGCAGTTTCCACAACTGCCAAATTTATTTTGATAAAATCTTCGTTTACTCGAATAAATTGATGTTCGACAATAGCTTTATCAACCGTATCTTGTAAACACGAATCATTAATTCTTGTAAATTGCCGTTTTTCACGAGCCGAATACAATATTGATTTAAAAATTAGATGCTGTGCAAGGGTTGCTGATAGGGGATTATCGCTAACGCGAATTATAGGTATTTCTAATTCATAATTATTATGTCTACCATAAACTATTAAAGCTAAAGGTTTATTTTCTCCTTCAATAACTTTAAAACATTCAAAATCTTCAGGATAGGTAAGAAAACGCCGTAACTTCTGTTGAAATTGTGCCTTTGTTTCATTCTTTTCGGAGCAGTAAAAATAATTAGTTATTGTTTCTTCTTCTCCTTTTTTTACTGACACTTGCTCCAATGAAGTTCCAGCCAAACGTATAGGCTGATATTCAGGATTTCGACCAAGTTCGTTTAATTGAATGAGTAAATTAATAGGTCGAATAACTGATAATCTAAAATTTTCATAAATTTCATTAGCGATGTTTAATAATCGTGAGTCTCTAGTTATAAAAATATGAGAATCTGAAACAATAGCTCTAACTAAATGATGGAAGTTAATATCGGATTTCAGTATGCCTTTTTGAGACAAAAATGTTTGTAATATTTCTTGATAATTTTCTAGTTTTTCTGAGTCGCAAGGTAAAACAGTAAATAATAGATGATTTTGGGCAAATTGACGATAAAGTTTTCTTTCTTCGTCACTACTAATATTATTAATTTGAATAAAAATTCCATCAGTTATACATAACTCTATTTCTGGTTCTAGCCAATCAACTAATAACAGTTTTGATTCTTTGTTATGCAAAGATTCATCATCAGCATATAAATCGAAAAAAACTTGGTCATCAATTACAACACACAATTTTGATTCAAGCTTTTGAATTGGAGCAATAGAAAATAGATTGCGATGACCATAATCGTACCACCAATAAGTTAGTAGTTTTCCGTCTTTCCCCCTACCCGGTTTCTCCCATTTAGGAATAAAACCATTACTAGACCACATATCATGCAATCCGTAATCATTGCGACAGCTTAAACCTATACCTTCATATTTATCTTGATTAATTTTTTTGAGTTTATCGATCAGCTTTTTTGTAATACCTTTACCTCTATGTGACGGTGCTACGCAAAGATGAACAATAGTAATACGATTGTAAGAACTAGAGCAGCCAAATAATAAATAACCAGCAAACTGAGCTTCAGAATCAATCGCTACCAGTATTTTCTGCTTTTTAGCTGATTCTGCAAAAGCTTTTTCGGGTAAGAAACCAAGGGTTTTACGATTTTTATCCCCTAATTGTATTACGTCTTGTAGATACGGGCATTTATCATCAATAGATTGAATTTTCAATTAGCCTTACCCCTAGATAAACAAATGAGAATGATTTTAAAAGCATTTAATCCAAATAAAACCTGTGCTAGCCTACTCAAATCATCCGCTGTACATATGTACTTTCTTTTCTAGTCTGAAGGTGTTTATGCAATTTTGCAAGAAGTTTACAGCAGTTAATTTTCTTCCCCCAAACTCCTCAACCCCAACAAACCAGCACCAAAAACAGCTTCAAACCTAGGAAAAATCACTTTAACATTAACGAAATCGCGACTAATACAACTTACAAACCTTTCCCAAATCTTAGATTTACCTTTCCAAACACTTCCCGTAGTTACAACTTCTAAAAACTCCCCCTCAACAAAAATCTCATTAATAACAGTAACAGTCGCTTTTACTAACTCATCAACAGCATCATCAATTATCAAATTCGCAACTTCATCACCTTCAAAAGCTGCATTATCAACAATTGGAGCCAAAGCAGCTATATCCTTTACACCATATCCGCTTCGATAAATAATCTCTATCAATTCTTCAATATTGTTTAAACCAAGATTATTTTTAAAATCTTCTACCAAACTAGTAGAAATTTCCCGTCCATCATAAGCTTTTAAAGCCGCTTGCATTCCCGCAACTGCAATTTTATAAGCTCCACCTTCATCACCTAAAATATATCCCCAACCACCGACTCTTTTGGTTTCACCTCGATGATTTCTACCAAAAACTATCGAACCCGTACCAGCAGCTACTACGATTCCCACATCGTTACCAACTCCACCAACTAAAGCAATTAATGCATCGTGAGAAATAATTATATTTTGCGGTTTTATATTGCTAATTACAGGTATATCTTTAATTATATTTTTGATTACTTCTATATCTTTGAAACGTCCAACACCAGCTAATCCCAAACAAATTGCATTGATGTTTATATTATTCGTTGTTATTATTGCTGTATTAATTGCAGATTCTATAGAATATTTTGCAGCTTCAATTCCCACACTTTGATAATTTGAGGAACCAGCTTCACCACATCCCAAAATCTCGCGCTTATCGTTCATTAATATACAAACTGTTTTGCTTCCACCACCATCTATTCCTAGAACATAAGACATCGAATTTTGAATAATTAAGCTATTAAATAAACTCGAAACCATCCCTCTCCATAAATCAGGAGAGGGAACGAGGGTGAGGTTAAAAACTAATAAGTTAACCAGCTTGACTATGTTCTTCTTTCAAAGGAATAAAAAAGATAGTCGCCATACCAGGAATAGTTAATAAAGACACCACAATAAAAAACATGGGATATCCAACATCTTGTTGAATTTGACCGCTAATTGCACCGGGAAGCATCAAACCTAATGCCATTAATCCTGTAGAGATTGCAAAGTGAGAGGTTTTATATTCTCCTTTACAGATATGCATTAAGTACACCGTAAAAGCTGTAAAACCTAAACCGTAACCAAATTGTTCTAGAGAAACTAAAGGATAAACTAATTCTAGTGGTGGTTTAGCATAAGCCATGTAAACATAAAATAAGTCAGGTAAATTCAATGCTAAAGCCATTGGTAGCAAGCATTTTTTTAACCCGTATTTAGAAATTACTAATCCCCCTAAGATACCGCCGCTAATTAAAGAAATTACACCAAAAGTTCCGTACACTAAACCGTATTGTTCCGTACTTAAACCCAAACCACCAGCAGTTGTTTCATCTAATAAAAACAAAGTTGCTATTTTTACCAGCATTGCCTCGCCTAATCTATAGAGCAAGATAAATGCTAATATTGCACCGATACGGCGTTGAGAAAAGTACGAACGAATGACTGTTACAAATGGAATATCATTTCTTGTATCAGACTCTCTTCTATCTTTTACCTCCGGTTGCGGCAAAGTAAAAAGATGAAATACGAAAAGTATTGCAAAGATTACAGATGCTAAACCAAGCGTGATACTCCAACTTAAAGGAATATTTTGGGTAGATTTTTCTAAACTTCCCGCTAAAAATACTAAAAATCCCGTACTAAATATAATTGCCAGTCGATAGCATAGAGTACGGATACCAACAAAAAAAGCTTGTTTTTCTTCACTTAATGCCAACATATAAAAACCATCTGTGGCAATATCATATGTAGCAGAAATAAAAGCTCCAACTAACAGTATCGCTAAAGAAACTGAGAAGAAAGTTGATGTTGGCAGTTGAAAAGATAAAGCCAATGCAGCCAAACATAAGCACATGGCAAATTGCATTGTCAGCAGCCATCTTCTTTTAGTAGAATAAATATCTACAGCAGGTCCCCAAAACATTTTGACAACCCAAGGAAGATTAATAATACTTGTCCAAAACGCAATTTCAGCGTTACCAATTCCTAAATTTTTATAAAAAACTACCGATACCGCATTGATAATCATGTACGGCATCCCTTCAGCAAAATAAAGGCTGGGAACAAAAGCCCAAGGTGTAATAGATTTTCTCGGTTTATCAGTTTGGATTGTCATTCGATTTTAGATTTTAGATTTTAGATTTTGGATTAATTCTTTGTTAAAGCCAGAAGCTCGAAATAATCATACTGGTCTGATTTTTATCTACGGATAAATCCGGGAGATTGTATCCAATTTATTGTTCGGTCATAATTGCAATTAACTAATACTAATCTCCATATGTAAATAGCACAGAAATTATATGATTTTACAAAGACGTAAACTGAAGATAGCTTGTGCCAGAATACTAAATTATAAAATTCGCCTACTCCAATCAAATTCCGATAATTTTTATAATTTGTTACCACCAGCTACTTAGATAATGATGGTATTGTTTGCATATTCACGTTTTTTAGTCAATATTTATTAATACATCTATAGACAGTGAGCAGTTAACAGTTAACAGTTAACAGTGAGCAGTTAACAGTGAGCAGTTAACAGTTAACAGTGAGCAGTTAACAGTGAGCAGTTAACAGTGAGCAGTGAACAGTGAGCAGTTAACAGTGAGCAGTTAACAGTTAACAGTGAATTAGTAGTGGGAGCATCTTGCTCCCTGTATTTTATTTTTTATTTTCCCCTCCTCCCCATCTCCCAATCCCCCATCTCCCAATCCCCCATCTCCCCATCTCCCCATCTCCCCATCTCCCCATCTCCCCATCTCCCCATCTCCCCATCTCCCCATCTCCCCATCTCCCCATCTCCCCAT
>JBARZF010000048.1:0-2748 GCA_049649675.1 Rivularia sp. (in: cyanobacteria) | reverse complement strand
ATTCGTCTTGGTAAACGTTGGATTATAGGTATTACCCTCAGCGTTACCTGTTTGATTATACTGCTGCGCTTTACTGGTTTATTGCAGCAAATGGAGTGGAATACCTTCGATAGATTTATTCAAAATCGTCCTTCAACAGGAATTGACTCCCGCGTTGTGATAATTACCATTGATGAATCCGATTTACAACAAATTGGACAGTATCCGATTCCAGATAAAGTTTTAGCTGAAGCACTTAATAAATTAAAAAGCTATAACCCCAGGAATATTGGTTTAGATTTATACAGAGATTTACCAGTAAAACCGGGTACTGATGAATTAACGCAAGTTTTTAGAACAACTCCTAATTTAATTGGCATTGAAAAGGTTGTCGGCAGTAAAGTTGCACCGCCGGAAGTTTTAGCTGAATTAGGACAAGTGGGAGTTGTAGATCAAGTTTTGGATGGGGATGGAAAAGTCCGTCGTGCTTTACTTTCGGTAGGTTCTTCTAAAACTGAATTACGTTTAAATTTGAGTCTGCGTTTAGCGCTAAATTATTTAAAAAAAGAAGGTATTACTCCACAGCCTTTTAAGGGAAATTCTTATATTAGACAACTTGGAAAAGCAACGATAATTCCTTTTCAATCTAATGACGGGGGTTATGTTCGCGCTGATGCCGGAGGCTACCAAATATTACTTAACTATCGAGGAAGAATAGAAAATTTTGAAAACTTTTCAATTACAGATTTATTAAACGATAAAATACCACCAAGTAAAATCCAAAATCGCGTTGTTTTGATAGGCTCCACTGCTGAAAGTATTAACGACTTGTTTCAAACACCTTATAGTACACGTCTGATTGGATATCCTCAACAAATGGCGGGAGTCACCATCGTTGCAAATATTGTCAGCCAAATTCTCAGTGCTGCTATAGAAGGTAGACCATTATTACAGGTTTGGTGGGAACCTATAGAATGGCTATGGATATTATTATGGTGTGGGATAGGTACGGGATTGAGTTGGCGTTGGAAGTCTGCGAGCATAGTAGTAGCGGCTATTGTCTTTGCAGCAACAGGATTGATAGGAATTGCTTACCTGGCATTTAATATCGGCTGGTGGATTCCCGTTATTCCTCCGATTTTGGGGTTGGTAATTGCAGCTATTATCTTACCAATTTTTACTAGCAGACGATTAGAGAAAATTCAACTTCGTCAAATCGTAGAGATGTTAGTTATGGCTGTTGAGGAGCAACCAGCAGCGGGAAAAATTGCGATTGAATATCTTAAGCAAGGGGAAAGTCAAGAAGATCGGGATTTGATTGATGAAATAATTTTTAATATTTCTTTAAATCGGTAATATCACGTTTTGAGATATGTTTTTCTGAAATAAAATACCTTACATCTCCTAGTTATATAACTATTATTATTTATTTATATAGTGTTAAATACATGCTTTTCATACTTTTCATACTTTAAACAATGAAGAAATTATCGAACAGAATACATATAGAAAATGGAAATAATTTATTTTTATTTTATAGTTAGCCAAAGAATTTTTGTTATATAATGATATTTGTAAGCCAAAAAAATACAAACAAATAATGGCGTTGCTGTTAGCGCCTAGCGGAGCGTACCGTAGGTATTGTGTGGCGTTAGCCATATTAAAATATGAATTTATTTTTCTCATATTTACTAGCCCCCTAAATCCCCCAATTTTGGGGGACTTTAAATTATCTTTCTCCCCCAGAATTAGGGGTTGGGGGGCAAATCATACTTTTATATGGCTAGCGCCGAGCTTCGCTAACAGCAACGCCCAAATAATACCTTTGTTTTAATGCAATTTAAATTGAGGTAAAGTGATTGACTAATAAGCAAACTCAATTAAGTCATATAAACGTTGCTTGATCTGAAAAGGATTTTGAGAAAAATACATAAAGGAGCAAATGATGAGCGATTCCATTATTGAGTTACTCGACGAACTAGCATCAGACAATCTAACGGTGAAGACATTAAAGGCTCTGGATTTTGTTGTACCTGGAGAGTGGGATAACGTCGTGGGTTGTGACAAAACTATTTCAGTTGTAACCGGAGCAGACGATGCGGATACAGTTATGCAAATCCGCAATCGAATGATTGAGTTATATAACGACAGGGATAACGGCTACCAGAAAGCCATGTGGTATTACAACCTTGTGGAAAATGCCGATGGAGCTTTGGGTGCAGCTGCGATGGCAAACAAGATTGGTGAGAAAATAGGTTTCCTTAACTTCTTAAACAAAGTAACTCCTAAAGCTGATACAATTCAATCTATTGATTTGAGTTTGAAAATTGTCGCCGAGTTAATCGCTTATTCCAAACTAAATGGTATTCAACTCAACCCTGGAAAGTTTGTGTCTGAATTGCGAGAAAACTACTGCGGAGCTTCCCTAATGCGGATGGCTGGTTTAGTTTGTATCGATGGTTTGCTTCCTTTAGGGCCAGATTTTATGCAAAAAGTTCATGATACCCTTAATTCTAAAGGCAAAGACGCTTTGGAAAAAAATCCTGCTTTTGGAGCCATTGCAGAATCGATTCCCAGCGATGACAAAGTAGGCTTTATCGATTCAACCTTCACCGCAGTTTCCGGGTGGATGGATAATCTAGTTAGTCGTGCTGGTTTAACACCGCAATCAATTTTAGACCATATGCATGGATTTATGGAGTTTTCCGACGATAAATTAGATTTTGTCGCAGCTTTTCTCGATCAGAGTACCAATTACTTCGCGCATAC
>JBARZF010000047.1:0-2624 GCA_049649675.1 Rivularia sp. (in: cyanobacteria) | reverse complement strand
ATATTTTTGACATCTTTTGATTGCTGTTGCGTTTCTTCCTCAATCAATTCATTTGTAGATTCTGATGCTATTTCATTAATATAATTATGCTCTTCTATAGATACCAATCGTTTGCTTTGTAAATTTCGCACCGATTGAACGCAGGTTGCTAACATTTGTTTGATAGTTTGGCTATTGCTATTAGATTCCTGAATTTCTAAACGTTGGATTTGTTTTTTATAGCGGATTGCAATTTGCAAAAGTTGTTCGTCAGTTAAAGGTGTTGTGGGTGGTTTCCGATGATGGCTGCCATCGCTGCTAGGTGGATAAAGTTCTAAAAACAATTCATTAAAAGCTTGCCAAGCGAGAGAATATTTGATGATATTACTTTTAGAAATACCGAAGTTACTCAAAGCTTGTTCCAATTTGGTTTTAGTTGTATTTCTCAGTAAACCATTATCCGAAAATTTCAAAGACTTTGTTTTTAATTCTCCAACAATTTTATTTTTTATAGTTCTATTCAAAGCTACGCTAGCGTAAGTTTGTAAAGATGTTTGAGAATCAAAAGAATATCCTTTGAGTAAAGATCCTGGAGCTAAGGCAATTTCAATACCGATGATAAAACAGTCTTCTAAAGCATAATACGAGCTTGAATTAGAAGTTTGTTTTAGCTTTTGACTAACGTCTCTAGCTGCATAAAAGCAAATTAGCTGTAAATAGTTAAACAAAAACAATTTGGCAAGTTTATAAAAAATGGTATAGCTGAAAGTTACAGATGTATTTGCTTGATGACTCCATAAAAAATAATATCTTTTGCGGGCTTTTAGTAGAAAATGTAGAAAATATTGTGCTAATTCATCCTCGCTACTTATACAGTTATCTTCAATCAGATATTCTAAAACAGGTTCTAATCTTCGGTGAGTTTCCTGTTGAGTAAATACGCTTGTGGCACGCCTCGAATTATCTCGTAAGGATATACCAGTTAAAAATCTATTGATAATTTGTTGATAATTAGACATAATTTTTACTATCCTTTTTTCATTTAAAGTTAATTGCACCCCAAAGGTGAATAGATATAAAAATCGTCTGCTTCTATTTATTGGTACCGATGTATGGCGATTATGCAGGTAAGGCATTTATATCTATATTTAATTTAATGTATCAGGAAAAACACTGACTGAATTTGAAATAAAAGAAAAAATACATTATCTTAATATGCTGCTTTTTTGAGAGAACAATCAAGCAGATATACAGTCCGGATTGAAAAAAAATTAAAGCATATTTGCATACCGCTTCAACTTATTGGCTATTTTTCAAAAAAAAGCTCTAAAAATATTCTACCCCTGCATACTGCTTCTACAGCTAAACCAATTGCTTAATACAAGGTTGAAGAAGTTGATTCAGTTATCACGGAAAGAAATTTCTCAAAAAATATTCTACCCCTGCATACAGCTTTTACAACTATACCAACTGCTTAATAGATAACCAAATTTGAATTAGGAGACAATATCATGGCTAACAAATATGCATACGGAACTCAAGGTAACGACTATTTAAGCCACTATGGAACTCAAGCATATGTTGCTTATGGTTACGGTGGTAATGATACTTTAGATGGTAATAGTAAAAACGATAGCTTATATGGTGGAAGTGGCAGTGATTACTTATATGGTAGAGGTGGCAATGACTATCTCGTAGGTAATGGTGGAAAAGACTATTTTGATGGTGGAAGTGGTTCGGATACCGTCTCTTATTATTACTATTCTGGGGATGTTTCTGCGAGTTTGACAACAGATACTGCCAATTTTTCCAACTCATCTTACTCGGAAACATTGATAAGTATTGAAAATTTAACAGGAGGTACTGGAAACGATACTTTCTTTGGTGATAGTGGTAAAAACACTTTAGATGGTTATTCTGGCAATGACTATCTCTATGGTGGCGGTGGTGATGATATCCTCTATGGTGGAAGTGGTCGTGATACCCTCTATGGTGGGAGTAGTAATGATAAGCTCTATGGTGGTTCTGGAAATGACTTCATCAATGGTTACGGTTATTCGAGTTACGAATATGACACTCTTGTCGGAGGAAGCGGTTCTGACACATTCGCTCTAGGTACTTCTTATAGTGTATTCTACGAAGGTTTAGGTTTTGCAACTATCACGGATTGGGATGCTTCTTCAGATTACATTCAAGCTAAAGGTAGTTCGAGTCAGTATTCTTTTGGAACCGGAAATTGGAGCGGTAGTAGCAGTGCTTTAGACACGGAAATATATTTTGGTAATGATTTGATTGCTGTTGTTGAAGATACTACTAATGTTAGCTTTAGCCGAGACTTTAATTTTGTTTAAGTTATTCAAATAGCCTACTCAATTGATTTTGATGGGTTGGTTTTCATCTTCATTTCTGGGAGACGTAGCAGTGCTACGTCTCTACATTTTTTTTGGGTAAAACAAATAATTAATACAATTAGAATTTACGCAAGCCCCCTTTTTAAAGGAGGTTGGGGGATCTCAAATGTCTGAAACACTGTATTTTCCCTTATTGCTGCCTAAGTCCTAATAAATATTGCACTATGTAAATATCTGTATTTTTTTCTATATTTTTTAAATAAACTATATCATTATCTCAGTAGATATATATGA
>JBARZF010000046.1:0-1605 GCA_049649675.1 Rivularia sp. (in: cyanobacteria) | reverse complement strand
AAAATACTAGCTGTACGTTATTCTTTTCTAATAAAGGTACAATATCGCGAATCAAAAAATCTTCTTCAAGGGGATATTCATAACGTATATTTGTAATTTTTCCGCTATCATCTTTTTCAATTATCTGGACTGGATTTGTATAAGCCGGAACAATATTTTCTCCTAAAGAATGAACTGGATGATGAAACATGACAACTTTGTATTTTGCTTGCTTAAATTCCGGACTATTAAGTTCTTCAACTAACCAATCATACTGAGCGCTACCTTTATCAATTGGTTCAAAAATATGCTGTCCGTAACCCCAGTTTTCCGGGTTATTAAAATCAGCTTCTCTTTCGCGGTATTTACCTTTGGCATCTGGTTCTAAACTAGGTACTCGCCAAATATTTGTCGCATAAAGAACTACTAAACGCACATCACCGAAAGTTGTTGCATAATACTTTTCTCCTCCCGATTTACTTTCAGGTAAACTAAAAATTTCTTCATAGGTATCGGTATTAAAAGAATTGGCTTTTAAAGATGATTCACCATACAAGTTTTCAGCAACTGCACGGGGAATTGCATCGTTATATTCACCACCCAAATCATCACTTTTACCTCTTCTACCCATTACTTCATGATTGCCGATAGCGGTAAATATAGGTGATTTTTGAATAATTTCGCCGCCAGTATAACTTGTTTTTACTTCATCCTTACCAAGTTCATAATTAGCTTTACCTTGAAAAGCCGGAAAAAACGCACCACCGCGATTATCATCAAACCATTCGCTAGCTCGATCTGGTATATTAACTAAATCGCCAGCCATGAATACCGCATCAATATCCCCAACTGTTTCTTTTGCTTTTTGTAAATTTGCAGCCGTCATTGGTTTAAGCTGATGATCTGAAGTAAGTAAAATTTTTAATGGTTTTCCCGGTTGAGGTGCAGGTGCAAGGTTATATATTTTACTTTTTGTATCGCTACCATTTTTGGGTTTACTAATTACTTGATATTTAACTTCTTTACCTGGAGTTAAACCAGTAACTTCAGCTTCATGTCGCCAAATATCGCGTTTAACTGGTTTTTGATAAACTTGTTTGTCTTCAGTTTGAATTCCAACTCTGGATTTTTGATCTTCCCTAGTGTGACTTAATTTAATAGTTGTAGCTTCGGTAGTTTGTTTGAGATTTTCACCGTAAGCAACCGTATTTTTCTCTCCTGGGAACTCAGTAAACCAAGCAACTCTCACCGAATTTTCGGTTGGTAATTGTAAAAAAGGTTCCGTTAGCAAAGTAGAAGCTTCACCAACTTGTTGCGAATTGGGTAAACACCCGTATATTAAAGTAAAACATAAAACACATACAAATATAGTTGCTAATGGTATCGGACGATTTTGAAAGCGCCTAAACATTGTTAATTTCCAATCATCTTTAATTTTGTAGAAACAATTATCAATTAATTGTTTCTTCTAAATGTAGTTTATGTCACAAAGATACTTTTAAATTTTTTATGGTTTGTAGTAAGGAATTTAGTTCTTAAAAGGCTTTCACGAACGAAGCATCCCAAATTTTTTATTTTGTAGTGCGAGCATCTTGCTCGCTCGGGAACATTAGCGAGCAAGATGCT
>JBARZF010000045.1:0-4945 GCA_049649675.1 Rivularia sp. (in: cyanobacteria) | reverse complement strand
CTATTTAATATGTATGAGGAAGAAGCTAAACAATTAACTGACAAGGGTTTAGTCTTACCAAGCTTGGACTATATTATGAAGTGTTCTCATACTTTTAACCTGCTGGATGCAAGGGGTGTGATTGCTGTAACGGAGAGGACTCGCTACATTGGCAGAATCAGAAGTTTGGCAAGGAAGGTAGCACAGCTTTATGTAGAGCAGCGAGAAAAGTTAGGCTTTCCGTTGTTGAAAAAAGTTGCTGCGTGAAGCGATATAGCGGTTTACGAGCAGAAAAATTACAAATATTCAGTCATATATTATGTATGGTGTCCCGCGAATTTTAAATTCGCGGGATATTTTATTTGTCCTTTGCTTCCCTTCACCTAAGAATTTGCCGCGAGCCAGTACTAGTGCTATAAATTGCTCAATCCTCTGCAATAATTCTAATGTTGCGAATATGCGAACTTAGAATACGGAATGGCTAATCTAACTAAAATACTAGAACCTATTGCTGCTTGGTTTAACTCTTTGGGTTTTCCCGAACCAATAGTACATTGGGGTGATCCGGCTATGATGGCAATTGTAATCTTTGTGATGGGTACTTTCGTGGGGGTGACGGGTTGGCGATGCTCCAGCAGGGAGCCGCCTTCGGCTAACGCGAATTACAGAAAACAAAGAAGTTGCCGCTGAAAGTTGTAGCGGTCATCGTAAACTAGCACCGTGGATGTTTTTATTTATGATGCTGGGTTCTATTGGTGGGGTTTTATCTTTAGTGATGCAAGATAAACCAATTTTAAAAAGCTCTCATTTTTGGACTAGCTCTATTGTATTGGTGCTATTGGCTATTAATGCCACAATCTCTTTAACAAAATTTGGAGGCAATAAACCAGGTTTGCGAGCGCTTCATGCTTACTTAGGTAGCACTACACTTTGTGTAATGATTCTGCACGCAGTACTTGGTTTCCGGTTGGGTATATCAATTTAATCTAATTGATTAACTATAATCTGTGTAGCTTTATATCCTTCCTTATATAGAGGGAAGGAAGTTTTTTTCTCAATTATTTTTCTTCTTCTTAATGATTCAAGCTCCTGGTTTAATTATTTGTCTTGGCTATATTCTAGGATTGTTACTAAGTACAAGTCCTTGGGGCGGAGTTTTGGTATTGTTTTTAAGTGTAATAATAGCTGTTCTGTTTCAAAGACAGCGTATTGTTTCCAAAAAACTTGCTTTCCAAAAAACAAACCCCCAAGCTGCTAAGAAGGCTGCACGCAGTTTACGAACTATTCCCCATCCTAGAATATTGTTGGTTGCAGGTCTAATAGGATTACTCGCAACATTTTATTTTCAAGCGCGTCTTCCGCAACCAAGAGCTAAAGATATTAGTAATTTTGTTCCTGTTGGGAATAGCAAAAATCAAGAACAACTGGTAATTGTTAGAGGTGATGTAGCAAGCACACCCCGCTTAACTCGTTCGGGAAAGGGACAATTTTGGTTGAAGGCGACTCAACTTTCTGATGTAACAAATAAAAAAGGTGAAGAGGGGGCTAGTAGAGGAGTTAGTGGAAAATTATATGTAACCGTACCCATCCTCAAATCAACTGGTTTATACCCAAATCAGCAAGTTGAAGTTACCGGAGTTTTGTATAAACCCAACTCAGCATTAAACCCTGGAGCTTTTGATTTTAGAGAATATCTGCAAAAACAAGGTGCTTTTGCTGGTTTAAATGGAAGACAATTGAAAGATTTTGACGAAGAAAATGAATGGGGATGGTGGAAGTTACGACAAAAAATAATCAAGTCGCAAGTTCGTTGGCTGGGTGTTCCGGAAGGTCCCCTTGTCAGTGCTATGGTTTTAGGAAGCAAAGCGGTTGATTTACCGTATTCTACTAGGGATTTATTTGTACGAGCGGGACTAGCTCATTCTATAGCTGCTTCGGGATTTCATGTTTCGCTTATTTTAGGTTTAGTCTTAGGATTTACAAAACGTTTTAGTAGAAAAACTCAATTTATTAGCGGTTGCTTGGCATTAATTTTCTTTTTGAGCTTAACTGGTTTTCAGCCTTCGGTTCTTAGAGCAGTAATTATGGGATTTGCAGCTTTAATTGCTATCGGGCTGAAACGAAAAGTAAAACAGTTGGGTTCATTGATAGTTGCAGCGACTCTACTATTACTATTTAATCCTCTATGGATTTGGGACTTAGGATTTCAACTGAGTTTTTTGGCTACTTTGGGTTTAATTCTCACGGTACCGGCAATTACAAAACGTTTGGGGTGGCTACCACCAACTATTGCATCTTTAATTGCAGTTCCCTTCGCAGCAACTATTTGGACTTTACCTTTACAACTTTATGTCTTTGGTGTATTACCACCTTACGCAATTTTACTAAATATTATTGTTACACCTTTAATATCTGTAGTCAGTATTGGTGGAATTATTAGTGCTGTAGCAGCTTTAATCTGGCCTTTTTCAGGTAGCGTTTTAGCTAGCATCTTGCATTATCCAACCGATTTATTAATCAAAATAGTTGAATTTTTTAGCAATTTACCAGGAAACTCAGTTGCAGTTGGCAGAATAGCAATTTGGCAAGTAATTATTATTTATGGATTACTTTTCTGTACTTGGCAGATACGCTGGTGGCAAAAACGCTGGTTTATTACAGCTTTAATCTCTATTGGTTTAGTACTCATTCCTGCTTGGCATTCCGCAAATAGTTTATTTCGCGTCACTGTTTTGGCTGGAGGTAGAGAACCAGTTGTGGTAATTCAAGATAGAGGAAAAATAACGGTAATTAATAGCGCAGATGAAGACATCGCCAATTTTACGATAGTACCGTTCTTACAACAACAAGGTGTAAATATAATTGCTACAGCGATCGCCACAGATTTCCAAAACGATGGTAGCAATGGCTGGCTGGAAATAATACAACGTTTAGCCGTAAAAGCTTTCTATGACTACTCTCCCACTCCGAATTACGCTTTAACTCAAAAAGCAATTCAAACACAAGTACGTCAAGACAAAGGAATATACCAAGTTTTATCTTTAGGTCAAACTGTTAATACTGGTTCGGCAGCTATACGACTGATTAATAACCAATTGCCCATAATGCAGATGCAAATAGGCAATCAATCTTGGTTGTTTGTTGGAAATCTCAAACCAGAGGAACTTCGTAAGTTAATTAAAAGCCGAAGTTTACCGCGTCCGCAAGTCCTCTGGTGTGCTACCAAATCCTTGAAGCAATTGGTTCCGGCTCTACAACCACAAGTGGCGATCGCACCTAATGCCAACCTTGAAACTAGGGATCTATCAGTACTCAATCAAAGCAAAACACAACTATTCTTTACAGGAAGAGATGGTGCAATTCAATGGACACCTCAGCGACAATTTGAGACATTTGTTCGGAGTACAGAAGATATCACTTCTTTACTGTGAGATAGCTGTTTAACTCTAGTTTATTGATAAATTCAACTAAGATATGATATTTTATTTATATTAGGGATAATATGCCCTTTGGAGAGGTGGCAGAGCGGTTGAATGCGGCGCACTCGAAATGCGTTATACCTTTACGGGTATCGGGGGTTCGAATCCCCCCCTCTCCGTTTTTAAGTTTTGAAGATAGTTAGATTTTGAATTTTGGATAACAACGTTTTCACAAGCGCTAAGTTAGGATTTTCATATAGGGATTTAAATTTAATTAGTTAGAGTTGAGGTTGTTTTACCTCGATTTTGGAACATAATTCTTGCTTAGAAGAGATTTGATCTTTTTAAGCAAATGTCTCTAATGGGCGTTTTAGATGAATCATTTTTTAAGATATTGCCTTGCATAAAGCTCAATAGCAAGGGCATTTATCCGTAATTAACCTTTAATAGATTGATTTAATTCAATAGGACTTACGCAGCAATAACGGAAAGTATGGTGTTCTAGACATTAAGAACGCCCCAACCACCTGCTAAAAAGGTAGGGCTTTCCTTAAATCCTGTTTAAGTAAAAATCAATCAGTTTTTGCTGGAATTATACAAGATACTGCTCAAACTAATATTTTGAGGGTGATTTGCTTTCCATAAAGCTTTTAAATCTATAAGCGTACAGATATTTACAAGCAGCAAAATATACTTAAAAGCATATTTTGGTATGCGATTATTTTGCATCTACTTCAAGCATTAATGAGTCAGTTTATAAGTTTCAGGCTATACATTACAATATTTTTTTTGCGTATTTAAACTGAGCATTATTCTTATTTAGTATAAAAACAGTCATACTTACTGAACCGTTAGAGCAAGCACTTAGTTAAATTAAAGCCATAGTGTGAGGAGTTGAAATATGTTGAATCAAAAGCTGAAGGCATCGCTTTCAGTTAGCTTTGTCGGTTGTTGTTTTGCAATTGGTTTTGGCGCAAGTTTACTAACTAGATTTGAGGCGCAAAAATTACGAAAAAATGAAACTTTAGTAAAAACAGCAACAGCATCCTTAGAATCTAAAAATTCTAATCCAAAAGGAATATCAACGAATAAGAAGCAAAATGCTGCAAAGTCGATTACGATTAAAGCGGTTGGAGATGTTATCCCAGGTACGAACTACCCCAATTACAGGCTTCCTGCTAATTCTAATCAGCTAATACCAGAGCCAGTAAGAGCTTACTTAAGTGAAGCCGATGTTTTATTTGGTAACTTTGAAACTAGCTTAACTAACCATCGTTATTCGGCAAAAGATGTTAGTAGAGGACAGGTGTTTGCTTTTCGTTCTCCACCAGAATATGCCAAGTTATTTTCTGATGTTGGATTTGATGTATTCAACGTAGCGAACAATCATGCAAGAGACTTTGGCATGGTGGGTTTCAAAGACACGATGAAGAATCTCAAAAATGCTGGTATTGAAACATTAGGTCATAAAAATCAAATTCTCTTTTTAGAAAAAAACAATAATAAAATTGCGATGATAGGGTTTGCACCTTATGAATTTTATAATT
>JBARZF010000044.1:0-4229 GCA_049649675.1 Rivularia sp. (in: cyanobacteria) | reverse complement strand
TTGAACAAGGAATATTACAGCAGCGATTGCGGGTAGTGCGTCAGTTGGGAGAATCGGAATTTATTCAAGACTATATTTTGCAAGTTAATTCGCAAATCTTGAAAATTCATACCAAAGTCAACTGGTTAGAGCGTCATGTTTTAGTAAAAGTAGCTTTCCCTTTAAATTTAGAAGCAGACTTTGCAACTTATGAAATTCCCTGCGGTGCAATTCAACGCACAACCAAACCTCAAACCCCAGCAGAAAAAGCTAAATGGGAAGTTCCCGCGTTGCGTTGGGCGGATTTGACGGAAAAAGGGGATAAAAAAAATGCTAGTTGTTATGGTGTAAGTTTATTAAATGATTGCAAATATGGTTATGATGCTCAACCTTGGGAATTACGATTGAGTTTGTTGAGAAGTCCGGAATGGCCGAATCCGGAAGCTGACAAAGGCGATCGCGAATTTAGCTATGGGTTGTATCCCCATGCGGGAAGTTGGGAAAAAGCGCAGACGGTGAAGCGTGGATATGAATTCAACCACCCTTTAAAAGTAGTGTTTTGTGAAAATAAACCGCAAACTCAAACATTGAAAGACAAAGGCAGTTTTATAAATATATCTGGTCAAAATTCTGGTCAAAATTCTGGTCAAAATTCCGGTCAAAGCTTAATATTAATGGCATTTAAACAAGCCGAAGATAACTCCCAACAATGGGTTCTGCGTTGTTATGAATCTGAAGGGGAAACAGCAGAATTTCGACTCACCAGCGATATCGGCTTAAATGTAAAGGAATCTGTAGATTTATTAGAACGTCCTCTACCAACTTCATTTACAATCAAACCGTGGAAAATCGCAAGCTTTACAGTTAACAGTTAACAGTTAACAGTGAGCAGTTAACAGTGAGCAGTGAGCAGTGAGCAGTGAGCAGTGAGCAGTTAGGAGTTAGGAATTAGGAGTTACTTTCTTTCCCCTTGTCCCCTTGTCCCTTTGTCTCCCCATCCCCCCATCTCCCCAATTCCCAATCTCTCACTTAATCTTCATGGTCTTCAAAGGGGTCGCCCAGTTCCTTGCTGGGTGGGCCAAAGGAGGTATAAACAGACATCACTGTAACTGTAACTAAGACAGCAGCGACAGAAATACTGAGAACGATTGCGGGTTCCATATTGGGTGTATATTATGAGTATTATTTTTACATTTTATAATATTTTCATAAAAGTTAATACATCGTGATTTCCGTCAAGACCGACCTATTCGATGAAAGTATATAAAACGAGGTGGCAGTTTCAAGTGCCTTGAATGATATACTTATCAACATTACAGATGATTAAAAAATTTTTTGGTAATTAACCTGGAATTAGATTATGGCACAAAGAACACGTTTGGGAGATGTTCTCAGACCCTTGAATGCTGAGTATGGTAAAGTGGCTCCCGGTTGGGGTACTACCCCATTAATGGCTGTTTTCATGCTGTTATTTTTTGTTTTTCTGTTGATTATTCTGCAACTTTATAACAAATCAATCATTATTCAGGGTATTAATGTGGATTGGAGAAGCTTAGGTATGTAAGCGAGAACTTTCACATATAGGAATAAATTTGAATCCAGGAATTGTCCTGGGTTTTTTTTGCGATTTTCTAGGGGGGATGGGGAGATGGGGAGATGGGGAGATGGGGAGATGGGGAGACATTTAGCCTTAATTACTCATAACTCATAACTCATAACTCATAAATCGTAACTGCTCACTGTTAACTGTTAACTGTTAACTGTTAACTGTTCCCTCAAGTCGCTAAACTACAGATGTGGGTTAATTAGATTTTGGATTTTGGATTTTGGATTAACAATGCTTGTTGTTCTACAAGGGTTTTGGAGTTTGCTTAAATCTCGATTTTGAAATTACGAAGGTATGGGGTAGTTAAGGTTGTACTCAATTCAGTTTTGACATAATTTGAGAATTTCTTCCTTAGCCTGCGTCGGAGTCGCTGTTTAATCTAAAATCTAAAATCGGTTTGGTTAAGAATTTTTTGAGTTTATAGGAGAAATTTAGATGAACATATTCGGTATCGGTTTACCAGAAATGGCTGTAATTATGGCTGTTGCGCTGTTGGTTTTTGGCCCGAAAAAGCTGCCGGAAATCGGTCGTAGTATGGGAAAAGCTATTCGCGGCTTTCAAGATGCTTCTCAAGAGTTTCAAGATGAGTTTAAAAAAGAAGCATCACAATTAGAGGAAGCTGTCAAAACTACTGCCGAACTTGAACCCAAGCTTGGTAGTGGGGTAGAAAAAAAAGAGGAAGCTTGATGAATCAACCCCGTTTCGTAGTAAGAGGATGTTTTAAAAGTATCCGGGGCTTTATTACCGCTACTACACCGCTCATTGTTCACCTCCGTGAACTAAGAATTCATAACCCAGATCGTCGGGTTTTGCTTGTGTAGCCGTGTTAGCGGAGCGTGCCCGTCAGGGCATATTAAATCGCCAGGTAAAGTATTAAATTAGACGCATCATTACATCCTTTAAGAACTTTATTCGTCCGATCCAAGCATTAAAGTCTTAACTACGAACTTTCTCTTAATTAATACAACGCACTACTAGTTTATAATTGAAAGCTTATTATTTATTCTTCCTATGCAAGCTGCTAGTAAAAATTCCCAAGAGAAAACTATATTAATTCCCCAGCTAATTGTTGGTTTGGGAAATCCAGAACCCAAATATGATAAAACGCGCCACAATATCGGTTTTGCTGCAATTGATGCTTTATCTCGTTCTTGGCAGGCTTCTCTAAGCGAAAACCGTAAGTTTAAAGGTGAATATGCTGAAACTACTGCACCAGGTGGAAAAAAAGTTTATTTGCTTAAGCCTTTAACCTACATGAATCTTTCAGGACAATCAATAGGTGCGGTGCTTTCTTGGTACAAATTAAAGCCGGAATCTGTATTGGTTATTTATGACGATATGGATTTACCTGTAGGAAGAGTTCGCTTGCGTTTATCTGGTGCTGCTGGCGGACATAACGGGATGAAAAGCACTATTTCTCATCTAAATTCCAAGAATTTCCCTCGCTTGCGTATTGGTATTGGCAGACCAAAAAATCCAGCAACCAGCGAAAATGGTACCGTTTCTCATGTTTTGGGAAAGTTTGCTCCCGAAGAAAATGAAGTGATGTCTTCAGTTCTTAATTATGTTGTTGAATGTGTCGAATTATGCCTTAAAAAAGGTGTAGAGAAAGCAATGAATGATTGTAATCGAAAGAATTTGAATGTGTCGAAAGAGGAGAAGGGGGAGTAGGGAGATGGGGGGAGACAAGGGGACAAGGGGATAATGAAAAATTTTTTCTAACTATTACCAATTACCAATTCTTAATCTCCAATTACTAAATCGAACTATCAAACAACCACCGCTGATTTTAGGTGGTTGTTTGCGTTTAGGAATGATTTGTTGATGGGCGATTAATGGTAATATTTGCCTCGTTCAACTATATTACGGAAATTTCAACGTGCTTTACATTTAGAAAAGTCCTTATTCGAGTTTTTAATGTTTAGATATATTTTGCCGTTTACCATGTTCTCTGGGTAAACTAGGCACCGTCTTTGATGGATTTGAAACGTTTGCAAATAGTAAAATTACTCATATTTACTTACTGAAACGTCTTTTGCGTCTTGCTGCGACTGCTTTACGTTTACGCTTATCCTGTGGGGTTTCAAAATGCCGATGAGACTTAATATCGGACAAAATACCCGCTTTGGAAACTTGACGCTTAAATCGACGTAAAGCTGAATCTATTCCTTCGTTTTCACCTAACACCACTTGGGTCATTCTAATCCCTCGTTATCAACAATTATTTTCGTTCTTTATTTTAACTTCAATCGTAAGAAGTCCCACACCTACCTGAAAGGAGGTGTTGGGATGAATTACTATTTTACCTTTCAATTGAGTTTCTATGTATCCTCTATCTCACAATCAGATTTTTTTAAAGTTAAAGCAAGTTGATAAAGCTGACGACGGGGTAAAGATGTTGATGCAGCTAGCTGACGACTGGCTTGTGACGGCGATATTCCTTGATTCATGATTGTTTCTAACTCGGCAACAAGTTCTGCTTGTGTAAACTCGCGTTGAGTGGGAGAATTCCCGGCGACAACCAAAGTATATTCACCTACAGGAACCTTGATCTCGTAGTAGCTACAAGCACCTTCTATATTCCCGCGCCAAAACTCTTCATACATTTTAGTTAATTCTCGCGCTAAGACAATTTGTCTATCGT
>JBARZF010000043.1:0-26322 GCA_049649675.1 Rivularia sp. (in: cyanobacteria) | reverse complement strand
CTCCTCTATGAGAACATTGACCGAGCTTTGAAGCCCTACGCCCTAGGGACTTTTGACTAAACTGCTTTTTTTTATTTGCAGGCTGCATTTCTGCATTTAATTGGATTACACCTACATTTTTCATTTTTACATAAAAACGGCTTGTAATTCATGAGCGAAAATGCGGTGTGGCTATGCCTCCCGCATTATTCGCATCCCGACACCTCCCTTACGGGTAGGTATGGGACTTCTTACAATTGAAAGTTAAAATAAAATCACGATCAAGATGATAAAATCTATTTCTGGTTTACGTAATACATACTCTTGAAGCATCTTTATGGTGTCTATTAAATAGTTCGTCTTATGCCGAAGCGGTATTAAAAGCAGTAAATTTAGGCGGAGACACCGATACCACAGCTGCGGTTACGGGTGGTTTAGCGGGAATTTACTATGGTGTTGATAATATTCCGATAAAATGGATCGAGCAAATTGCCCGCAAACAAGAGATTGTGGATTTAGCAGAGCGTTTTGATGCAGCAGTTTTTAATTAGTTAGGAGTGGCGAATTAAATTTTATCGGTGCGGTGCTTGTTGAAAATGGTGCTGTTTAGTCAGATTTATAGGAATGAAAGCTAAAAGCTCATGGGGTTTGTAACAAAGCCGCAGGTATATACTTTAAGCCGATAAAAAATATGCAGTACATCCCCAATGCTGATTATTGAGATTTCGAGAACCTTGCCATCCTAAAAGTCTTAATTCCTTAGCAATAAAGGTGTTAATTGCTCCATGAGCAATTAAAACAACGGAACCATGATGGTGATAGTTTTGTATTAATAACTCTGCTGCTTGTTTTGCTCTCTGTCTGGTAACAATTGGCGACTCAGCAATAGGATAAATTTTTAATATCCATAGAAAGCTAGAAATAATTGTCCAACTCAGAGCCGATAGTTTGATACTTGTAGGAAAATTTCGCCAACAGTTTATTTCTCGGAAAATTGAATTACTTATTGGTTGAACTTGAGGTTGAAGAATTGCGGCTGAATGAATTGTACGATTTAAGTTACTTGTGAAGACTATATTAGCGTTCTGTACAACTGCAATTAAGTTTTCTGGTGGTATCGAGTCGCTTGCTATCCCGGCAGCATCATAGCGTTTCAGGAAATCTAAGAATTTATCTCCATTAACTTTCTCTTGAAGAGAAACTGTTGGTTTTCCATGTCGTACAAGGTAGATAGTCATTTTTTACGAACGATAAAATCATTCTATGGGCTGATTTGCTTTATCTATATTTATTATCGCGGTAGCCTAAGATTAAAAATACGGCTTACCGAAAAGGGGAAATATGGCAGCAGAAGGGCACAGTCTAATTTTGGATTTTACCAAAGTTTTGGGGGCATCGGCGCTGGGTGGATATATCGCCAATAAGCTCAAACAACCGGTTTTGTTAGGATATCTGGTTAGCGGATTGATTGTAGGTCCTTTCGGCTTAAAGTTATTGAATGATGCAGATTTAATTAAATCTTTGGCTGAGTTTGGAGTTGCTTTTCTGCTCTTTGCTTTGGGTGTGGAATTTTCTTTAACCGAACTCAAACGAGTCAAAGATATTGCTATTAAGGGTAGTTTGCTGCAAATTGGATTAACTACTACCCTTGTCACCCTAATTACAGTTATTTTTGGTTTGGCTTCGGGTTTTGCAGAAGGAATATTTTTAGGTGTAGTATTTTCTCTTTCTTCTACAGCGGTAGTATTAAAAACACTGACAGACAAAGGAGAAACTTATACACTCCACGGGCAAATTATGCTGGCGATTTTAATCGTTCAAGATTTAGCTTTGGGTGTAATGTTAGCGATTTTGCCAGCATTAAAGCAACCTGAAAATATTGCTCCAGCTTTATTTTTTGCTTTAGTAAAAGTTGTTGGATTCGCGGCAATTGCATTTATTTTAAGTCGTTATTTTGTACAGCGTTTGATTCGTAGTATTGCCGAAACTGAAAGTGAAGAATTATTCTTATTAACGATTATTGCTTTATGTTTGGGAGTTGCTTTAATCACAGCAGCACTCGGTCTTTCCATTGAAATGGGTGCTTTCGTTGCAGGATTAATGATTTCGGAAATAGATTATGCAGACCATGCTTTAGCTAAAGTGTTACCATTACGCGATACCTTTGCCAGTCTTTTCTTCGCTTCTATCGGAATGCTAATTGACCCAAATATTTTGATCGGTAACTTCGGGTCAATTTTGCTATTGGTAACTTTAGTAATGATAGGTAAAGCAGCAATAATATTTCCCATCGTACTAAAATTTGGTTACTCTGTAAAAACAGCAGTAATTGCGGCTCTTGGTATTAATCAAATAGGTGAGTTTTCTTTTGTACTTGAATTAACTGGTTTAGCTCTAGGACTAATTTCTGAAGATACTTATCTATTACTCTTAGGTACCACCGCAATCACGTTAATTATTACTCCCATCTTATTAGAAAGAGCGCCCAAAATAGCCAATCTTCTTACAAAAACAGCATTTTTTAGAAAATACCTCCAGCATTTTGAAGCACCAAAAAGCCTATCAATTCCAGAAACCATCAATTCTCACGTAGTAGTTGCGGGTTACGGTAGAGTAGGACAAGTTGTAGTTAAAATTTTGCAAAGTCAAGGTTATCCACTCATCGTTATGGATAACAGCGAAGCAGCAATCCAAAGACTAAGACATAAAAATATACCTTATCTATTCGGTGATGCAGATTCCGAATTGGTATTAGAAAAAGCACATTTAGAAAAAGCCAAAGCCTTAGTAATAGCTTTACCAGATCCAGCAAGCACAAGATTACTACTCGAACGCGCTTTGTCAATAGCTCCCAAGTTGGATATTATAGTGAGATCGCATTCCGATAAAGAAATAGATGTTCTAACTCAGATGGGTGCAAAGGAAGTAGTACAGCCAGAATTTGAAGCAGCATTAGAATTAGGAACCCATTTACTTAAAACTTTAGGCGCTGAGGAAAAGCAAATCCGTAGCGTTATCAGCGATATTCGTATTGATAAGTATATAAGTATTCGACCAGATAAATAACAATTATCAATTATCAATTATCAATTATCAATGCCCCAGAACGCGATAAAATAACAGCAAGTCTTGCAAATAGGCGGTTTTTTATGGCAACCCAAATTGATAAATCCAAGTCTTCAACCGAACTGGTAATATGTAGGGAAGCTTTACCTTCATATTTTCAGCTTGAGGACTCTCCAGTGTAAAATACTGGACAACCACTTTTAGCTGGTGCATTACGGGAAACTTTAGAAGTATCTGGGTTTATTCAACCCCAAATGCTGATTGCTTCAAATTTCGGACTTTGTGCAACAATTAACGGGCAATTTATCGCTAAAGCACCAGCCCCCGGTTTACGTTGCCTCAGTAAAATCGACTTTAGCAAACAGTAGAAGTTATACACCATTATTAGAAGGTGATATTCCTGCGGTGGTGATGGAATTTTTGTCGGAAACCCAAGGTGAAGAGTATTCCGTTAAGCGAAGCTATCCACCAGGAAAATGGTTTTTCTACCAACAAATTTTAAAAGTACCTGTTTATATTATTTTTGACTGATAACTGATGACTGATAACTGATGACTGATAACTGATAACTGATGACTGATAACTGATAACTGATAACTGAAATGGGGGTTTCCTGGAATTTTATCAACTTGAAAACGGACGATATGAATTACAACAGCCAAACCCTGATGGTTGTCATTTTATGATAAAATACAAAATAAAATATAAGAAAACACACTATTTGATAGAAACACCTGGTAACTCAAATTGCTTTGTTTGGAATTAAACGAAGAGAATTAATATCCATCAAAAGCAGTACGAACGCTAGATAAATTAACTCGCAACTTTGACCAACTGTCTAGAAGCAAGCCATATATTAGTAACATCATATTTTACCAAGACAGTTTCATGCTTGGCATTGCAAGAAGCTTTAAGTGTCTTTGTCTTGCTATTATTTTTCACAAGTTTAGCTTGGTAACTATAAACCGAGCCGTCGGGCTTTTCAAAAGTTAGCTCTGCTAATACATTGTTCTTATCAGGAGTTTGCTCGACAATTCTACCTGCTGCTTTAAAATTAAACCAATCCCATCCGTAGCGCAGTATTAACTCTCTTTCAACAATTTGAATCGATTTGGGTAAAATTCCCCAACCTCGATAAATATCCTTAAAACGCTTAATATCACCAGTCTGAGTCAATATTGACTTAAGTGACTCTTCGTCAAGATTACCGTAATACCTTCCTTGAGGCAAGTCTATCATTGTCGGTGCAAATCGATGTCCGCCAAAGTGGCTAGATCTCCATATTCGCACGTTATCTAAACTCAAACCTGAAATTATATTTTTCGCGTGAAAATAAAACGGATTTCCGTATCTAGCACAGCATTTGTCGTGACTACCGTGAGTACAAACTAATATATCTCTTTTGGTAGTTGCATCTATTTCATACTTGAGATTTTTTGCCCATAACCATTTTTTTATAGTTGCTGCTGCTTGTTCGATATTTTCTAACTTAAATTCTCTCTTAGAATATCCTTTACCTCCTCCTTCTTCTTGGTGATAAATCAAAAGAGTTGTTGAGTCTACTTTGTGCGATAAATCATTAGCAATTAATTGAAATTTAATCGGTAATTTCGCAAGCTTGGCTTCTTTTACTAACAATCGCAAATTGTCGGGAACCCATCTGGAGCTGAAAGCATCCGAATCCCAGGGAGGGGGGCATTCTATTAAAACATAAGTTTGATTGTTGGTAGCAGTACCAATGATATCTTCTGCTGCTTCTCGTGAATTATCGGAACAAAAATTTTTTTTCATCTAACTTACATGGGTAGTGTCTTCTTGCAAAAAGAATATTACGCATACAGATAGTTAAATCTACTATCAATTTCCCCTCGAATCCTGATTACTACAAACATTTCTCAATCATAATTACGTTGTAATACTTCTGATTCAAAACAGGAAACACTTATTTAACAACAAAATTTATTCATTTTTCAAAACCTATAGACTTTTTATAACACTTTCCTTATTAAAAGTCTCTGATGCTAGAAAAAATGTTACTAATGGCTTAATTAACTACACAAAATTAAGCTTTTACCTCTAAGGATAGTTATTAGTTCGGTGTTTTTATGTATGCTTTGGCTGCATATAGCTTGAGATTTAGTGTTTTTACTTATAATTATGCCAATTATTTCGGGGTTATACATCTGGGTTTTTATTTGTTTTATACATATAGCTATATTTAAACAGAACTTATATATACGCTTGATACTTAAGTATGCAAGTAAACTTCGATCGGTATTGAAGTTGAGATTGAAAGCATATGCAAGTTGTCGATTAAAGGAGTAGTTAAAAAAGCTACTTAAAGATTTACACAGTTTCCACATTTTTCATAATCCAAATAATTTTGAACGGTTTTACGAGCCATACCCTCACTATATCTAATTTTTCAATAATGTTGCAAATATTTCTCAATAAAAGCACAAAAAAAGATCGGGCAATTAATTCTCTCAGAAAATATAATTGAGATGGTGATACGGTGCCTTTTAGGAATTACTCCCAATTAAATGGCTTTACACAAAATTGAAAAGTCTCATATGAAAACTTTCCGATTTTCACTTAAGCTGATGAGTTGCCAACTTTTCCTCTTAGGGGAGTTTAACTTTACATCGGAATTTAACCGATGTCTATATAAAGCGCAAGTATTTAATAATTTCTATAGCTTTTATTTAGAGACAGTGTAATTTAAGTTTTGTCTGAATACAAGCATAGTTCAGAAAATACACTTAAAGTAAATTACTGTAGTCTAAACTCCTAAATAATTTTAAATGCTTATTCAATTGGGGTATTACCATCTTTTTAAATTTTATTAAATAGATATTAAACTTTAACTATATTATACCAAAACAGTGCAATCGTTTATGGTACATAAATAGGAAATATCTATTTTATGCATAATTAAGTCGATTGCCGTTAAAAATTGGCAACGCGATTATAGAGTATATAATAAAGAGTTTTGCTGTAAAAATAAGGTTTGATAGTGTATTTACATTTTGTTACATAGCTGTATTTATTTGAGCATTAAGAAATGTCCATAACTGTAAATCTGCAAAATCGGAAATTGCCATAAAAGCACCAAATTTTTTTAAAGCTTCGGGGGTTTGAGTAGAAGCCATGCCAAAAGTGCGGATACCTGCGGTAACAGCGGAACAAATTCCGGAAGCAGAGTCTTCTATCGCTATAGCTTGTTCTGGATTTACCCCTAATCTTTCTAAAGCTACTTTATAAGGTGTGGGATCTGGTTTCGCTGCTGCCTCTTCTCCTGCTAAAATTATGATGTCGAAAACTTCTTTTAACTGCAAAGCTTCCAGCATAAAATAGGCATTAAGTCTCGGAGCATTGGTAACTAAAGCACGTTTGAGGTGATGCTTTTGGCTCCATGCTAATAATTGTGCAAATCCATTTATTGGTTCGAGTAAGGAGGCTTGAGTACGAAATCTCGCTTCTTTTTCCTCTGCAAACTGTTCCGTTTCTTCTGCCGATAGATGCGGCAATAAGTCTTGAATAATATTTGGATTTAACCTACCGCTAATATTAGATTTACATATATCTTCATTAATTTCTACGTTATATTCGAGTAGCATCTTTTGCCAAACTCGATAATGTATTGGATCGGTGTTAACAATTGTCCCATCTAAATCGAATAATATTGCAGAAAACATAGTTTGTTCTCGTTAATTATAAATAAATATAAACTTTAATAAAATAGCTTACATTCTTTTGTGCTTTTCCGTAACAATTGCTCCATTCAAGCCGAGAAAAAACTATACTCAAAACTTATCAAATCTGACAACCTATGGTAACTAGCGCGTGTATGGGTAGAATAAATAATCTACCCCTACCCGTTTACTTAACAAATAATCTTATACATTTAGCATAATGTCTCTTGTATAGTGGGTATCACGAACTTTTTAACAAGACATTTAATATAAAAAGTAATAAAGAACCAATTTTTTGTTATCAAATGTCAAACGGTAAAAAAGATTTTCGCGTTGATAGCTTAGAAGTTCAGATTTACAATTGTGAAGCTGAACTTGCTTTGTCAACAGCAACCATTGTTCAACAAGATTTACAGCAAATTCTTAAAACTCAGCAAACCGCTACAGTATTGTTTGCAACGGGTAATTCTCAACTCCAATTTTTAGATGCTTTAGCTAAATTAGATAATATTGATTGGTCGCGAGTGATATGCTTTCATCTAGATGAATATTTAGGTATATCAGAGAATCATCCTTCAAGCTTCCGATATTATCTACGAGAGCGTGTAGAAAAATTTATTTCACCACAGAAATTTCATTATTTAGAAGGTGATGCATTGCAGCCTTTGCAAGAGTGCGATCGCTATTCTAAATTACTTGCAGCACAAGACATTGACTTATGTATGTTGGGAATAGGAGAAAACGGACATTTAGCCTTCAACGAGCCAGCTGTTGCAGATTTTAACGATGCTTACAAGGTTAAACTGGTAAAATTAGATTCAGTCAACCATCAGCAGCAAGTAAATCAAGGCCATTTTTCCAACTTAGAAAGCGTACCCAAATATGCTTTTACGCTTACTATACCAATGATTTGTGCCGCAAAAAAAATAATTTGTCTTGCACCCGGAAAAGGTAAAGCTAAATTAATAAAACAATTGTTAGAAGGGAAGATTACCGAAGAATTCCCAGCATCAATTCTTCGCAAACAACCACAAGCAAATTTATTATTAGATGCAGAAGCAGCAAGTTTAATAAAGTGAGCAGTGAGCAGTGAGCAGTTAACAGTTATCAATAAACTCCTAACTGCTCACTGTTAACTGGTAACTGATAACTGATTAATATCCGCTTAAAATTCCTCTGCGTTTTGCTTCTTTTTCTGCAACTCGAAATAGAAATAAACCGATTGTAAAATATATAATACCGTTAATAAAAGCGATAAAAAAAGTTATTAAATTTAAACCTTCACCCCGTGCCATCAAATCTCGTAATAAGCCAGCACCAGGATTCATTGGTATTAAAAGTGCTAAAAATTTAGGTGTGCCAGTCCAAGTTTCTGTAGGGATAGTTAGTAAAAATAAAAGTGGAAATAAAAGTAAAGGTAATACTTGCTGTACGCGCTTTAAAAGTAAAGCTATAGAACCGATCGTAAAAGCGAAACCATATGCTCCTAATAAGACAGAAATAAAAGGTAAAACTAATAATGGTGGAAAAGATAATTGGCTACCTGTAAGCAATATGATGATAAAAAGAATAAGAATAATCTTTAATATTTCTAAAGTTAAACAAGCCAAAGCTCGCATCAAAAATACTTTTACCGCACCGTAACGCGAGAGAAATAATTGTTCTAAAGTGCCAGTTTGGGCTTCGCGTTGCAATCCTCCGGCAATATTTGCCATTACAAAGTTGACCAAAACCCAAAGCACGTAGCCGATAATAATAGAATCTAATCTATCTCCTAATTTAAAACTAGAACCCGCAATATAACCAGCCCCTAAAAAAAGTCCATAAAATATCGCACAGGTAAATATAATTTGTGATATAAATTCAATTGGATAGCGACGTAATTGTATCCAGCTACAACGAAGTTCGGCAAAAAATAATTCAAGCATTTATCAGTTATCAGTTATCAGTTATCAGTTATCAATTATCAGTTATCAGTTATCAGTTATCAATTATCAGTTATCAATTATCAATTAATTTTGCCCAGACTCTGGCTGGGAATGAATTTCTATAGGCTCTGCCTTGTAACGAGAATTAATAAATATTTTTCCCTTCTTTCACTAACTTCAAAAATATCTGTGTTAAATCAGCTTCTGCTTTCTCAACAACTTTTAACTCTAAAGGTTTAATGATATCGAAGACTTGATAAATAAATTCTGGCTGACTTACATAAATAATTCTTTTTTTCTCAATCTCGATACCAATTTTTTCTAATTTGGTAATTCTAACTTCATCCAATACAGATTCCATTTCTATTTTATAAGCTTTACCAGAAAATTTCCTAATTAATTCATCAGTTGGTAATTCCGTTATAATTTCACCCTTTTGAATAATGGCGATATTATCGGCAAGTTGTTCAGCAATATCGAGTTGGTGAGTTGTTAATAGAATCGCGCAACCAGATGCAGCAATTTCTCGTACCAACACTTTCACATCTTCCGTTGCTTCCACATCAAGCCCTAGAGTAGGTTCATCTAATAATAAAATTTCCGGTTGATGAACCAATGCAACAGCAAAAGCTAATTTTTGCTGCATTCCTCGCGAAAGTTGTTGTACAGCGGTACGGCGTTTATTTTGCAAACCAAATCTTTCTAAAAGTGCAATTCCCGATTTACGGGCTTGAGAGTGAGTCAGTCCTTTTAATACTCCGAAATATTCTAAATTCTCTTGAGGAGTTAATCTCCAGTAAACGTTACGGTTTCCTTCTAAAACAGCACCAAGTTTTTCTAAAGCATTCGGGTTTTTATGAGGATTTATTCCCGATATTTTTGTCCAACCTAGATCGGGTTTAATCAATCCTGCCATCATTTTAATACTTGTAGTTTTACCCGCACCGTTAGGACCTAAAAAAGCCATTACTTCCCCAGATACAATATTTAAAGAAACGTTTTTTACCGCTTCCACTATTTGATTATTAAATCGGTAAGTTTTTTTAAGATTACAGGCTTCGAGAGCAATCATATGGGTTATTAAAAAGGGAATGGGGAATAGGGAATAGGGAAAAGAAGTAATACTGGTAAGAGGATGTTTTGAAAGTATCCGGCACTTGATTACCGCTACTACAGTTTAAGTAAATCAGGAAAACTGCAATTATACTTTGGAACTACGAGAATAAATATATTAGAACAATAGATGTAGCATATCTGAACCCAAGCTGTTGAAAATTCTGCATGTTTGATTGGTTGATAGGGATGGTTTAGTCAAACCCTAATTTGATGAATATCTATTGATTTTATTTCAGTTACATTCCATTTTTCAACTTGTTACTTAATAAATATTGCTAACAGTTCGTTTATTCTACCCTGGAGAGTAGTGTAAAGGATAACCAGGGATAAATATATCATTCATATTTACTGTAATTATTAACGAACATTAAAAAAATATACTTAAATCAATTAAATAGAAATATTTGTTGATTTATTTTCATGTTTAAATATCCGTTTTACTGCAATCATAAATATAATTACTTGTTTGATATTTTTTTCATTGGTATAAAAGATTAAGAGCTTAATAACTTAAAAATAAGTGCAAGTAAATTTTTTTTAACTTTCGGCTCGCTTTTAGACCCAATCTGTTTTATATTTTGATTTTTAGGATTGAAGATATAGTTTGCTCAACTACCCACCGTAAATTATCTATAGGTTAGTACAACATGAATTCTTATGTAGCAGCTGCTATCCAAATGACCAGCGTGCCCGATTTACAGCATAATTTAGCACAGGCTGAAGAATTGATTGATCTAGCCGTGCGTAAAGGTGCCCAGTTAGTGGGTTTACCAGAAAATTTTTCATTTATGGGAGAAGAAAAAGATAAGCTTGCACAAGCCGAAACCATTGCTCTTGAGACTCAAATTTTCCTGAAAAAAATGGCGCAGCGTTACCAAGTAAGTATTATTGGTGGTGGTTTTCCCGTACCTTCGGATGACGTTGACAAGGTTTACAACACTGCTTCGCTGATAGATTCCAATGGTGAGGAATTAGCGCACTATCGCAAAGTACATTTATTTGATGTAAATGTCCCCGACGGTAATACTTATCGAGAATCTACTACGGTAATGGCTGGTAAAGAACTACCTCCAGTGTATTCCTCAAAACAATTAGGAAATATCGGACTTTCAGTTTGTTACGATGTTCGCTTTCCTGAAGTTTACAGACATCTGTCCAAAGAAGGTGCCGACGTAATGTTTGTTCCAGCAGCTTTTACCGCCTTTACTGGTAAAGATCACTGGCAAGTATTATTACAAGCCCGCGCGATTGAAAACACTTGCTACATAATCGCTCCCGCCCAAACAGGTATACATTACAACCGTCGTCAAACCCACGGACACGCTATGATTATTGACCCTTGGGGAGTGATTTTAGCCGACGCTGGCGAACAACCCGGAGTCGCGATCGCCGAAATAAATCCTGGTAGAATTGAGCAAGTCCGTCGTCAAATGCCCAGTTTAGAACATCGGGTATTTTAATTTTATCAACATAAAATAAATCATTTTTTATCGTAAAAAAACCCAGTATCTCAAAGATACCGGGTTTTTTTGTCTTAACTTACATAATTTTAAAATATTTATCTTTCCTCTGTTCTGCGTTCCCTATTCCCCCTTGCCTACTCCCAAAAAAATTGTACCAACAAAACAACATTTAAAGCCAAGTTTATTTATTCCTAACGTTAGGGTTTTACTGTATTAACACTACAGCTTTATATCAGGGTAGTTGCGGAAAATAGTCCGAATTCTTCTGAGAAAAAGTAGATTCTTCTGCACTGCGCCCCGTCTTCCTAATGTTATGGTAATAACTAATCTCAAGTCCGGTCAATTAGTTACAATTCCCGCATTTGAATAAAAACTAATTCATCTTGTTTTTATAAACTTCCTACTCCCTTTGCTTGCGATTTTATTCCACTGCCCCTAATGCTTTTAAAGAAGCTTTTTCTGGTTCTGTTAAACCTGTAATGTTATTAATTTCCATGCCTTCATAAAAGCGAGGGGTATTAATAAGCTGCTTGAAACTCTTACGGGTTTTGAGATCCCAGAGTTGAATTTTCTCATCTTCTCCACCACTGGCAAGCAATTTACCATCAGAACTAAAAGCTACACAGCGAATTGGCAATGTATGTCCATCTGACAATGTATATAACAATGCACCAGTCTCAACCTCCCATAGTTTGACTGTACTGTCACCACTTCCACTAGCAAGGGTTTTGCCATCGGGACTAAAAGCTACTGAGTAAACTTGTTGAGTGTGTTGTCTTAAAGTATGCAAACACTCACCAGTAATCGAATTCCATAATTTAATAGTCTTGTCTTCGCTACCAGTTGCAAGAGTTTTACCATCAGGGCTAAATGCTACAGAGTAAACTAAATCTTTGTGTTCCTCTAAGGTTCGTATACATTTTCCTGTATTAACATCCCAGAATTTGACTGTACTGTCCGCACTACCGCTAGCGATGGTGTTAATATCCTTTGGGTTAAAGGCGATCGCGCACACCCATTGGGAATGTCCGATAATCACTCGGATACAAGTACCTGTGTTAACATTCCAAATACGAATAGTGTTATCTTCACCACCGCTAGCCAAGGTTTGACCATCAGGGCTAAAAACTACACTCAATACCCAATTTTCATGTCCTTTGAGGGTTGCAATCTCTTTGCCATCACTAACATTCTGAATATCCCAAAGCTTGATTTGACGGTCTGCACTACCACTGGCTAAGGTACGACCATCTGGACTAAAAGCCACCGAGCGAATTCGCCCTTGATGTACACCGTAGAGCTGATAACATTCAAAGTTTTGTAACTCCCGCAAGCGTATTATTATTTGTTGATCTTGACCGCTAACAAGGATTTTACTATCTGGACTAAATGCTAAAGAAAAAACACCACGAGTATAGCCTTTCAAAACATTCCAGCAAGTTCCATCTTCTATATTCCAAATCCTTGCTGTTTGGTCATCGCTACCACTAATAAGCCTGCGTCCTGACGGATGAAAACAAATATCCCATACTTGGCTCGTATGACCGGACAATGTTCGCTTACATTCACCACTGTTAGTATCCCATAATTTAATTGTTCGATCTTCACTACAACTGGCAATTATCTTGCCATCAGGACTGAAACGCACTTTATAAACCTTCCCCTCGTGACCATTTAAGGTAAATTTACAATTGCCTGTTGATGACTCCCAAAGTTTAATAGTTTTATCTGCACTGCAACTAACTAGTAGTTCACCATCTGGATGAAAATCTATTGCATAAACGTTTTTTTTATGTCCAGTAAAAGTGGCTAAACATTCTCCTGTATGAATATTCCACAGCTTAATATTAGAGTCGTTACCAGCACTGGCAATAATATCTTTATTCCCAGGATGAAAACATATACAGCAAACCGGACCAGTATGTCCTTTTAGGGTTTTTTGGCACTCGCGAGTTTCAACATTCCAAATTTTAATACTTTGGTCTTCACTAGCACTAGCGAGCAGCGTACCATCATTATTAAACGCCACTGAATATACTTTACTAGTATGTTCTATCAACGTATCAATACATTCGCCACTGCCAATATCCCATAATTTAATTTTGTAATCGGCACTACCACTAGCAAGAGTTTTATTGTCAGGACTAAATGCAAATGCCCATATCCAAACGGTATGTCCTTTCAAAATATTAACTAATTTAATATCATCCGTTTGCCATAGTCGCACTTCCCCATTTATTACTCCTGTGGCAAAACATTTACCATCATGGCTAAAACCTACCGATACCAAACTCGACATCGTATCGCGAAATACTGAACTTTTTAAATCGCTATTCGTAAATCGGGCATTTTGCAATCTCACATCTTTAAAATAAGCCTGCCAGATTGTCAAATTAGAAAAATCCCATCCACTTAGATTAATTTGCGATTTGTTAATTTGAAGATGACGCAATAAATTAATAATATTACCTGCTGCGTATCCTTTTCTAGCTCGTAGTTGTCGTAGCTGCTGTAATATCTCTGTTAATTCGGATTCTAATTCCTTCTCGCTACCAAAAACGCCTACTAACTCTTTCTTCAATGGTTCCAAAATTGAACGTTCTTGTCTCTGGCGAAAATAATCTAGCGATCGCGCTTTAATTAAAGGATATTCGTTAAGAATTTTAAAGTTAATAATTTTAGAGTCGCGAGCGGCAATAATTTCCTCCAATACTTGATAAATTAACACTTTTGTGATATAGTCTGCAACCACAGATTGGAGGCTAAATCTTCCAACACCTGCATCTACTGCTTTTTCAATTAGCGATCGCCGCAATAAAGACTCTACAGCTTCTAGAATTCTAATATTATCTTGTACGATTAAATCTTTCTTCATATGCGCGAAAGAAACAGAATCTCGATTGATTGCAAACCAATACATGAGTTGTTTCTCTAACTCCGATAAACGGTTGAATTGTTCTTCTAAAAGTGTGTGGATATTTCCATATACAGCCGTTTTTTGCTCGATTTGCTTTAAGAATTCAGCAACATTGTTGTTAAATAAATCATATAAAGTGGTAGCAACTATTTTCAGTGCTAATGGATTACCAGAATAAAGCTCTACTAATTCCCGCAATTCTTCTTCTGAACAAATAGAATCTGTGAATCCCTTATCATGAAGAATGGCTTTTGCATCCTTGGAATTCAATCCTGTAAGCTGCAATACCTTAACAGGTAGCTTTTTGCCTTCTAAGATTGCTACTTCCAACGGTTTTTCCCGACTCGTTAGTAATAAACAACTAGAGTGTGATGTTTCTCCAACTTTTTTAAAAAAATCGCCATAATTTTGATAGCCATCTTGATATTTTCCGACTAATTCATGTTCTTTTCCCTTACTACTACTAAACAAAGACTCAACATTATCTAAAATTATCAAGCAGCGATGTTTCCGCAATACATCGATTAGATACAGAACTTTCTTATTATGATTATCATCCTCCAAGACAAAATCAATCCGATTGTCATTGGGTAGAAACTGCAAAATTTCAGTCAAAATATCATTCAATTGCGGAGAATTGCGAAGACTGCGCCAAATGATGTAATCAAAATTATTGCGTACCTGTTCAACTATTTTGGCAGCAAGGATGGTTTTACCAATACCTCCTAATCCCAACACCGCAATCAAACTGCATTTCCGATCCACAATCCACCCGTTTAATTCGGAGATTTCCTTTTCTCTACCCTGAAAACCTTTAATATCAACCGCTTCACCCCAATTCTCACTGACTTTTGGTTTCTTTGCTTCCAAAGCTTGGTACTTTTGAAATAAAAATTGCTTAAGCTCGTAAATTTTTTTATTCTTGCTGCCTTCGATTTTAAATTTTTTGTAACTTTCCCCTAATCTTTTCCGCACTGCTGCTTGAGATATCTTCAACTTCTGTGCAATATCTGGCCCAGAAAAGCCCTGTAATGCTAATTGCAAAGCATCAAGTTCTGTTTTAGTTACACCTTGTCGAGTTGCTACTTCTTGAATAAATTCATCTGGTAGCTGAGATTTATTAACAATACTATCCATGTCACATTAGCTCCATGTCACATATCGATATGTGATATTTATTTTTTTACTAAACCAAACCTCTGGGATTAAACATTGTATTGACTAATCAATCGCCACACAATAGTCTTGACAATCTTATCAGCCATTCCTGACAAAATATTCTCATATTCTCAGGTCGAATCTAAGATTCAAATATAGCTCTTTTTATCACAATTGTGAGACAGTAAATATACTCATATCTTCTTGACGACTACAATAATCAATTAGCTTTTTTCGATCTAAGAACAACTAGCATCCAAAAATACAGTAACTCACGAACAAATATACTTATAAAATATTGGTATATAACAAATACAAAGTACTTAAGTTTTATTTTTGGTAAGCCCCTTTTTGACTCTATTTCAAGTATTTCATTTTTTCTCCAATCGAATATTAATTTTTTATAAGTATAAAATGAAAAAATTTCGTTATTAACTCAGCAGCTTGGAGGAAGATGAGAAATACCCCGCGATCGCTTTTTTTGTAATAGCTAAAAAATACTTAAAAATTAAAACGCTAAAATATGAGTTATAATCTCAGTAACGTATGTGAGAAAACGTGAGAAATGCTTTACCAAGCAACGATCAATTTGTTTTCGTATCATCACCGAGCATTGAACTTATCTTAAGCATCATGGAGAAAAGCAAATGACTGTGCCTCGATTCCAGGAATTTTTACTAAGCCCCGAAGCCGCAAAGACACAGTTGTATTTTGAGAATACGTCTTTAGAGGTAAAACCTGAATTTAATCAAAAGCTTAGGCAATCAACGCTTATATTACCTCCAGTTTTTTCTCACATGAACTTCCTGTTAATGCAAATACTGTCTGAGAGTGGATATGGTGAATTTAATATCACTATTGAAAAGAAAAATAACCAATTTGTGGTGTATGTAAACAGCCACCTCAGTCAGCGGTACTGTTTAAATAAAAAGGAATCAGAAACTATGCAGAAGGCATACCAGCAAATAATCAAAACCTGGAAAAACTGGTGGTTATCTAAGAAAAGCTAATAGACGGTAATTATTCTATCGCGAACTGCATTTTATTTTTTGCGATAGAGAAAAGACAATATTTGTGCAATATTTTAACGGTTCATATCCATGAATCAAATTAAATATCTGCAAAATCTAAAATATGAGGCTTTCGATGAACAAGAAGTTTACGAGCCGGTAAGTGATAAAACACTACCGGCTTTTTGATTTAAATGCATTTGGATATCTAGAACTTAACTCAATGAATGGAGTATCAATCATGATCGGTAACAAATATAGTCGATTGTTCCAATTTACCTTCAGATTTATCAAGTACTTTTTTTTAGTGCTAATTGGTATTTCTATAGCTTTTGCTTTTGCAACGGGGGTAGGTTATTTTGCTATGGCAAGTAAGCTGCTTGCTTTCATTTTCGCCGTAATTCGGTTTATCGGAATAATTTTACTTTGTTTAATAGCTATAACGATGATTACTGAATCATTGCGATAGTCTGCTAGCAAAATGCCGAATTGTTTAAAGGATGTTTTAAAAAGCTTTTATGACTTCATGGTTAGCGTAGCGAAAGAACCATCTCAATATATGGTGAATACCTTAATTTTGTGTTTCAGTACAGTTGAATCAGAAGGTATAACCTATATTCTTCATACTTTTAAAACATCCTCTTTGTCAATGATTTTATAAGCTAAAGCTTTTGTTTCTAATTTAGTTAAGAAAAAGCCTGGAATCGCTCCAGGCTGAGTTTTTAATTTATTCAATTCCATCATAACTATGAAACGCAACACAATTAAGACTTCTGAAAAAATTAGTTATACTTTTGCTCGCATATCTACATTAACGGGATACATTATTGGGTTATTAGCCGTTTTTTTATTTGCAGTCAATAAAGAACCACAACGAATTGACCTAATACCCGTAGCAAGATTATTTTTTGAAGCCGCAAAAATTACTGTGGAGTTAGAAAAAGTACGGAAAAATTGAATAAACCTCCGAATCAGAAGTAGTCTGAGATGGATGTAACTCAGCAACGCTTACATCTAACGACTAACAAAACAAAAAACCGGGGAACAATACTTACCCGGTTTGGTCATTTTGATTAGAATCCTCAGTAACGTAGGGACACGCGCTTTGTAGTGTCCCTATTTACTTGTTGATTTTGACTTGTTAACTTTTATTTAAAAAACTATACTTTCGCAGTAGATTTGGTTTTAGCAGAAAGTTCGCCACTAGCATACTTAGCTGCAAACTCATCTAAAGGAATTTGCTTGATCTTGCTAGCATGACCAGCAGTACCAAAGGCTTGATAGCGATCCAAGCAAACCTGCTTCATGTACTTGATGGAAGGCTTGAGGAAGTGACGGGGGTCAAAGTTGGCTGGATCTTTCGCAGCAGCTTCGCGGAAGGCAGCGGTGATAGCCAAACGGTTATCGGTGTCAATATTCACCTTACGTACACCACTCTTGATACCTTTCTGAATTTCTTCAACAGGTACACCGTAGGTTTCAGGAATCTTACCACCATACTTGTTAATCATATCCAACCACTCTTGAGGTACGGAAGAAGAACCGTGCATTACAAGGTGAGTGTTGGGTAGACGGTTGTGAATTTCTTCAATTCGGCTGATTGCCAAAACTTCACCAGTAGGCTTACGAGTAAACTTATAAGCACCGTGGCTGGTTCCGATCGCAACTGCTAGCGCATCAACTTGAGTTCTTTCAACAAATTCAACAGCTTCATCAGGATCTGTTAAAAGTTGCTCTCTGCTGAGTTTTCCTTCAGCACCGTGTCCATCTTCTGCTTCACCCATTCCAGTTTCCAAAGAACCCAAACAACCGAGTTCTCCTTCAACACTGGCTCCAACTGAGTGAGCAACTTTCACAACTTCAGCGGTAACATTCACGTTGTACTCAAAGCTAGCTGGAGTCTTGGCATCAGCTTCAAGGGAACCATCCATCATTACACTGGTGAAGCCGTTACGAATTGCAGAATAGCAAGTAGCAGGGCTGTTACCGTGGTCTTGGTGCATAGCAATGGGAATATTTGGATGGGTTTCCACTGCTGCCAAAATCAGGTGACGCAAGAAGTTTTCTCCTGCATACTTACGCGCACCGCGAGAAGCCTGTAAAATCACGGGGCTATCAGCTTCCACAGCAGCTTCCATGATTGCCAGGATTTGCTCCATGTTATTAACGTTATAAGCTGGGATGCCGTAACCGTTCTCAGCAGCATGATCCAACAGCAGACGCATTGGTACGAGCGCCATATATATTCCTCCTAATTTAGTTATTAGCTAATCTGTTTTAAGACAAGCGTAATTCTTACGTTAATCTTAATATTTTTTTCAACTTATAGGAAATTATAACTATTTGTGCGTACCTATGTTTAAAAAGTTTCTTGTCAAAGGTCAAAGGTTAAAGGTCAAAAGTCAAAGGTTAAAGGTTAAAGGTTAAAGGTTAAAGGTCAAAGGTCAAAGGTCAAAGAATTCCTAACTGACTGATGACTGATAACTGATAACTGATAACTGAAATGACTCTCCTTGTCTCCCCATCAATCAATAATAGAGAAAGAACGAGATATGTAAATCCTTAAATGGGTAGCCTGGGATTCGAACCCAGAACAAATCGGTTAAAAGCCGAGTACTCTACCGTTGAGCTAGCCACCCATCGCGTTTTTCGCGACTTATGAATAATAGCATGGAACCCTATTGTTTTGTAAAGGGGTTAAGCGAAAAAATTTGCTGTGATGCTAAATTTTGCTGAATGACTGGCTCCAGGTTCCAGTACAGTCAAGTGTTCTGAGGTGTTCATGGCATTTCGTGGCCCGCTCCAAGGCTCCAAGCAATAAAAGTCTTTTCCTTTAACTGTCCAAAATACCAAGGTTGAGAAATTATCATCGTATTCCAGCGTCATTTTCAAGTTACGACTTTTATCTGTAACGCTGGTAGATTTTGCACTCAGCTTTGTAAATGCAACATCAATTTCATCTTTACTAAAATCAAAGTTACCGTTAAACGAGTGAATATCCTTGCTATCTTTCTCTTGAAACTCACTTGATGGGATATCAAACTCTAGCTGACTTTTATCGTGGGTTAAGAAGTAAGGATGAAAACCCACCGAGAAAGGCATTGATAAAGAAGAGTTATTCTTAAATTCTTGAAGTATGGTTAGTGTATTGCCATGCAGTTGGTAGGTGAAATTCACCTGAAAGTCAAAAGGATAAACCGCCTTGGTTTCTTCGTTGCTGTTGAGATGCAGCTTGAGAGAAACATTATCTACAGTAACTTCTTCGCCTACTTCCCAAGGTAAGTTACGACCAAAGCCATGTTGCTTGAGCGTAAATTGTTTACCGTTAACAGTGTAAGTATCGTCAGGTAAATTTCCGCAAATAGGAAACAAAATCGGATTTCCACCTCTAATGCTCATCTCCGGATTCTTAAATCGTTCTTCATCAAGATAAAAAATTTCTTTACCGTCAATGCGCCATTTTGTAATAATACCGCCACGTTTGGGTAGCACTTCCAACTGAGACTTAGCTTTCTCGTCAGTCAGAATGTAAGTTTCGTACTGTCTTTGTTCAACGTTGATAGAAAACATAATTAACAGTTAGTGGTTAGTTGTTAGTTGTTAGTTGTTAGTTGTTAGTTGTTAGTTGTTAGGTAATTGGGCATAGGGAATAGTTAAGAGTTAGGAGTTAGGAGTTAGGAGTTAGGAGTTAGGAGTTAGGAGTTAGGAGTTAGGAATTGTTTCTCCTTGTCTCCTTGTCCCCTTCTGCTCCCATTACCTATTACCCATTACCCTTTGACCTTTAACCTTTAACCTTTAACCTAAATTACTCATCTTCAGCGAAAATAAACCTGTGCAATTCGCTTGGATCTGGCTCGGGGCTGCTTTCGGCAAATTCTACTGCTTCGTCAACGGTGGCTTGAATTTTGCGCTCTATGTCTTTAAGTTCTTCTTGAGAAGCTAAGTTTTGTTCGACTAAATAAGCTGCAAATTTCTTGATAGGATCGCGAGAGAACCAAAATTCTTTTTCTTCTTTACTACGCATTTCGTCTGGATCTGCTAATGAGTGACCCCGGAAACGGTAGGTAAGCGCTTCGATTAATGTGGGGCCTTCTCCAGCACGAGCGCGTAATACTGCCTCTTGAGCAACCGAACGAACTGCTAATACGTCCATTCCATCAACTTCTACTCCATGCATACCGAATACGCTGGCTTTTTTGTAGATTTCTGGTTGAGAAGTAGCGCGTTCGTGAGACATTCCAATCGCCCACTTATTGTTTTCTACCACGAAAAGAATCGGCAGTTTCCATAAAGCAGCCATATTTAATGTTTCATAAAATTGACCATTATTGCAGGCTCCATCGCCAAAAAAGCAGGCAGTAACTTGATCGGCGTTTTCATCTCCGAGAACTTCGCGACGGTATTTGGTTTGAAAAGCCGCTCCGGCAGCAACCGGAATACCTTCAGCAACGAATGCATAACCACCCAACAAACCATGTTCTTTGGAAAACATATGCATCGAACCACCGCGCCCTTTGCTGCAACCAGTGGCTTTACCAAATAACTCCGCCATGACTTGTTTTGCCGGAACTCCCGCACTCAGAGCATGAACGTGATCGCGGTAAGTACTCGAAACGAAGTCTTCACCCGGCCGCATTGCTTTAATGACACCGCTAGAAACTGCTTCTTGACCGTTATAGAGGTGAACAAAACCGAACATTTTGCCTCGGTAGTACATTTCGGCGCATTTATCTTCAAAAAAACGCCCCAAAATCATGTCTTCGTAAACTCGTAAACCTTCTTCCTTGGTTATTTGTGCGGTGGTCGCATTACTTTCAGGTAAAGTACGTTCTTGAATCATTATTTTTCCTATAAACTCCGTGGTAACACTTAAAAAGATAATTTTTGTAACAGGGGTTCTATATTGCTACATCGGCAGTCAAAGACATGAAGCAATACGCAATTTTTAATGGACTGGTTAATCCTGGTTTCTATAAGTACTTACACTGCCTTGACTTTTATAGATTACCGTTTCAGGATATCAATATTCTGCATTTTGATTAACAAATCACATTTAGACAGCAAATATCCGGAATATCTCCGTAGATATTTGTACTTAAATCCCAATTGTGATAATATCTTTTTCTCGTTTGGGAAAAAAATTACAAGGGTTTGCTTAACTTTCCTTCTTTATGGGAAAAAGCTTTTATCTACCTAGATATTGTTCTTCATCAAACAAAAGTATTGTTGTGTAATTACAGCATTTATATATAGGGTGTATTTAACAAAGTAGTCCTGAAGAAAGGTAATATCTAAATTATCGTCTTCTTAAATAGTTCTGTTACACTAAGCACATTTAATTATTGTAGGAGGTTCAATTAGCAAGTTCAATATCCGCTTTAATTTACACTCATCAGCGACTACTTGACTCTATCTGAAGGGAGGTATAGGTAAAGATGTCGCGATACACACTTATATGTGTAAAGTCACTGGGTTATTATTATGGCACGGTTTTACAAGCCCAAGAATATATTAAGAAAACTTTATCGATCAAGGCTGAGCGGGGAAGTAGACTGTGCAAATTCCGCTAGATTATTACAGAATTTTAGGAATTCCGATGGCGGCAAGTGAGGAGCAGTTGCGTCAAGCATACAGCGATCGCATTGTCGGATTGCCGCGACGCGAATATTCCCATACAGCAATTGCATATCGAAAAAAACTTATAGAAGAAGCATACGTGGTTTTATCAGATCCGAAAGAACGCTCAGAATACGACCGAGTTTATCTGACACACGCTTACACTCCAGAAGACGGGCGCGATAGCAGTGTGGCGGTTGCTCCCCGGGCACCGGGCAGTCAAGGTGATATGGACTCCAAAACTTTAGGTATCGACATTTCCCAAGAAGAATTGATTGGCGCTTTGGTGCTTTTGCAGGAGTTGGGAGAATACGAACAGGTTTTAAATCTAGGTCGTCCATACTTAGTTAATCAAAATGGTAAAGTAGCCGAGCCTTCAAAACAAAGACAACTGAGCGCCGAACAAAACGCTCAACGTCCCGATGTTGTTCTCACGGTTGCTCTTGCCTGCTTGGAATTAGGCCGCGAACAATGGCAGCAAGCTCATTATGAAAATGCAGCCGTATCGTTAGAAACTGGTTTAGAACTGTTATCCAATGAAGGATTATTTGAAAACGTTCAAGCTGAAATAGAAGCGGATCTGAGTAGACTGCGACCTTATCGCATTTTAGAATTACTAGCATTACCACTAGAGAAAAATGCGGAACGACAACAGGGTTTACGATTATTAGAAGAAGTACTCGTTTGTCGCGGTGGAATTGATGGCACGGGTAAAGATGAATCCGGTTTAAACGTAGATGATTTTCTGCGATTTATTCAGCAATTGCGTCACTATTTAACTGTTGCAGAGCAGCACAAGCTATTTGAACAAGAAAGCAAGCGTCCTTCTGCTGTCGCGACGTATTTAGCTGTATATGCTTTGATAGCACGAGGATTTACTCAACGTCAACCTGCTTTAATCCGTCAAGCAAAACAAATGTTGATTCATTTGGGTAAACGTCAAGACGTACACTTAGAACAATCTTTGTGTGCTTTACTTTTAGGACAAACCCAAGAAGCAACTCGTGCTTTGGAGTTGAGTCAGGAGTACGAAGCTTTAGCTTTTATTAGAGAAAATTCGATTGATTCTCCCGATTTGCTACCCGGATTATGTTTGTATTCAGAAACTTGGTTGCAAAACGAGGTATTTCCTCATTTTCGTGATTTAAAAAATCGGCAAGCTTCTTTGAAAGAATATTTTGCTGACGACCAAGTACAGGCTTATTTGGAAGCTTTACCCAGAGAGAATCAAGTAAATCAAGCAAATCGAGAGTCCAATCCTCAACCTCAATCAAATAATCAAAATACTCAAAATAAAAGCAATTCTAATGTCGTTTATCGACAATTTAATAACCACAGGCAAACACCACCAGGGTATGCTCATAAAACTTTGAACAATGATCCGACTAAACCAACCGATGCCGTAACACCTAACGAAACACCAGTATCAGTGGGGCCGATTCCAACAGCAGAACGCTTCCGAAATAACAACCGCGTTCAAAATGGTTCTGCAAGGGCGATGATGCCGACAGGCGTACCGGCTCAAACCAACGGTCGTAAAAGACGCAAGCAGACTGAAATTCCCAACTCAGGAGTTGCTGTTGAGGGTACACCCCGCCCTAAAGTAGCCAGACGACGGATTACTCCATCAACCTCGCAAAAAAGAACCCGTTTTATTTGGTTAGTTTTTGGCTCTTTGTCGGGTTTATTAGTTTTATGGCTGTTGGTGGGTGCGGCTGTCGGATTATTACAAAATTTATTTTCCCCCGAACCAATCCAAGGGGAGCAGTTGAGCATACAGATAAATGAAGCACCGATAGAAATACCTACTGCTAATAGCGAACCTATTTCAGATAACGCTACTTTCACAAAAGGAACCGCAAAAGTAATAGTTGAAAATTGGCTATCTACTAAAGCAAGTGCCTTGGGAGAAAATCATAATATTGACAGCTTAAATGATATTTTAACTGGTACCGCTCTTAATAGTTGGCGAATAGTAGCTCAACAAGTTAAGTCACAGAACCGCTATAGAACCTTTGAGCATACCGTGAATATTGAATCCGTTGATACGATTCCTAACAACAAGAATCAAGCTGCTATTGAAGCGACAGTTACCGAACAAGCTCGCTTCTATCAAAACCGTCAAATAAACCAGGCTCGGTCTTATAACGACACTATACGAGTTAGGTATATGGTGGTTAAAATCCGTGGTAAATGGCGTATTAAGGATATGACAGTTATAAGTAAAACTTGATTTTTGATATTTTCTTTTCTACTCCAAAATTACTGGCAGACTCTTATAGCGATGCCACAGCGGTGTATTTATCAATACAAGCTCCGATGCATCTACCGCTAGACGTAAATTAGGATTGCGTTTGATCAGGTTCGTAATTGCAATTCTAGTCTCCATCCGCGCCAACGGAGCGCCCAAGCAAGTGTGAATGCCGCTACCAAATCCCAGATGCTTGTTGGGCGATCGCGCAATATCAAACACTTCTGGATTTTCAAATACATCTGGATCGCGATTGGCTGCTCCAAGTAAAGGCATTACCGCAGCCCCTTTGGGAATAGTTACGCCATGTAGCACTACATCTTCGAGTGCATAGCCTGGTTTCGTACCTTGCACCGGACCTCTATAACGTAAAATTTCTTCGACTGCCGAATTAATCAACTTAGGTTCGGAACGCAAACGTGCCAATTGTTCGGGATGTTGTAGGAGAGTCAAAACGCTGTTGAGAATTAAATAAACGGTAGTTTCGTACCCTGCAATAATCAGTAGAAAAACCATAGCTACTACCTCATCTTCACTCAGCTTTTCTCCTTCCGTTTCCGCTTGAATCAGTGCGGTTAAAATGTCTTCAGAGGGGTTAGAGCGTTTGCGATAGATTAACTCGCGGACAAATTTTGATAAACGCGGCATATCCCAGAATAACGTGCGGAACAGACTCAATCCCGAAAAACCATCTGTCATAGCTTTCATACCGTTATAAAACCGAGGCATATCTTCATCAGCTACACCTACCATTTCTTGAATAACGGTAACGGGAATCGGCAGTGCATAAGCCTGCTTAAGATCCACCGTACCTTGTGCTTCTGCGCGATCAAGCAAATCGTTAGTTAATTGCTCAATTCGTCCCTCCATTTTTGCCAGCGAATGTCTAGTAAATGCCTGATGCACCAAATCCCGTAAACGGCGATGATCCGGCTCATCTTCGTTAATCATGCTGTTTGCCATTAAAGACACCGACTTAGGTAAAGGAAATGGAAATCTCCCTCCACCCGTTGCAGTGGTGCGATTGCGAACAAAACGCGGATCTTTGAGAAAATTAACGCAGTCATCGTAACGCGAAATAAAATAAGCATCCATCACGCTGACTTTTCCTTTGCACACAGGATAATCTTCTCGCAGCAGCTTGTAATATTCGTACTTATTATTTGTAAACTTTTTTGAACTTACATTAATGGGTTCTTTGATTTCGATTTTGGTTTTTGTTGGGTGTGTTATTGATTTCATTTTTTGTTTTCCTTTTGAACGCAGAGGAACGCAAAGGTAAGCACAGAGGAACGCGGAGTTATCAGAACTTTAATTATTATTGTAGAAGTTTCTTATTTGAAAGATTGAGTTTGAATCAGTAAGGTTTATAAAAATACCCCCTGGCTTACAGTCTGGGGGCGTTTTTGTTGAGGAGTTAGGATTATTTTTAGATTAGTGGAAAATTTTGTTTGGATTTGATATTGCTGGAGACGTAGCAATTACGTTACACCTTTACATTATTATCAATTAATGTGTCAGATTAATAAGCCATCATTCTGCGGAAGTAGTCTATCTTTTGCATATCGGAATTGAACTGACTCATTGTATTGGGAGCATTAGCAGTCCGATTTTCACCATGAACGGTACGTAAGAGATGGCCAGCTATATCACCCTCGTCCTTACCAGCCTGCAATTCCTGATTGATAAGAGCAACTATCTTCTGTCGTTGCTGAGGTGATGCTTTTGACCATTCCAATTGCAAACGAACCCAACGACTTTCGGCTGTTGCCCAATTCTTTCGTTGTAGTGGATGTAATTTTTGGTTGTATTGGGGAAAACCTTGCGCCATGCCTTGATAGTTTGGAGTTGAGGGAGGTCTTCCGGCTAGCTGTTCCACGAAATTGATAGGAGCATACACAGCATCAATAGTTCTTTTAGTTACTACAAAATTATTTCTAGGATCGGCAAAGATGACTGGTGAGTACTTGTATACTATCGTCCATGTAGATGGTGTATTGACCGAAATTAGTGGGATTCAAGCCCCGTTCTTTTAGAACGGCTTTTTTTACCTACCATTGTGGTAAAATTTGAATAGTCAACCTAGGGCATTGGGAGACTCTAAACGGACGTGGAGGGATGGT
>JBARZF010000042.1:0-5664 GCA_049649675.1 Rivularia sp. (in: cyanobacteria) | reverse complement strand
TTGATGAATTTAATCCTTGGTTTTTGCGGGATTCTGATAGTTTTCAATTGATTCCCGAACTATCTCCTCTTGCTTCAGAGGTTATATTTGACAAAATTACCATGTCTGCTTTCGAGGGGACTTTTTTAGATATTGCTTTGAGAGATTGCGGTATTAATTCCTTTGCGGTTGTTGGTATAGCTACAGAAATTGGTATTGAGCCAACAGTTCGTCATGGAGCCGATCGAGGCTACATTCCTGTTATCGTCACAGATGCTTGTGGAGCCGGAAATGATGAAGCGGGAAAGCGTTCTTTAGAAAGTATTCAATCTACGGCTGATGCTGTGATAACGGATGTTGATACTATTTGTAGTCTTTTAAATCGGGCATAACTAACAACAAAATTAAAATAATGACATTAAATAACAAAGTCGCAATAATCACGGGTTCATCGAAAGGAATTGGTAAAGCAATAGCCACAAAACTAGCTAAAGATGGCGCAGCAGTAGTCATCAATTATTCCCACAGTGCGGATAAAGCGAACCAAACAGTAGAAGAAATCAAACAGCAGGGAGGAAACGCGATCGCAATCCAAGCTGATGTGGGTAAAGTTGCTGAAATAGAAAGTTTATTCGAGCAAACTGTTGATAAGTTAGGACAAGTCGATATTTTAGTTAATTGTGCTGGAATTATTATTAACAAACCTTTAGTAGAAATAACAGAAGCAGACTTTGATAAAATTGTTGCTGTCAACATCAAAGGTACTTATTTCGCCTGTCAACAAGCGGTTAAACGGATGAATGAAGGGGGACGAATAATCAATATTTCTAGTACTACCACGGCTATGATGCTGCCGACTTACAGCGCTTATGTTGCCACCAAGGGAGCAGTAGAACAAGTTACGCGAGTGTTAGCCAAAGAAGTCGGAAGCCGTGGTATTACAGTTAACGCTGTCTCTCCGGGACCTACAGATACTCCTTTGTTTCGCGAAGGTAAAACCGAAGAACAAATTAAGAAATTTGGTGATATGGCAGCTTTAGGAAGAATCGGAGAAACAGAAGATATCGCCGATGTGGTTGCTTTTTTAGCTAGCGATAATTCACGTTGGATTACAGGACAAAATATTCGCGCGAATGGTGGTTTGGCATAAGCGATCGTTCGTTTATCAGGATATTGAAAAAGACTGGCACTGTATTAACTAATCTAACAACCAAAAATTATCATGAAAACAATAATTTCTCTTTTCTTCGTTTTATTCGTGTCTTTTACAGCAGCGATGTATCCGACTTTAGATGCCGCTGCCTTAACCTCTCAAAATATATCAGTTTTTCATCCCAACTATAGTAAAACTGTAGCAATAGGAAGAGAAATATTTACCTATAAAACTTTTAATACCTATAAACCTTTTAATAGCAATATTTCTCAAGTTATCTCTAAAACTGAAATAACTCAGCCATCTAAATATGAAGGGTTGCTGTTAAGAAAACACGTTCTTCAGGCTCCAGAAGAAATATACATTATTAAAGGAGACTTTGAGTTTGCTTTCTCCGAGCCAGAGCAAAATACCAAAGTAACCCAAGGTGAGATTGTTTCCATTCCTTCGGGTGTTCCTTTTGGCTTTAAACATATTGGCACGGGAGAAGGAAAAGTTTTAGTAGTAAGTCGAAGTGATGCTTTACCCAAGATGTTATCAGCAGTAGGTACTCTCTTAAAAGACGAATCAAAGATTACTTCTAAGACTAGTGAATTGGACATTAATAAAATTGTCTCGGCTGCTAAAAAAAATGGGATTGAGTTTTTAAATTAACAAAGCCGAACGCTCACGTTTAGATTGGTAAGCTGATGTGCAGCTAAATTATATAATGCGACAAAGTGAAAGCATTGTAGTGCGTTAGCGGAGCGTGTCTGAAAGACATGCATCTTGCTCGAAGGGTATTATACAATAAAAAGACTACCAATAAACCCGCCAGGCGTGTCTAATTGCGAATAACTTTCTGACCTTAGTCTACTATTTGATATATTGATATTAGTTTTCCTCCACATCCAGGTTTAATCATTTTTTTGTTCATTTATAGGACTTACGCAAGCCCCCCAATTCCGAAGGGAGGTTGGGGGTATCGAAAATGTCTGCAACACTATATTTTCCGTTGTTCGTGCATAAGTCCTAATTTATATAAATCATCTAAATTAACTATTCTATTAGATGTTAAACTGCCTGTATAAACCGACAAAATACCCATCAAAACAAGCAATAAAACTTAATAAAATATTTGCGAAGTCAAAAGCATTTTAGATGGTTTTTTCATTTCTATATTAGCGGACATTAAGGAGCTAATTATGTTACACAAAGAATATATGGGAATTGTGGAAGGGTTAGTTGATAAATTAACATTATCTACAATTTTAGAAATGCTAGAGCGAATATGTCATAAAAAAGCAGAAAATCTGAGGACTCATTGGCAAGATGAGACTTCAGCAAAACTTTGGGAAAAAGCTGCTAGACAGATAGAACAGATAAATGTTGATATTTGATTAAACAGTAAAGCCCAGCTTTTTTGAAACTGGGTACTAAAACTTTCTTCTATTAATGACTATCAGAAGCGCAACTCTTGAAGATATCATTCATATATAGCCACAATTCATGTTAATGCTTGGCAAGTAGCTTACAAAGGTTTGATTCCCCAAGTTTAATTGTATTATCTGGACTATCAGAAGCCAACTTAACGTCGGGAATGCTTAATTTTATGTTTCTTGCGAGACACGTTACACGCTTCGTTCCGGTTGCGTAAGTTCTGTCTTGATTTGCCATTATATCTTCAGCGTATTACAATAAGACTACAAAGAAGAATATAAGGTAAGGAAAAATGTCATTACCGAATCATAAAACTTATATACTACCTTTTTACTAGCTGATGCAACCCAGTTATAAAGGTACATTTGAAGCGCATATCACCGTAAAAGTTGAAAAATTAGCATTACGGGAAAAATTTAAGTTAATTTGCCAAAATATAAACGTTAAATGCGTTTTTATAGAACTACCTGAAGGTGTAACTCGTTCTCAACCGATGACAGCATCTTATCATCACGGCACTTTCTCAGACGTACTACAACAAATAAATCAAATAGCTCAAAATATAGTTAATGCAGACTTTGAAATTACTCGCATCAAAATTGAAGCGATGGTGAGTAATCAAGATATTCCTATTTCGGATATTGAAGCGCAAAGATTACCGAAGACTAATTATTTCGAGTTTCATGTCAAAGCTATTTTGTCAGCTTGGGAGAATCTAGAAATGCTGAGAAAAAATTGTTTGCAGCACGATGCTTATCTATCAGCAAATGCTTTTAAGATAGTTGACGAAAAACAGGAGCGATTTATTACCATGCGAGTTTATGGTATGGGATATAAATCTGCTCAACAACACTTTGATAATTTATTAAAACTGCTTAAATCAAAAGGATTCAAACTTTCTCAGCAACAGCGAGAATATACAGTTTACGACAGCAACTTGAATTTAGATGCTGGATGGATTAATTGAGTTATGAGTTATGAGTTAGGAATAAGTTGCGAGTAACGAGTAAAAAATGAATTTATCTTTGTTCCAATCTCCCCTTGTTCCCTATTCCCTATTCCCTGTTCCCCCAAAATGAAAGAAATAAAAAAACACTTATTAAAAATAGCTGATAATACAAATCGTTCTTCAGAAGAGATATTAATTTACCACTTACTTGAAAGTGTTTTACGTCGGGTTTTCAATTCAATTTATAGTGATGAATTAGTGTTGCGCGGGGGAATGCTGACTCGACTTTGGGTTCCAGCGGAAAGAAGGATTGCTGAAGATGTTGATTTTTTAGGTTTGTATGATTTTGATATTGAAATAACAGAAGAAAAATTTAAAAATATTCTCAAAAGCACTTATTTTGCAGATGGAGTTCATTTTGATATTGACTCCTTAGAAGTAACAGGAATTTGGTTAGAAACCGAATATCCAGGAGCGCGAGTTAATATAAATGCTGCGTTTGAAGACTATCAAAAAAATATTCAAATAGATGTTGGTTTTGGAGATCCAATTGTTCCACCACCGCAATTAATTGATTACCCAATGCTAACTAATTATAAAATCAAATTGCAGGCTGCAACCCCAGAAACCATGTTTGGCTGGAAGCTGCATGGCTTAGTAGAGCAGGGATTCAAACGCTGGCGACCTAAAGATTTATACGATTTGATGCTATTTACATCATATATAAAATTAGATGAAACATTAGTTAGAAAATCTATTTTTACAGCCTTTAACAGTCGTAATACAACTTTTGACGAAATTTATTATATTTTATCGACACCAGAATGGTGGGATAGAAGTAAAAATCGCGGTAAATGGAAATGGTATATTCGCCGCAAACCAGAACAAATGATGCCGGAATTTCTTTCAATTGTGGAAATTGTGACGCAAAGATGGGAAAGTACGGTGAAAGAGATTTTAGATTTTGGATTTTAGATTTTGGATTATTTCTCGTTACAAGGCTCCGACTTGTAACGTAATTCTTTCCGGTTTTAACAAACCGGGTTTATTGACAAACCCGGTTTCTAAAGTTTAAATTCAACTAACCCTCAGCCAACCAATAAACTAAATTTATCGCCGACAAAACTTACAATGCGATGAGTTACGGGTAGACTATCAATTACCATACCCAAACACAGCAACATCATGTAAGAAATGGAATAAAGAAACATTCCTTTAGCCGAACTGCGATCTTGAGGATTATGTAATAATTGCCACGCTTTACGAATAAATACCGCTCCCAAACAGAAAGCAATAGTAGCGTAAATAATTCCTACTGAATGTAAGGGATAAACCAGTAAAAACGTTGCTGCAACGGTTACAAGCGTGTACCACCAAATTTGCTTAACTGTTGCTTCCTCTCCAGCGACTACTGGTAGCATTGGGACATTTACTGCTGCGTAATCATCCTTAATCATCAATGCTAAAGACCAGAAGTGTGGTGGAGTCCAAACAAAGACAATACCAAATATCAACCACGCAGTTGGACTTAAAGTACCTGTTACCGCAGCCCAACCAACCAAGGCGGGAATTGCTCCTGCTGCTCCCCCAATCACAATATTTTGAGTGCTATTGCGCTTCAGCCAATGGGTGTAAATTAACAGGTAAAAAGCGATCCCAGACATTGCCAAGAAAGCAGAAAGCAAATTAGCAAATATACTCAGCAGAGCAAAAGATGCGATACCTAAAACTATGGCGAAAATTAAAGCATCGCGGGGCTGTACTCTACCAGAAGGAATGGGGCGATGTCGGGTACGCTCCATATCGTAATCAATATCGCGATCGTAAATACAATTAATTGTTTGGGCGCTAGCAGCCGCCAAAGTACCGCCAGCAAGAGTTACTAATAACAATATAGGATTTACTTCTCCCGATGCAGCTATCCACATACTTCCAGCGGTGGTAATCAGCAGCAAAGGAATAATCCGAGGCTTAGTTAGCTGGTAGTAACTTTGAATAACTTGTAAAAACGTCGAGTGTCGTGGAGAGACATTTGTCTCAATCATCTTGGTAATGGTTCCTTATTTTTTAACAATTTATATGCTGTTTTTGCCTTTGCAGGCTGTTAGCGTCGAACTTTTCAGTTATCAGTTATCAGTGAACAGTTAACAGTTATCAGTTATCA
>JBARZF010000041.1:0-2740 GCA_049649675.1 Rivularia sp. (in: cyanobacteria) | reverse complement strand
TACAGTTTTGACCTCTCTCCAAACCTCTCTCCTACAAGGAGAGAGGCTTCAAGCCTTGCTCCCCTTCCCTTGCAGGGAAGGGGTTGGGGGTTAGGTCTGTATTGGACTCAACCGAAAACCGCTATATGTTTTATCTTACAGCCGCACTTACGGTTTATATTTATGTATATATATATGTTTATATTTATGAATAATTACCAAACATCCTGTAGTTGATAGTAACGTCAATTTTGATGGAATAAGTGGCAACCAAACACCTTTAATAAATAGAAAAAAGCACGCTCCGTATATAAATATTATTGCAATTAAATTAGCACCTACTAATAAACTTAACGAACGAATCCGCAAAGTTAAAATTCCTCCTACAAAACCCCAAGATCCAATCCACAATATTTCTCCCCAAAGTGGTATTGCTGATAATAAAGGACGTTTATCTAACACTGCATTCAGTATTTGACTCGCTAGCTGAGCGTGTACTATCGCTCCAGGGGTTTTTTGCTCGGATGCTGGTAATTTGTCGCTGTAAGGTGTACGAAAACGGTCGCCGGAGGTTGAAATTACGCCAATAATAATAATTTTGTCTTCAATCTGTTCTGCTGTAAGCTTACCTGCTAAAACATCTTCGAGAGAAACGACATCAGTAATTTGATTGGGAGAACGATAGGAACGATAATTTAGTAATATCTGATTTCCCCAAGTATCTGCTGTTTGATAAGCACCATTGTGTTCTCTTAAACGTGGAAAAACAACTTCACCTAATTGCCAATTTCCCTGCTTAAATTCAGGTGTAATTCCTTCGTCTTTTAAATAATGTAGTGCTAATTGGAAACCAAAAGACCAGGTTGTAGGACAATTTGAGCTACTGCGTACATCCATTGATAAAATGTACCGACGCAAAGTATCATCCGGATCGAGGATAACGTTACTAAAACCAAGACGCTGTTCGGGTATTTCTGGGGGAGGTGCGATACCTTCAGATTCTCCGTTTGCTTCCCCTACATGACATATTGCAAAGAAGCGATCGCTCTTTAATAATCGAGTTTTTAATTGCTGTTGTTCGGAGTTTACCGGAAAATCGCGAAAGATATCCAATCCTATGGCTCTCGGTTGTAATGGTTCAAGCTTTTGTAACAATTTATGTAATGCAGTATCGCTTAAAGACCCTTTTCTGTTTTGTTGTTCGGGTAGCTGAAAATCAGTTTCTCTAATTCCCACCACCAACAGCCTTTCTGAGGGACCTTCATCGGGACGCGATCGCATTAATAAATCGTAAGTTTGTAGCTCCCATTTTTGCAGAAAACCCAGCCGTCGCACTCCCATTACTAAACTAGTTACCAGCAAACTGACTAATACTAATGTTCGCCAGCTTTTCTTCTGTGAATCAACCGATAGCTTCCATTGCATCGGTTTGATCGCCGGATGTTCGCATATTATCGGCAACCAACTCGCACCCGGATATTCTGTTTCTAATCCTTGCAATTTTTCTCTAGCTTTACGAACCGCAATATATATAGACTCTCCAGCAGAAAAAGTCGTTAGAAAATACTTTAAGAATTGTTGAGCAACAAAATCCGGTACGGGTTGCTTCATGACAATAATCTGCCCAATACACAAATATTGTAGCTCGTTCACCAACCCCAATCCATCGCAAGAATTAAAAATTGCTAGCTGCAAACCATTACTCACAGCATTTTTTAAAGCATACCGAAGTTCTGCAATTGTCAGACTATCTTCTTGATTAATATATATCCTACCCGTATCCCCTTCACTCTGGCTATGACCTGCAAAAAATAGAATATTCCAATTTTGATTCCATAGCTGTTCGTTTATTTCTTGTCGTCGAGGCTGTACTAAAAAAGTTGTATCCGCATTTTTTAAGTTTTCTAACAATTGTCTATCTTGTCTGACATCAATTCCATCGCTATTACCTAAAATAGCTAAAATCTTAATTCTCTTACTATAGATAGATGTCTGCGGTAACTGTATGCGATCTGAATTATAAGCACTTAAAGTAATTTCAGCTTTGGGATAATCGATCTCGATCAAATCCCATAAATGCCAGGGAAGTTTTTTAAGCTGTAAATTGTTAGTGCTAATTAATACCCTTATTTCTTCCGATGGCATCAAGCATTTCAGCCATTTGTCACGAATCGGACGGAATGAATCGCACATCAGCCATTGATTTAAATAATTTCGTAGCTCGAAGGCTTTGCGATAACAAACTTGCTTTTTTTTGGAGAGAGAACCATAAACAATTTTATTAACTTTGATGCGGTTAAATTGACTTAAACTTCCATAAAGCGAGTACCATTCATCAATTGCAGTCACCATCTCTGGTGTGGCAGGTAAACTACAATTAACTTCTACAGTTGGGCGTGCGCCTTCACAACCAATTTCCAGCGTTACCCGCACTCCCTCGGACAAATCGCCATCCAGTTTTAGTACAACTAACTTTCTCATGAATCAATTTTGGATTTTCGCGCTTTAGGATTTTGGATTAGGGGATTTAAATGTTATCCTTCAATTACCACAGATCCAGCAGCTATAGCAACACAGGTAAGAACATAGTCATCTTCGCATTCAAAGTCTTTTTCGTAACTCACTTCCCCAGATATTTTACGTAGCTTACACTGACCGCATACTCCCATTTTACAGAATACGAAGTTGAAAGCCCTTTGTCTTTAGACAAGGGATGAAAACAAGTCACGATGCGTTTTAACTATCCAGATTTTTTGGTACA
>JBARZF010000040.1:0-2943 GCA_049649675.1 Rivularia sp. (in: cyanobacteria) | reverse complement strand
ACTTTTTCTAAGGCTTCTTTGCGAAAAATATTGTTTTTATTTTGGGTGTTTTGTTGTGTAACCATAAGATTTGACTCTAAAATAATGATAAAAGACCATTTCTGCCTTCTTCCTTCAGCCTTATCCCCGAATCCGTTTCAACATCCATTCAAATCTTGCTCCTGCGAGAGCTACTTGTGTGAGAAGATTACTGTTGAGCTCGTTAGCGTAGGACTTTTCTAGGGATTGTCCGCTACTGTAGGAGAGCCTACCGTAACCTAGTCGTTGGACAATCGCTTGCTGTTTATCTGCCAGAAGAATCGCCAAAACGCGATAAAATCGAGTTGCAAATCCGACATCGTGGAGTAGTTTGGCTGATAATCGCCACCTGGGTATAGATAGTACCAATGAATCCCGCAGCGCTTTGACTGTGACAGCAGGATTTTGCATTTCCATAAATGGAGTTTCACCAAAGATATCACCACGAGATAAACGGGCTAATTCTTTCTCTAATGGTTGGTTTTCGCTATCCTCTAAGTTAGAAAATGCTTTTGTTAACGGATTGATGTCCTCAGATGCGCTTTTTAAAGCCACAGCACCATCGAGTAAAATATACAAAGATTCTATCGGTCTACCGCTACGGATTAAGACAGAATCATTCATCACTTTTTGTACTTTACCCGCAGCAATCAACCAATCAATATCGCTATCATCTAACTCTGCAAATACAATCAAGGCTTCCCGCAGTTGGGGTTGACTCAAGACTACCGTGCTACGTCCAAGTTGCTGTATCATTTGTTCGAGACGGCGAGCTAATAATACCGCATTAGCACGGTAGAGGTGCGCTGCAAAACTTAAGTCTTCCTGTAGCTTAGCAATTAGATGCGATCGCTCAATTGTCAAAATTAAGGATTTGCGAGTAGCTTTAACTGTGGTAGAAGGTAAGTAGGTGTCCACAAAGGGAATTTCCCCTACCATTTCTCCATTAGATAACTGTGCAATTTCCCTTCCAGGTAATGTACCTCCTTCGAGTATCGCAAAAGCACGTCCGAGGGGATTTGTATCTGGCTGATTGAGGAAAACCGTCAGCGCACCATCAAGGAGGATATGCAAGGCTTCTAAGGGTTTCCCTTGTTGAATCAGTACTGTTCCCGGTTCTATTTCTAGTTGGTGTCCCACCGCTGACATCCAATCTATATCTTCGTTACTGAACTCTTTGAGTAGAACCTCTGTCATTGGATTTTAGATTTTAGATTTTAGATTTTAGATTTTGGATTTTAGATTTAATCCACAGATAAATGATGTTCTGGTTTTGTACGATTAAGGAATTTTGTCCTTATTCCTATCTCCCACCGAAAAGCCTCATAAATCCTTTAACAAAACTCATGGTATCGCTGACAGAATCAAAGCCTAAGCCAATAAATTGAAATGTGGCAGAGGATATATAAGAAGATTTAAAAAATGAACTGCTTCTTCTACCTCGCGAACTTCTGCTTCGGAATGAAAAGGTATCTCTTTGCTGAAATATGGAACCGGATAAGAAAATATCAACTCCTCCTGCAATTTCGTCAAGTTGTTCTTCTGATAATTCAATGGGGGTTGTATTTTGTTCTATTGGATTAGACATGGTGCTTGTATATATTCGTTTTAATGGCTTCTGGAATTCTATATTTCTGAGGGGTTGTAGCTTATGCAGATCAAAACAATTAAATCCCCGACTTTTAGAAAAAGTTGAGGATATGCATATATATTATGTTGTCTTTTTCGTCTTCAGCCAAGCCTTATGGGAAAGAATGAGACAATGCGATCGCGCTGAGATTTTTTGATCAAAATTAACTAACAACCAAACTTTGCCCAGCAGAGCTAGTAGTTTCTTGCATCTGGACAAAGGAAGTAGTATAGCTGCCACCAAAACCCGTAAATGTTTCTTGAGCGATAATAGTACTTTTTTGTGAAAAGTTGCTAAATGTACTCAAAGCCAAGTTTTGTCCTTCACCAATGCTGATGCCAAATCCACCTGCTACGGTATCTAGTTCATCATCAGACAATTCAATCGCAACTGCATTTTTGATTTCGTTAGACATTATTTTTCTCCTATTTTGTATAATTATTTATGGGTAAAAAATCAAATTTTGGGATTTACAAACCCGGATACTTACCGGGTTTTGATAAGCTTAGTTCAGGAGAGAATTAGTTACCAACTCCCAATCCTTGTCCGGCATTACTGAAGATATCTTGAGCCACAACCTGAGTTACAGTACCAGCGCCAGTGGGACCTGCCATTGTTTGTTGAACTACTCCTAGATTGCTTTGTTTAAAGCTACTGGTGGTATCGAGAGCCAAGTTTTGACCGTCACCGATACTGATAGAAAATCCACCTGCTACGGTATCTAGTTCAGCTTCAGATAATTCAACAGCAACTTGATTTTTGATTTCGTTAGACATTGTTTTTTTCCTTTGTAATGTAGTAGTTTGTGGATGTAATTGTTAAATTTTGTGGTTTATAAACCCGGATAATTACCGGGTTCTGATACGCTTGCTTCAGCAGAAAATTAGTTACCAACTCCTAAGCCTTGTCCAGCATTACTAAAGATATCTTGAGCCATAACCTGAGTTGTAGTACCAGCACCAGTGGGACCTGCCATTGTTTGTTGAGCTACTCCTAGATTGCTTTGTTTAAAGCTACTGGTGGTATCGAGAGCTAAATTTTGACCGTCACCGATGCTGATGCCAAATCCACCAGCAACGGTATCTAGTTCATCTTCAGATAATTCAACAGCAACCATGTTTTTGATTTCGTTAGACATTGTTTTTTCTCCTATTTTGTGTAATGTAAATTAGATATACAGCGAATTTTAAAACCGTTTATTTATCCTTGGCTTTCTTCGCTGTGTTTCCGTTTCGCTCGATGTATTCATAGTAGGAAATCAATCCAGGATTGTACATCGGAAGAAAGTTTGATTC
>JBARZF010000039.1:0-3297 GCA_049649675.1 Rivularia sp. (in: cyanobacteria) | reverse complement strand
GAATATCAACAATTATTTTACGCTTTAGGGAGACTCGCACCCTATTGCGGAACCGGACATAAAACCACATTTGGATTAGGACAAACCCGTTTGGGATGGTCATCTTTAATAGTACAAGATATACCCGAAGTTGAAAACTTACTTGCGAAACGCATCGAAGATTTAACCGAAATTTTTAAAGCGCAACGCAAGCGCACCGGAGGAGAAAGAGCCAGCGAGATTGCCTCAAAATGGGCGACTATTTTAGCAAGACGAGAAATGGGAGAGTCTTTACAAGTGATAGCCCAAGATTTGGAGATGCCTTATGAAACAGTAAAAACTTATGTCAAATTAGCGCGACGAGAATTGAAAAAACAAGAGTAATGATAAAAAACCGCAGAGAGCGCAGAGAGCGCTGAGGAAGAGGAAGAGAGAGGAGATCTCTAATATATAGTTTTAAATTTACACTTTGACCTAACTTTGACCTAACCCCCCTGCCCCCCTTCCCTATGAGGGAAGGGGGGTTTTAAAGCCTCTCTCCTCATAGGAGAGAGGTTTGGAGAGAGGTATTTTTCATTTCTGGAGATGTCTAATAGTCGTTTGTCCCATTCCCAAGCGGGTTTTCATTCCCGTACCTGCAAATTCTGCATAATTAACCAACAAATTCGCAACGTTCGCTAATAATTCATCGGCACGATTGAAAACTTGTAATGTCACATCTCCCACAAATCCATTTACATAACCTTTTTGTAATTGCCAACTTCGAGTTTGAATTTTATGATGTTTGAATAAAATTGCTTCGTTAAGATAGGCAATTAAATCATCGCTTCCTAAATAAACGGGTGCACAATGATTCCAACGTTCCAACCAGCTACGAAACATTGATGTTGGGATAGGAAGAGGTAAGTTTGTTTTACCTTGAGAAAATGCCGTGGGCGTGAGGAATTGCAGTTCAAATTTTCTGATAGGTTCTGGTTCGTTGGCAACTAAATTAGCGTAAAGTTCTTCGTAGCTGGTAATTGTGTCTTCTCTATTAATAACGTTGAATTTTGCACCGAGAAATTGTAATTTATCTGATAGCTGAAAGGATGATATTGATTTCGCTGAAGATTCGCTGATTCCAGATAAAGATAAACTATAAAATTCCTGGGGATGGAAGTTGAAAAAGTCTTTGTTGGTGGAATAATAACCTAGAAATCCGGAGTAGGAAGTTGAAGGTATTTTTTCGCTGCCGATTTCTAAATCTAATTTTTGATGCAGTTGTTTTGCTAATTCTAAATTGTAGGAGCGGGGTAAAACTGTGGGTTCGGATACGGTTAATGTCCAGGTTGATTTTATTAGCATGGTTATAAAAGTTATTAATATTTGAATTTAACCCATCCCGGAACAAATTTGATATCGCCATCAGCATTAGAAACTGTACGTCTGGATTTAGGTGCTTCATAACCAGGTGCTTTCAAACCAGAAGCATCGCGAATGTCAGCCATTAATGTTTTATCTTGTTCGTAACACAAGCCAATAGTAGTTCCTGTCATTCCACTACCCCAACCTATTCTCAAATCGTAAGGACATACAGGTTTTTGGTATTCTTCTTTAATATCATCAAAATCTAACTCGTCTTGATGATTATTAGTAATATCTGACCAATATTTTCGTTCATAGATCCATTGTGCTTGAGAAAACTGATTGCAGATTTTTAAAATGTCTGTAATTGTTTTAAATGGAATTTCTATTCCTTGTTGATGCTCAAACCAAGCAAGCATTTTGGTATCTAAACTCAAAGTAAATTCTGTTCTAACTTCAGATACCATTTCTACATAAAGAGGAGCCTTATACTTTGCTACTTTATTTATAAAGCCTTCTTTAGTACGGGTATTAGCAAAGCTAGATATAACGACTTCTGCAACAACAGGCTTATTTATTTTAACTGTCCCTTTTTTTGTTTTTATAATTTTGTGAATAAGTGGCTTGGAATCTGTAATTTTAATTGCTCTCATAAAATCTGTATTAGCATCACTTACACTTCCAATAGGATTATTATCATACCTAAGTGAAAAATTAGAGAATAAATCTTTCATAAAAAAACTATCTGAAGGTTTAGTTCGTTCCCCTAACCTTTTACGTAATTCAATTTCAATTTCACTGACTCGTGTTGGTTGTTCTTTAAGCATATGATAAGCAATAGCAGTTCTGATTGCACCTTTAATAGAAGAACCAGGAATATACTTGTGTCCCATACCATTACGAATCATTGGTCTAATCTTACTCACATTATCAGAATCAGACCAGTTATCACTAATACCAGTTTCGGGAAAAATTCTTTCTCCATTAGATGCTGTAGTATTCCACCATTCTTTACCAAAAGCGTTTTCTAATAGTCTACTAATATCTTCTCCTTGTTCAATTGCTGTAATATAGTCATTTAAAAAGCTTCCTCCCTGTTGATATAAAGCTTTTCCTAATGCTTCTTGATTGGGAATATAAATTTTATCTGCTGTTTTTACATATTCAAATGGGTTTAATTTCTGTACTTCTGCACCAATATGTAAAATAGGACTAATTAATTTAATCCGCTGTGACTCCAAAAGTTTAGACTTTTTTGAAACTATATCGGAATTATCAACCATAATTAATTATTATTTTCGGATAATTTAATTGGTAAACTTAAACTAATACCACTACGGTAAATAGGATAAAATTTATATCCTCCGTCTGTTGTTTTTAATTCTTTTGGTGTCACATTCGCTAATTCTCCTTGTGGTTGTTGAGAAAATACAGAACCTTCAGCAAACATTCTCACTTTTTTACGACGAATATTACTTTGTGCAATCCATCCTCCACACTCTTGAATTTCATAAGCTGCATCTTTGAGAAAATCTTCTGTTATGGAAGAATCCCAAAATAAACTAATTAAAGTATGATGAGTTAATTCTGGAGAATTTAAGACTTTTTGCCAAGTTTTACTTAGTTGTGAGAAGTTAAACCACTCAAATTGAAATTGCCCCGCACCGCTAGAACGTTCTCCTCCTAATCCGGTTTCTGCTAATAAATGTAATACTGCTTTAAAATCACTTTCTAATTTTTCGTTAGCTTGGGGAAACTGAATCAGAAAGTATAATCCCGATTTTTGTTTTTCTTGACAGTTAAACTGGACAAAACCTGTATGATATAGATTAGTTGCTGCGGTAATTCTGTCTATACTAATTTTTGGCAGCAGCGCTGTTTTAAAACTATTACTATAACTAAACATCCCAGCTTGTCGGAGTTTACCGGATGATTTACTTTCAGCTTGTTGGATTAATTCAGAAGAATCGCTAT
>JBARZF010000038.1:0-12637 GCA_049649675.1 Rivularia sp. (in: cyanobacteria) | reverse complement strand
CAGGCGATCGCTCTACTAACTGTTGGTGGGTTGCTCTGCTAACTTTTGGTGAAGGCTGGCATAATAACCATCATGCTTTTCAATATTCCGCTCGTCATGGTTTGAAATGGTGGGAAATTGACATGACTTGGATGACTATTAGATTACTGCAATTCCTCGGATTGGCAACTAACGTTAAACTTCCGCAGAAGTAATTATCGCGGTTTTCAGTGTCCAATACCGTCTTGATCTCACCCCGTCCTTCGGACACCCCTCTCCAAAATATCGGAGAGGGGATAGGGTGAGGTTCCGAAATATTCTTCAAGCGTGAAAACCGCTATATTAAAAGGTTTGTAGTAAGTGGCTCTAGCCCTAAATCCTAGTACAGGCATTACTTACTACAAAGCTATACAATAAACACTTAGATAAGGAACAAAATAGACTGTTTCTTATTCCCTTCTTTTTAAAATCATAGGGATGCTAAATACATGACACAAACTCAAGCGCCAAATTTAAAAAACACACAACAAATAATCACTCCTTCCAACCAGAATTGGAGCAATATTATTTCTAAGCTACCCAGTGGAGAAGGCTATCTGTATCAGCTTTTTAGCTTGATTAAAAAAGGTAATCTAACAGTAATCAACCCTACGGGTACAGCCTTCCATTTTGGTCGAGAAGACTTGTCACCAGCACTACGACTACGCATTTACAACCCCGATACTTATGACCGTATTTTGACATTTGGCGCACTTGGGTTTTGTGAAGCTTATATGGAAGGCTGGTGGGATGAGGAGAACGATAATATTGTTGAACTGATTGGCTTATTTTATCGTGATAATGTGTACTCGAAAGCCAACCAACGGGTAACAATTCCGCTGTTGTTCAAGGTCATAACCCAACGTTTGCGAACAGTTCCCACTAACATTCAGAATAGTCGTAAAAACGTACAGCATCACTACGATTTAGGCAACGATTTCTATCAGCATTTTCTCGATCCAACAATGACCTATTCTTGTGGATATCAGATTAAAGAAACTGATTCGCTCGAACAGATGCAGCGGCAAAAATACGAATTAATTTGTAAAAAGCTGGCGTTGCAACCGGGAGAATCCCTGATTGAGATTGGTTGTGGCTGGGGTGGAATGCTAATTTATGCTGCCGAAAATTACGGTATTACTGGAACGGGTATTACGTTAAGCGTTGAACAAGCCGCATTAGCGAAAGAAAGGATTGAACAAAAAGGTCTGAGCGATAAAATCAAAATTGAGATTGCCGATTATCGAGAGGTAGAAGGGCAATACGATAAATTTGTCAGCATTGCCATGTTTGAGGCAGTTGGCAAAAAAAGTTTTGGGACATTCATGCAGAAAGCATCAGAACTTTTAATTCCCAATGGGATCGGTTTTCTGCACACAATTGTCACCGAAAGTAACGAACGAAACGGAGCTTGGAGTGATAAATATATTTTCCCAGGCGGCTATGCACCACAGCTTCACGAAATAATGAAAGAACTGCGGCTAGCAAAATTACCAGTAGCCCATTGTGAAAATCTTAAGGCTCACTATGCGGAAACTATGAAGCATTGGGCAGAGAATTTTACTCAAAACCGAGAAAAAATTGCATCATTGGGGACAACCTATGATGAGCGATTTTTGCGGATGTGGTATCTTTACCTGCAATCCTTTCAAGCTTCATTTCGCTACGGTAGCTTACACCTTCATCAAATATTGTTTTACAAGGGTAAACAGTGGCCATTGGATGTTCCTTTGAATTTTTCGCACCACGATAGATAAAGCGGAACACTTCAAGCTTAAAACCATTCAAAATATCAAGTACTATTTCCCCTCCAACAATTTTATAGGAGGGGATTTTGCGATCAAATTGACCTATTCATAATCAATAAATTAGTTTATTGTACTTCTTAGGCTCCAATATTATTGTCTTTACGTCTTTTTTAATAAAACTACTTTATATCAAAAATAATACCGAAAGCGGGGAAATCTTTAGAAGTTAGTTTTAATACCTTTCCTATCCCAAACAAAATTAAGGATTTTTTTATTTATATGTCTACCTCGCTTCTAACTAGAGAAACTCGCAAACAGATCCCAATATTACTAGTATTACTTGCTTGCGGTAGCTTAACCACCATGACGGGAAGCTTAGTAGCACCAGTCATGCCGGAGGTTAAAGAACAACTCTTAATCGATCCCCGGTGGTCGGGAATTCTGGTTAGTATGCACTGCCTAACAATCTTCTTATTTAGTCCAATCTGTGGCATATTAGCCGACCGTATTGGGAAGGTAAAAGTGCTAATTCCATCACTTATTTGCTACGCAATTTTCGGTACTGCTGGGGCTTTTGCAAACAGCTTTACGCCTTTATTAATATCGCGAGCATTGTTAGGGGCTGCTAGTGGGGGAATTGCGGCTGCGAGTATCGGCATTCTCAGCAGTATGTATGAAGGAGAGAAGCGAACCCGCGTTTTGGGTTACACAACCAGTGCATTAGCGATCGCCAGCATTATTTTCCCCCTTCTTGGTGGTTTAATAGGTAAATACAATTGGCGATTTACCTTTTTTATGTATGGTTTGGCTTTACCAGCGGCGCTACTTGCCCACTTCTTATTACCAAAACGCAAACGTCAAGGTTCTTCATCAATCAATTTAGGTCAAAAAGATAAATTAATTGAAAGCTTGAGAGCTAGTAGTACCATAACCTTATTTACAGCTTTAGCTTTGACATCTGCCATATTTTATGTAGTAATTGTCTACGCTCCCCTACATTTTAAACAAGCAATCGGAGCCGATACGGTTCTTAATGGAGCAATTTTGGCATCGCGAGCCATTGGTGCCGCCGTTATTTCTGCCGTGGGTGCCAGCAAATTAGCAAAGCGTGTGGGAAGCGCTAAAGCTATTGCCTTGGGTTTTATATTAATGGCAGTAACATTGATTACTATACCTTTTGTAAAGCAAGTTTATTTGATTCTGCCCACAGCAATTATTTTCGGCATGGGATTTGGTATTGTAATGCCTAATTTGTACGATGCTTTATCTAAATCAACCCCGAAACAAGTACGTTCTAGCGTTTTAGCTATCGGAACTGGGGCTAGTAACTTAGGACAATTCTTCTCGCCTATTTTACTCGGGCCAGTTTGGAAATATGCCGGAATTGGAGTATTTTTTGTAGGAGCGGGCGTAGCTTTAATAACTACGTTTTTGAGCATTCAACAAGGTAAAGCACTTGAAACAGCACAATATGATAAGTGAACTAGCCCCCAATGAATAAGCTTTTCAAAATAGCTTCGATAGCCACAATAGTATTTTTTGTACATTCACCAATTGCGATCGCACAACCACAATCTCAGGTAACTTTACTAGCTGGTGGGGATGTAGAATGGTCGAGAATGGCGAAGGAAAGTTTATTCCACCAGCAAATTATTCGATACGATTTAGATTTTGCATCAAAACAGGAAGAAGCGCGTTATCCATTTCAAAAAATCAAACCTGTTTTAGAAGATGCCGATATTACTTTTGTTAATTTAGAAGCTCCTTTATCGGATACTGCCAAGAAAAAGGGTGCTTTTGTAGCTCCAACCAGTTTCGCCGCAGGATTAAAATGGGCTGGTGTTGATGTTGTTTCGACAGCTAACAATCACGCCCTTGATGCTGGAGTTGCGGGTTTAAAAGATACTTTAACAAGTTTATCTCAAGTTGGTTTACCTGCTGTTGGTAGCGGTAAAGATTTAGCTTCAGCAAGACTGCCATATATCAGCGAAAAAAACGGCATTCGTTTGGGTTTTCTTGCTTATACCATGTCAGAAAATTCCGGTGATTCGAGTTATGCAAAGCCGAATCGTGCTGGTGTAATGCCTACAGATTTATCTTTAATTCGAGAAGATATTCAAAAATTACGTCCGAAAGTTGATTATGTAATATTATCCTTTCACTGGGGACTTAATGACAGTAAAAAACCGCCGTTTTGGGTTCGCAATTTAGCGCATAAATCCATAGATTCTGGTGCTGACATTATTCTTGGGCACCATCCTCATTTTCCCCAAGGAATAGAAATTTACAAAGATAAGCCGATAATTTACTGTTTGGGTAATTTTATTTTCGGTCATAATCATCCATTTTGGACGGATAATTTTTTAGCCAAATTTATTTTAACTCCCAATCAAATTAAAAGTATTGAAATTCTGCCAGTAGCTGGAGAAAATAAAGATTTAGCCCAACCTTTTTTGTTAAAAGGAGATAGAAGCCAAAAGATTTTAAAAGAAATTCAAGAAAGAAGTTTAGCGTTAAAAACCAAAATGGATATCGTGGGAGATATTGGAGTTATTAATCCCAATACTGCCGCTATCCCAAAAAATATTTTTGATGATTTAATTTATAATTTGATGCTACCCAAACCTTTATGGATGCTTTTACTAGCACTATCAGCCGTAGGAATAATTTTATGGTTTGGTTTATCAAGATTGTTTCGTAAAAGAAGACGTTTTTCCCAGAGAAGATAAATATAAAAAGGTTCGTAGTAGCCTCAAAATATTGAGAACCTAACCCCCCTACCCCCCTTCCCTGCAAGGGAATGGGGATTTTAAGCCTCTCTCCGCATCCGGAGAGAGGTTTGGAGAGAGGTTCCGAATCAAGAACTTTTTTCCGCGCATCCTCTAAGAAACCAATTCTTTCGATTTATCCTTAGCTTCAAACTTATTTTCCCAAGCTTTATGGCTAGCCTTAGCATCTTTAACTATGGGAGTTGCAGTAATAAACTTATTAGCTAACGAACTAATAAAAGAAAGCGGAAATTTTAAAGGGCGAGCAATATCTAAGAATAAAACTACACGATAACTATCCGTATCGTTCCAAACTTCATGGTAAAAAGTATCGTCGAAAATAAGACTTTTACCTTCTTCCCAATATTTAATTTCATCTGCTACTTGAATTTTACAATTTTCTTTGGGTTGTGGAACAATTAATCCCAAATGGTAGCGAATCATAGTCTTGAGCTTACCGCGATGCCGAGGAATATGTTTGCCGGGAGCAAGAATCGAGAAAAACGCTACTTTCATTCCCGGTATTTGTTCGAGCAACTTAGTAGTTTCCGGGCATCTTTCGCAATTTTTAGTAGCTTTAAAACCGAATGCATAGAAAAAATATGTTTTCCAGCGATTATCGTTAGCAATCCGAGATTGACGCTTAGAAATATCTTGAAAATTCGGTAAATCGTCTACCCTTTCCAGCACTTCTTCCAATTCTTTACGAATCACCATCCAGTTAGCTTCTAAATCCTTGCTCCAAGGAAACTGTTCATTTTCAAAAAAAACAGAATCGCCAACCAAAGAATTTTTAGCGATTAACCTTTCCAACCAACCATCTTTGGTTAGTAATTTCTCTAATTGCTTAACGGCTATTTTGGATAAGTTTTGCATATTTGAAATCTATAAAATTTTAATTGTTGGAAGGAGGGGGAGAGGGGGTAGAAAGGGGAGAATAAATTAAATAATTCAAAACTCCCAATTCCTAACTCCTAACTCCTAACAGTTAACAGTTAACAGTTAACTGTTAACTGATTAAAGTCTTTGCACTAAATCACGCAGTTTTTGTTCTCTATCTTTACTAAATATGGCAGCTATCCAGGTTTTGATGATGTGAGGTGCTGTCATTAAAGCACCAAGATGTAAACGCCATTTATTCCACGAAGTTGCTGCTCTTGTTAAAGGTAAAACGTGCCAAAAACGATTGATTGAGCAGACAACTCCATCACCTAAAGAAGTTACTTCATGCCACCATCCGGCAGGAATAAATAGAATTTCACCTTGTTTCAAAATAACTTCGTAACGATGGGCAAGTGCTTTCTCGAATTTGGGAAATTTTTCTAAATCTGGATTTTCGGGATATACCTGAGAGTAATTAGCCCGCAGTTTCAAACCATGCCATAAATAATTAAACAATGATAGTGGATAAAGATTATAGGTTTGAGATGGCGGAAACAGCAGAAGTCGTTTTTCACCATGAATCTGTATCAAGGTACCATCAAGGGGATCGTAATGCAAAGGAGTTATGTGACTTCCTGGGCATACCCACAGGTTAGGGCTTGTACCTGGCATTTTTAAACCAAGTTTCGCGTCAGCTTCTGTAAGTTGCGGTGTATCGGCAAGCGGCGTTTTTTTTAAAGCGCATCTACCAAGATAAATGTCGTTTTTATGGGCTTCTTTTGATGATAGTAAATCGGCATATTCATTAAAAGAAAGAGTGCGCGATTCAACACCGCTACCAATATTGTTCCACGCATTTTTGTCTTTTTTATATCTTTCCCATCCGTTAAAACGAACTGGAAATTCTTGATTTCCTAATGTTTCGCGCAGAAAATCTAAATCCCAACTATTCATGGAATCTAGTAAACCAGTAATTACTACTGGAATACCATCTTTTCGATATTTCTTAGCAAAAGATTCTGATGTCAAATTAGTTCCATCAATTCTTGCAACTGTTAACAGCGCATTGTCTGATACGGATAGATGTTTTTCTTTTAAAGATGTCTTCATCTCTCTATGAGTTGGTTAAGTAAGGTTAAATAAAATCAATCGAAAGGTTTATTTACCTTAGCTAGCAACCGAAAATTAAACTATTGGTATTTAATACCGTTAAAGTACAAAGCATTCAACAGCAATACTCAGCAATATCGATTGTTAACTATAGGTTATTAGTAAGATAAATAACAATTAGCGTTCCTTACCAATTACTTATAGATTTACACTATTTTGCCTATTTTTGTCTTGTACAAAATTGATCTTTATTATTTATTTATTGTTTACTGACTTGTTCTAATTGCGACAATTTAACTTCTTGCTTGATATCTAATCCTGCAAGAAATTTTCTATCTTCATTAATATGAGGAATTTTGAGATGGGAATCGGGTATTCCTTTCTGTAAAAGCCGCTGACGTACTGTAGCAAAACTTCCAGGAGCTAAAATACGTAGACGAGGCGGAGGTAGTATATTATTACGCCGTTTATCTTCATAAGACACGTTTGCTTGCTGCATTTTTAGATCGAATTCAGCTAGAAATTTCTCTGGATTATTTAAAGGATAGTTGGGAAGCAGTTCAATATTTAATAAATAGTGGGGTGGAATTTCATTTTCAGATAAAGTAATGCAGTAATTTGCTAAAGGTAAATCAAACTCTTGTTGCAACTGCTGCAAAACTTGAGTCGCATGAAATTCATTAGTCTTTTCGCTGGTAGCAGATAACAATCCTCCCATTCGATGCCGAAATACAATGATGGGAGCTTGTTCGTAAAAGCCGACAATTTCCACTACATCACCAATATCGTAACGATATAAACCGCTGTAATTGGTAACAACAATACGATAGTTTTTCCCTACTTCGACTTGATGAGCTAAAACAGTTTTTGGCTGTTCTTTTTCCCATTCATCCGATGGAATAAATTCAAAGAAACCGCTGTCAATCGCTAAAATAGTACCGTCGCTATTAAAGTCTTCGTAAATACCAAAAGTGGCTTCCGAAGCTGCATAAATTCCTCCGAAAATCGGAGTATCGCCAAAATATTGATTAAACCTTTCAAAATAGAAGTCGGAAGTACCACCGCGAGCGGTAATTATCCAGGAAAGATTCTTCCAAGCCATTATAGGTGTCAGCGTTCCCTCACTCTTTAAAATTGAGCGTAATTCAGCCGCTCTTTCGGGTGCTGCACTCCACTGCTCTTCCAATGCTTGACGCACTTCAGGTTCTAATTTCAACCAAGAAGCAATTTTTCCAGCTTCCAAATCTTCAATTAAATTTTCTGCATAACGCTCTAAATAGTCAGCTAGCTGTAAGGCTAAAATTGGAAAATTTGCCCCAATCACTCGCATTTGAGGATTTCTCAACGCAAATAACAAGCAAACGTAATTACGAGCCGTACTATCTGCTGGCTTCAAAGCATCGTAAGGATGGACAAAAACTTGTCTGTAGAGAAAATCCATGTTGCGTAAATCCCCTACACTGGAAGTGCCGTAAGCTATACCTCCACTAGTGCGATCGCGAATTTGTATGGAGGTAGTCAGCAGCATTTTACCAATCGGTAAACCTCGTTTGATGGCAGCATCCACCATGAATCCCAAAGATTGCTGAGTTACCCTAGAACGCACTTTACGCACTCTTTTCGTCACCGGAATCAGTTTTTGTTTACCCGTCGAGCCGCTGCTTTGGTTAAAGTAAACGACTGGATCTGATGTGAGAATATTTTGTTCCCCTCGTGCGATGCGCTCAACGTATTTTTCGTAACCGCTATAAGTAAGAATGGGAATTTTTTCTTTAAACTGCTCTATGTTTTTGATATCTTCAAAACCGCAATCTTTGCCAAATTGAGTTTGTTGATGAGTTTTTAGCAGTGAAAACAAAAATTGCTCTTGACAAATTGCCGTTTTACGAGTTTTGCGGACAAAATTTGCTTTAGACAATCTTGCTGCACTAGTTAATAGAGTTAGAGCGAAATTTAGCATTTAATCCTCACACAAATTATTAAGGAAACATGAACAATCATTGAAGTGACTTTACAAAACTATTTAAAACTAACTAAAGTTAGGAAAATATTGCGACACCGGCTTCGGAGTGAAAAAATATTACTACTCACACTCCAGTCTGTCGAGAGAAGTCACTCACACACTTAAGCATTTATTATGTTGTAAGTACCAATTAAGAACGTACATCTGTATGAATATAAATCGGCTTCAGTCATGGGATAGTTTCATATCTGGTTTAGTAATTTATGTAAATAGTCAATCAATATATGTAGGGATTTGAGATTGACATCGAGTTAATAGGATGGAATATTTTATCTGGTAGACTTTATCTCTACCAAAAGGTTCCATAGCTTAAACCATTTAGCTATATTGCTTAAAAGCAGAATAGGAAATCAAAAAGTATAATACTCCCGCTCATTAAAAGGTTTGATATTCACGATTTTCAATTGTTCTATTCTTAGAATAATAGTTCGGGATAATTTTAAATCCGGTTTTTTATATTCAGATTTATTTGCCGTTGAAGAATTTTGATTACCACAGAGCTAAAAATTAGCAGGAGGTTCATTTTTATAGTTAGTTTTAACGAAAAATAAATTTACTCTTTCCCTATTCTTATTCCCCGTCTCGATCTTAAGACCTTTACTATAGCACTTCTTAAAAGCGATTTTTTACTATGTATATAAGGCTCGGCATACTTTGCTCGAAAACTTTCATTCAATATAAAAGACATATGTATTATATATTGACAGCGATCGCGGCAGTAGTCTTATTGCGAGTTAATAGATATTCCTTAAACCCAATTCGCGTCTTATTCTATAAACCTTAACCGCCACCCCTAATAATAAAAAGGAACGATTTGTTCTTGCTTTTGCGTCAGTTAACAAGTGAAGGTAAGTTGCCTTAATAAGTAAACTCTCTCAATGATTGTGTAATCAATGGTTTCTATTGCTCGTAAAAACCTGTTTGAAGATATTCCGCGCTTTTTAGTAGCTCAGGCAGGAATTATGTTTGCTGTCAGCTTAGTGACTATTCAAACTGGGGTATTCAACGGTGTAATTCGCTCTACCACAACTTTAGTAGAAAATTCGCGAGCCGATATCTGGTTAGCTTCAGATAAGATGGTGCAGCTTGAACTTACGCAACCGCTTATATTCGATTATGCCGTCAGAGCTAGAAAAGTTGAAGGTGTAAGACGAGCCGAAGCTTTGCTTCAAGGTACGGCTAGGTGGAATGTACCCAACGGTAAATTAAATGTAGTTAAAGTCTACGGATTTCCACCTAATGGAAGATTATTTGTTCCTGGAGATGTGCTTAAGGGAAATGTAAAATCTTTAAAAAACCCTTATACCGCAATAATTGATAAAAGCAATTTAAAGTCTCTTAAAATCAAAAAAATTGGAGATAGCGCTCAAATTGGCTCGCTGCCAGTACAGGTAGTTGGCTTAACCCAAAATACTCAATCAGTGGTTTCGAGTTCTTTCATATTTACTTCTTTAGAAACTGCAAATGCCTACGCAAACGCCAGCGTTACCACAAACGTAAACTGTACCTGGGTTGGAGAACAACTTCAGTGTCGCAACGTTTATGAAAAAGATGCTGATGCTAAGAAAAATCAATCAGCTAGCGAGCCACCACCCAAACTCAGCTTAAATACACCCATTTCTTACGTACTAATTCAAGCAAAGCCAGGTCAAAATATCCGACAACTTAAAAAACGTTTAGAAGCCACCTTCCCAGAAACTAAAGCGTATACCACAAAAGAATTGTCTCAAAAGATACGCATTTACTGGCAGCAGTCTACGGGAATCGGCTTTATTTTAGGCTTAGGTGCGGGAGTTGGGGTAGTTGTGGGAGTCGTAATTGTCGGCCAAATTTTATACTCTGCCGTTGCCGACCATCTCAAAGAATTTGGAACACTCAAAGCGATGGGAGCGTCAAATAGGGTGATATACGGCGTGATTATCGAGCAAGCCCTATGGATGGCGATTCTTGGGTATATACCAGGAATGTTGCTTTGTTGGGGCTTGGGTGCTTGGACTTTAGCAACTCAAGGAATTGTGATTTTAATTACTCCGTTAACTGCCGTGGGAGTATTTGGCATAACCGTTTTGATGTGTGTTGGTTCTGCCTTATTTGCAATTCAAAAAGTCAGTAAAGTCGATCCGGCGATCGTATTCAAAGCATAGACTGTCACAGGATTGGAGTTCTCTATCTTTAGAGTGAATTATTTTATTCTCATACTGAAAATCTATAAGTAAATTTACGCTTCTTGCACAAAGCTTGAAAATCAATATCCTCACCCTAAATAAATGACTATTTCTCAAAATCGATGTATAGTGACTTCCAGAATTGACAGTTGGAATGACTCAAAGTCTATTGATGCAAGTAAATTGAAAACTTCCGCTATTTCTGCCAGAGGAGTAGAAATGGTATATCAATCTGGCAAACAGCGTTATGTAGCACTCAAAGGAATTGATTTGGATATTCCTCGCGGTACTATCCAATTGTTAATGGGACATTCTGGTTCCGGAAAAACCACTTTACTATCAATTCTGGCAGGGATTTTGACTCCTACTTCTGGAAAAGTGAATCTTTTAGGAGAGGAAATTACACGGATGTCTCGTAAGAAGTTATCTCAGTTTAGAAGAGATAATATTGGTTTTATTTTTCAAGGCTTTAACCTTTTTGGTGCTTTAAATGCAGTAGAAAACGTTCAACTTGCTTTAGAAATCAAAGGTACTAAAGGAAAAACCGCCACTAACCAGGCTCTAGAGCTATTAGATATGGTGGGATTAGCCAATAAAGCCAACTTGCTTCCCCGCGACTTATCTGGCGGGCAGAAACAAAGAATTGCGATCGCACGTGCTTTAGCCGGTAATCCTAAGTTAATTATGGCAGATGAGCCAACTGCTGCACTTGATTCTCATAATGGACAAGCTGTGATCGAATTGCTGTGTAATTTAGCAAAAGAAGGTGGAAGCACCGTTGTCATGGTGACTCACGATTCCCGCATTCAAAGCTTCGCCGACAACGTAGCATTCTTAGAAGATGGCGTAATCACCGAAAATTATTTGTAATTGATAATTGGTAATTGATAATTGATAATTGGTAATTGGGCATGGGGCATGGGGCATTAGGGAGACAACTAACCACTAACAACTAACAACAAAAGGTTTAAATACCTCAATCAATTCTGGTTTACTTACAGCCAAAGTAGGTATAGATTTTGCACTATAATCTTCACCTACTTTTAAAGGAAAAGGCTCGAATTTCAAAGATATCCAACAACCTCCAGCAGCTTGTAAAATAACCCAAGCTCCGGCAATATCCCATACCTTGGGTGTCGCTTCAACAGCACCCAATACCGCTCCCGTTGCTACCGTCAGAAAATTATAGCTAGCAACACCAAGCATTCTAATTTTAGAAGGAAAATCTGGACTAATTATTGACGTGCTGCGAGAGCATACGTTGAAAAAATGATTTTTACTAATTTGATCAGCACTGCTTTTAATCGGAAGATTATTCCGAAATGCTCCCCGTGGTAAATCTAAGCCCGAAGCACCTTGCCAATAACCGTGAAAAGCTTCATTGGTAGGAGGAGCATAAACATAACCAAATACAGGTGTACCCTTATAAAGCAAGCCCAGAGAAATACACCAGATAGGAATTCCCCTCGTAAAATTAGTAGTACCATCCAAAGGATCGACAATCCAGCACCACTCATTATCGGGAAAAACCTTATCGTTTTCCTCGCTGAGTACACCATGATTGGGGAATTGAGCCTTAATAGCCTCTCGAATTTGATTATCTGCCCATTTATCGGCTTTCGTCACCAAACTACCATCAGCTTTATTATCAGCTTGAACTTTTCCAAAATCTTGCATCAACTGCTTTCCGACTCTAGCAGTAATAGTTTGAGAAAATTCTAGAATAGTATTCCAAAAATCATTCATTATTAATTATCATTTGCTTTTCTTGTTACCAGGTGGAACCTGGTAATACTGTTTGGAAGGCTCTGCCTTCTTTATCTGTAGAGGCAGAGCCTCTTAAAATGTGTTCCCAGCGGGAGCTTGTAGGTTGGGTTAGACACGAAAATAAGTTAAGTTGGTAACGTGAATTTATGATTATCG
>JBARZF010000037.1:0-2278 GCA_049649675.1 Rivularia sp. (in: cyanobacteria) | reverse complement strand
ATAGGTGACATTGCTATGAATAATTCATCTGTTCCAACAAATCCGGAAACACAATTCGTTCAGTTGTTGTTACAAGGAGTTGGATTAATAGCTACAGTTTTTGTCACTTTTTATATTTCTAAAGTAGCGAAAAAAGCTTTGCAAGAAAGTACGAATTGATCGGGTTAAAGGTCAAAGGTTTAATAAATCTTAATTTTTAACGAATAAGTTCTAACAATCAACAACTAATAGCTAACAACTAACAACCAAAAAAATGAATAAAATGTCTCGGTTTAGTCTATTTGCAGTGGTTGCATTTAGCGTAATAATTCTATTAAATGCAAATCCGGCTCTGGCTCAAGAAAGCGCAAATGCACAAGGTTTTAGTCCTCAGATATGGCTAAAAAATGCTTTGGAATGGATTAATGAACAAGGTGCGGTAGGTGGAATTGCCTTTATGTTACTTTACATTGTGGCTACCGTTGCTTTTTTACCAGGCTCTATTTTAACTTTGGGTGCGGGGGTAGTTTTTGATGTGTTTCTAGGTTCTGTATACGTTTTTATCGGTGCAACAATTGGCGCGATTGCAGCTTTTCTTGTTGGACGATATATAGCCAGGGGTTGGGTTGCAAAGAAAATTGCTGGAAATGAAAAGTTCGCCGCAGTTGATAAAGCTGTGGGTAGGGAAGGTTTAAAAATTGTTTTATTAACTAGACTTTCTCCAGTATTTCCCTTTAACTTATTAAACTACGCTTATGGTGTGACTGGAGTTTCTTTGAAAGACTATGTTTTAGGAACTATCGGCATTCTTCCCGGAACCATTATGTATGTTTATTTAGGTTCTTTAGCTGGCAACATTGCCACAATTGGAACCGGAGATCAACCAAGTAATCCTACTGTTGTTTGGGCAATTCGTATTATTGGCTTTATTGCAACAGTTGCAGTTACTTTATATGTAACCAAAGTTGCGAGAAAAGCTTTGGATGAATCAACAAATATCAGTGAACAGTGAACAGTTAACAGTTAACAGTGAGCAGTGAACAGTGAACAGTTAGCAATTATCAATTACCAATTACCAATTAATAACTAAAATGTCTAATTCAACGTTTGAAAGAGTAATTGTTCCTCCGATGGATGAACACAATCAAAGATTGATTGCGAATTTACATCCTAACGATCGCAAAAATCCGGAGCCTGCCGATTGTTACGATTTGGTGGTAATTGGTGCGGGTGCTGCGGGTTTGGTGACTTCTGCGGGTGCTGCGGGTTTAAATGTAGGCTTAAAAGTAGCTTTGATTGAAAAGCATTTGATGGGTGGCGATTGTACTAATGTTGGTTGCGTACCTTCTAAAAGTTTAATTCGCTCTGCTCGTGTTGTTGGTGAAATGTGGAATGCGAAGGAGTACGGAATTATTGCTCCCCAAAAGGTAGAAGTGGATTTTCCCGCAGTTATGGAAAGGATGCGGAAAATAAGAGCGGATATCAGCCCCGTTGATTCGGTTGAGCGTTTTACCAACTTTGGTATGGATGTATTTCTAGGTACGGCAAGTTTTACTAGCGGGGATACTATTGAAGTTGCTGGTAAAAAACTTAAGTTTAAAAAAGCTGTAATTGCGACGGGAGCGAGAGCAACACAACCGGATATTCCCGGTATGAAAGAAGCCGGATATCTTACTAATGAAACAGTATTTAATTTAACTCAATTACCGCGAAGTTTAGCAATAATTGGCGGTGGTGCTATCGGTTGCGAATTAGCCCAGGCTTTCAACCGTTTTGGTAGCGAAGTCACAATTTTACATCGCGGCTTGCACTTATTGAATAAGGAAGATAGCGACGCTGCGGAAATTGTCCAAAAGGTATTTCAAAAAGAAAAAGTTGGTTTGATTTTAAGTTCTCAAATAGAGCGGGTAGAAACAACTTCAGAAGGTAAGAAAATCTACTATACCAGTAATGGGATAAAAGGCTCTATTATAGTAGATGAAATTTTAGTCGGTGCGGGAAGAACTCCGAATGTAAATGGTTTGAATTTAGAGACTGTTGGTGTTGAATATGATAGCAAAGGGGTGAAAGTAAACGATAATTTAGTAACTACAAATCCCAAGATTTTTGCAGCCGGAGATATTTGCTTAAGTGAAAAATTTACTCACATGGCAGATGCTACAGCAAGGATTGTAATTCAAAATGCTTTATTTGCTCCCTTTGGTTTAGCACGTAAAAAACTCAGCGATTTAGTTATACCTTGGGTAACATTTACCGATCCAGAAATTGCTCACGTGGGAATGTATGAAAACGAAGCGCG
>JBARZF010000036.1:0-32802 GCA_049649675.1 Rivularia sp. (in: cyanobacteria) | reverse complement strand
TCAAATCTGCGGGTGTCATACAATAAATCTATTCTCAATGAATCACCAGGAGCTACTAATAAACTCAGAGCTTCGTTGGTTTTTTCAAAAGATTGACCGCTTTCTATTTTTAAACCATCTATTTCTTGATTTAAGGCTGCGTCGATGGGATAATTCTCTAAAACATAGCCAATCTCAAACAAAGATTGACCTCTATCTACATCACTCCATCGCTGCACTTCTACCAGTGGACTATATTCATATTGAATCACTTCAATTTGGTGATTTTGTAACTCTTTTAGCCAAGGTAAAAGTAAAGCGTCTTCTGTTACTTGCACCCGCAAAGGTAAGGTATTTACAAATAACCCCACCATATCCTCAACACCAGGCAAAGTCGGGGGACGACCGGAAGAGGTACTACCAAAAACAATATCTGACTCACCACTATAGCGACTCAAAAGTATAGTCCAAGCCCCTTGTGCCAGCGTATTTAATGTTAATTGGTGCTCTCTTGCAAGAGATTGTAAAGCAGTTGTAGTTGACTCTGATATTTCAATTCTCTGCCAATCATAATCTTCATCTAGACTGGGTAAAATACCAGGATTTTTATCTAAAAGTAAAGTTGTAGGCTTGTCAAAACCTTTGAGTGTTTTTCGCCAAAAAGCTTCTGCTTCTGACAAATTTTGTTGTTGTAGCCAATTAATATAATCCCGATAGAGACGTGGTGAATTTAATTTGATAACTTCGCTTTGACAAAATCCTTGATAAAAAGCGTAAACTTCTTTAAAAACTAATGATTCCGACCAACCATCTAATAATAAATGGTGACTGCTCCAGACAAATTCGTAGGTTTGTTCGTCTAAACGGAATAAATTTAAACGAATTAATGGAGCTTGAGAAAGTTCAAAACCACGCTGTCTATCTGCTTGTAAAAAATCCTCTAATTTTTGTTTTTGTATTTCAGCACAAAATTCACGCCAATCTTGTACTTCCCAAGGAAGTTCTACTTGTTGATAAACAACTTGATAGGGTTTTTCTAAATCTTGCCAATAAAATGCAGTGCGTAAAATTGGGTGTCTTTCTACTACCTTTTCCCAAGCCTGTTTAAATGCTGCAAGATTAAAATCACCTTTTAAAGTCCAACAAAATTGTTCAAAGTATATCCCAGAATTCGGAGCATAAATTGTATGGAAAAGTAAACCTTGTTGTAAAGGTGAAAGTTCGTAAATATCTTCTAAATTTGCTGTATTCATATTTTTGATTATCTTTAACTGTTATTTTTTACCTGAAAGATTGATTTTAGCTAATAATTTATTAAAGTCTTTTTGACCTATTTTTGCAGAAGAGAAATCAGAAGGTGTATAGCTTTCTATATTTGGATTAATACTACGATTAATTAGATATTTTAAAACATCTACAAAACCTTGCGCTAATTTATCTATGGTAGTTTTTTGGTGTAAATTATGGCTATAAGTCCAGTCAATTTGTAATTTATCGTTAATTACCAAACAATCAATTTCTATAAGATAAGAACGCTTTGCTTGGGGACTCTGAACTAAACCAATTGCTTCGGTAGCAGGCGTTAAAAATTGTGATTCTTCGGAAATTTGATTGAATTGACCCAAATAATTAAAACTTACTTCTGCTTGTGGTAATTTTTGCAAATTATCAATTATTTCTTTTCTACCTAAATAGCGCAGTAAACCATAACCAATTCCTTGATTGGGAATCAGTCGTAATTGCTCTTTAACCGCTTTGAGAATTTGGATTAAATCGCTATTTTTGTCCCAGTTTAAATATACCGGAAATACAGATGTAAACCAACCAACAGTCCGAGATAAGTCTATATCATTAAATAATAATTCTCGTCCGTGACCTTCTAAATCAATTAATAAGGAATTTTCTCCAGTCCAATCGGCAAAAGTTTGAGATAATGCCGTTAATAACACTTCGTTAATTTGGGTACGATAAGCTGATGGAATATCATAAAGCAAAGTTTTAGTTTCTGATTCGCTTAAGGCAATTGACACTCGATCGGTAGATTCAACATTATTATTACCGCGATGAAAATCTATAGGCAAGTTAGCAATGTTCTGATGATTCTGTGTTAACCAATAATTAATTTCTGGTTCGATTTCTGATGATTGAGCATAATTTACTAATCGCTGCGACCATTGTTTATAAGCTGTAGTTTTACTGGGAAGTGCAATAGCTTTTCCTTGATTCAATTGAGTATAAGCTGTTTGGAAGTCTTCTAATAAAATTCGCCAAGAAACACCATCAACTAGCAAATGATGAATGATAAATAGTAATCGACTATCTCTATTTTTACCTAAATTAAATAAGGCAACTTTCATCAAGGGTGGTTTATTCAAATCTAGACTTGCTTGTAAATTATTAGAGATTATCTTAATTTGTGATTGTTGCTCTATCTCTGATAATTCTGACAAATCATATTGGATAACTTCTGCTGTCAGATCATCACCACTATTCACCTGCTGCCAATCAGAATCAGTTTTTGTAAATTTAATTCTCAAAGCATCATGATGCAAAATCAATTCTTGTACAACTTGTTGCAAAAGTTCCAGATTAATAGCTGATTTTACTCTTAATAAATTGGCTTGATTGTAGTGATGTGGTTGAGAGAAGTTTTCCTGGAAAAACCACTGTTGAATAGGTATCAGGGGTAAACTACCCGTAATTAAACCTTGTTCGCTTTCTATGATTGGATTTGTACCGATAACTGTTGCTAATTCGGCAACTGTTTGATATTGAAATAGTTGCTTTGGTGTTAATTGTAAACCCTGCTGGTTAGCCTTGGCAACAACTTGAATGCTAAGAATTGAATCGCCACCCAAGTCAAAGAAATTATCATAAATACCGATATTTTGAATATTTAATACTTCAGTCCAAATTTGTAATAATTGACTTTGTAATGGGTTTTGTGCGGGGACAAAATTTTCCGCTGTTTCTAATTTATTATTTTCAGGTATTGGTAACGAACGTCTATCTAATTTACCATTGGGTGTAGTCGGCAAAGCATCCAAAATCACAAAGGCAGATGGAACCATATAATTAGGCAACTTTTGCTTAATTAACTGACGCAGTTCCTGAGTGGATAAATTTGATTTTTGAATGGCAACAATATAAGCAACTAAACGTTGTTTACCAGGTTCATCTTCTCTGACAATTACTAGATTTTCTTTGACTTTTGCATGGCAAGCTAAGATAGTTTCTATTTCTGCTAATTCAATTCGATAACCTCTTATTTTTACTTGATTATCATTCCTTCCTAAATATTCAATTTGCCCATTTGGTAAATAACGAACTAAATCACCAGTTTTATATAATTTTGCTTGTGGTTGATTGCTAAAAGGATGCTGAATAAATCTTTCTGTTGTTAGTTGGGGACGATTTAAATAACCGCGAGCAACACCAGCACCACCAATATATAATTCACCCGGTACGCCGATGGGCAATGGTTGTAAATTAGAGTCTAATATATAAAGTTGAGTATTAGCAAAAGCACGACCGATAGGTACTAAACTATGATTTGGTAAATTTTGTGCTGTTTCAAAATAGCAACTATCAATTGTCGCTTCTGTAACACCAAAAGAATTAATTAATCTAGTTTGAGAACCACAAAAACTACGGAATTTATTGTATTCCGAACCATACCAACTGTCAGAACCACAGATCAGCAGCCGCATCAAATCTAAACTTTGTTCGCTTTGCTCTAAATATTGCATCAAATGTCGCAAAACAGCCGGTACAAATTCGGCACAATCGACTTTTTCTGTCACCATTAAATGATAAAGCTTTTCTGGTTCTAAAAGAAATTCACGGGGACATAAAACCAATTTTCCTCCAGAACATAAAGCCCTAATGAAATCTCCCGTACAAACATCAAATGCAAAACTAGCCATTTGTAAATGACTGCTAAGTGAAGATAATTGATAAGCTGCTTCCCAAGCAAAAAAAGCATTTACCAAACTATGATGCTCTACCATTACCCCCTTAGATTTACCCGTAGAACCGGAGGTATAAATTACATAAGCTAAGTCAGAAGGATTAACAGTAGGAAGGGGAACATTTACAGCTTGCCAATCTGCATCTAAACACAGTAGTTGCAGATTATCTACAGCAAAAATGTCTACAAGTTTAGTTTGAGTTAACAACACCTCAACTCGTGCATCTTCCATCATCCAGGATAAACGCTCAACAGGATAAGCTGGATCTAAAGGTACATAAGCACCACCAGCTTTGAGAACTGCTAAAGGAGCGATCGCCATATCAAAGCAACGCTCAAGGCAAATTCCTACCCTAACCCCTGGCTTGACTTTCATTGCAATTAGTTTTTGCGCTAGTTTATCTACTCGTTGATTTAGTTGTTGATATGTTAATTTTTCTTGGTTGAAAACTACTGCTGTTGCATTTGGTTTGTTCGCAGCTTGCTCTACAAATAATTGATCTATGGTTCGAGTTTCTTGCCAATTAGTTTGATTGTTATTCCATTCAACTAATAATTGATTTCTTTCGCGCTCGGTTAATAATGGTAACTCATAAACTTTGGCTTGAGGATTAGCGACAATACCATCAAGTAAAGTATGAAAATGTTCCACCATCCTGGAAATTGTAGCTTGTTCAAACAATTCCGTACTGTACTCAATTGCTGCCGTAAGTCCTTTTTCCCCGATGTAAATATCTAAACTCAAGTCAAATTGAGTTGTACCTCTTTCTAATTCTATGGGTGTTAAGGTTAAATCCCCAATTTGTAAAGTTGGTATGGGGAAATTATGCAGAGCAAACCAAACTTGAAACAATGGGTTACGGCTTAAATCTCTTTCTATTTCCAGTTCATCTACTAATTTTTCAAAGGGTAAATCTTGATGAGCGTAAGCTTTTAAAGTTGTATCTTTTACTTGATTTAGTAATTCGCTAAAACTAGGATTATTTTTAATTTGAGTACGCAGTGCTAAAGTATTGACAAATAAACCAATAATTCCTTCACTTTCTGCCCAATTACGATTGGCGATCGCCGAACCAACTACAATATCATTTTGGTTTGTATAACGATATAGTAAGGTATTAAATGCCGTCAACAAAGTCATAAACAAGGTGACACCTGCTTTTTGACTGAAAATTTCTAAAGAATTGGTTAAATCCTGGGGAATTTGCCAACTATAAGTTTTCCCCTGAAATGTTTGTAGGGCTGAGCGGGGATTATCTGTGGGTAATTGTAAGGTAGAAATATCATCAAGCTGTTGTTTCCAATAAGCTAATTGTTTTTCTAAAACTTCTCCTTGTAAATATTCCTGCTGCCAAACACTATAGTCTGCATATTGTAGTTGTAAATCCGGTAAGTCAACTGGTTGATTATTGGATAAATTTTGATAAACTACGGCTAATTCTTTTAAGAATATACCTATAGACCAACCATCAAAAATTACATGATGTATAGTTAGTAATAATATATGATTTTGCTCGTTTATTTGTAGTAATTTTATCCTGAATAAAGGACATTCTGATAATACAAAGGGACGTTTTACTTCTTCTATAGCTATTTTTCGTGCTTGTTCTTCTCGCTCATCCTCTGGTAAATTTTGTAAATTTATTGAAGGAATTTGTAAATTTATATCAGGATTTATTACCTGTACTGGTTCTCCATTGACTGTTAATAAGCTAGTTCTTAAAGCTTCATGTCGCCGAACAATAATTTGAAAACTTTGTTCTAATAAATCTATATTTAACTGTCCCGTTAACTGTACAGCATAAGGTAAATTATAAAAAGGACTACCAGGTTCTAATTGATCTAAAAACCACAATCGTTTTTGTGCGAAAGAAGCCGGAAATACATAAACTTCTGTCTCTTCACTATCTTGAAAATCTTTATTAAAATCTTGGCATTCAAAAATTTCTAAATTCATCATAATTTAATCTTTAGTTTAATTATTAGTGTTTAATTATTGGTATTTATATTCTTATTCAAAGAAGATAATTTCACGCGGCGTGCGGTTCTAGATAAACGTTGGGGAGCCTTAATAGACTTTTCTTCTTGTTGTTCTAAAGTTTTGGTAATTTCTGCCGATAATAAGGCAATTGTAGGCATTTCAAACAAGCGACTTAAAGGTAATTCAATTTGCCATGTTTGACGAATTTTAGACATTATTTGAGTTGCTAATAGAGAATGTCCGCCTAATTCAAAGAAGTTTTCATCAATACTAATTTCCGTTGTTTGCAGTATTTGTGCCCAAATTTCTGCTAATTGATTTTCAATCGGATTACGCGGTAATACTCTTTGATGATTAGATTTTAAAGTTATTTCTGCTGCTGGTAAAGCACGATAATCGAGTTTACCATTAGGTGTTAAAGGTAAGCTATTTAGTACTACAAAATCTGAAGGAATCATGTAATCTGGTAGCTTCCTTTGAAGAAATTCACGCAAGTACTCAAATTCAGGTTCTGGGGAATTAGCATCGGTAACAATATAAGCTACAATTCGCTGAAAATTAGATCGATCGCGAACTATAACTACAGCTTGTTTTATCTCTGGAATTTGTTGCAGAACAGTTTCAATTTCTCCTAATTCAATCCGGAAACCACGAATTTTTACTTGGTTATCAATACGTCCTAAATATTCAATTGTTCCATTTCCTAAATAGCGAGCTAAATCCCCTGTTTTATATAACTTTTCTCCCGGTTGATTGCTAAAATGATTTGCGATAAATTTGTCATTTGTTAATTGAGGACGATTGAGATAGCCGCGAGCTAAACCCACCCCACCAATATGTAATTCTCCCGGTACACCAACAGGAACTATCTGTAATTCTTTATCTAAAATATAAATTTGCGTATTCGCAATCGGACGACCAATTGGTACTATTTTCTCCTGAGTATCGGGTTGACAATGCCAAAAGGTAACGTCAATTGCGGCTTCTGTGGGGCCATAAAGATTATGTAATTCTACATTTTGACAGCGAGCAAAGAATTTATTTTGCAATTCAAAAGATAATGCTTCACCGCTACAAAATACCCGTTTTAAGTATTGACAATTTTCTATATCTGGTTCATCTAAAAATATTTGCAGCATTGACGGGACAAAATGTAAAGTTGTAATTTGCTGCTGTTTGATTAACTTAACTAAATAATTACTATCCCGATGTCCTTCTGGTTTAGCTATGATTAAACAAGCTCCAGTCATCAAAGTCCAGAAAAATTCCCACACCGAAACATCAAAGCTAAAAGGAGTTTTTTGTAATACTCTGTCAGCGGTAGTTAACTTATAGGTATCTTGCATCCACTGCAAGCGATTGCAAACTCCTTGATGGGTGTTCATAGCTCCTTTGGGTTTACCTGTGGAACCGGAAGTATAGATGACGTAGGCTAAATTACGGGAGTTGAGATTGCAAGTTAAATTTTCTGAGTTATGATGAGCAATTTTATCCCAATCGCTATCCAAACAAATTACTTCAGCTTTGTGAGGAGGAAGATTTTCTACTAAATGTTGCTGCGATAATAAAATTGGGGTTTGAGAATCTTCTAACATCAAAGCCAAACGTTGTTGAGGATAATTTGGATCTAAAGGTACATATGCACCACCGGCTTTAAGAATACCCAACAATCCAATTACCATTAATGGCGTTAGCGAAGCTTCTCCGGAGGAGGTTCGCTCGACACAAATTCCCACCAAAACCTCTGGTTTGACTCCCAAGGAGCGCAAATAATCCGCTAGTTGATTGGCTTTGATGTTTAATTCACGGTAGGTTAATTGTTGATTTTCAAAAACAACTGCTATTGCATCTGGTGTTTTTTCTACCTGAGTTTCAAATAGTTCGTGAATAGATTGATACTGGGAATATTCAACTTGTGTATCGTTCCAATCAACTAATAATTGATGTTGCTCGGATGCTGTTAACAATGGTAATTCTGACAAACGCTGTTGCGGATTAGCCACAATTCCTGCAAATAACGTTTGTAAATGAGCCGCCATTCTTTGTATGGTATTTTCTTCAAATAAATCGGTATTGTATTCTAAACTTCCAACTATTCCCGATTCTGTTTCTGCCATATATAAGGTTAAATCAAATTTGGCACTATCACTATGGCTTTCTAAGAAATTTAAACTTAAACCGGGCAATTCTAAAGCCGATATTGGTGCATTTTCAAGCACAAACATCACTTGAAATAATGGTGTATGGCTTAAATCTCTTTGCGGTTGCAATTTCTCGACTAACAATTCAAAAGGTAAATTTTGATGTGCGTAAGCTCCTAATGCTACCTCTCGCACTCGCTTTAACAATTCTGCAAAGCTGGGGTTTCCAACTAAGTTTGTTCTCAACACTAAGGTATTGACAAAAAATCCAATTAAACCTTCTATCTCTGCTCGATTGCGGTTAGCGATGGGTGAACCAACTACAATATCTTCTTGTGCCGTATAACGATATAGCAGTGTTTGGAAACCTGCCAACAAAGTCATAAATAAAGTTACACCCTCTTGCTGACTCAATTTATTCAGTTTGGTTGATAATTCTGTTGATAACTCAAATGAATAAGTCGCACCCCGGAAAGTCTGTATTTTCGATCTGGGATAATCTGTAGGTAATTCTAATACTTTTGGTGCGTTTTCTAACTGCTTGAGCCAATAAGATATCTGATTTTCGAGTATTTCTCCTTGCAACCATTTTCGTTGCCAAGCTGCAAAGTCTATATATTGTATTGGTAGTGGAGGTAATGCTGTTGGGTTAACATTATTATCGCAAAAGATTGGATAAAGTGAAGAAAATTCTTGTACTAATATACCGATTGACCAACCATCAGAAACGATGTGGTGCATTGTCACTAAGATAATATGTTCTTGCTCCCCCAAACGCAATAGTTTTATTCTTAGTAAACAATCGCTGCTGATATCAAATGGTTGTTGCGCTTCTCGTGCAATTTGTTGTTCAATTTCGGCTTGTTGATTGACATTTATTGAACTAATATCCAGTATTGACAGCGTTAAAGGCTTTGCTTCGGAGATAATAACTAATGGTTGTCCTTCTTTTGTTAAAAAATTAGTTCTCAGAGTTTCATGACGAAGTACAATTTCGTTGAAGCTTTGTTGTAGCGCTTCTATATTCAATTCTCCCTGTAGCCGTACAGCCGCCGAAATATTATAGAATGGGCTGTCTGGTTCTAATTGAGTTAAAAACCACAGTCGCTGTTGAGCAAATGATATTGGTAATTGTTGCCCACGGGAAATCGGTTCAATATTCGTCGCTGCAACTGCTGAATCTACCTTAATCGCTTTGTCAATTTCTTTTGCTAACCCTGCGATGGTTGGTGTTTCAAATAGATAGCGTAAAGGTAGCTCTACTTGAAATACTTGCCGGATTTGAGAAATTACGCGAGTTGCAATTAAAGAATGTCCTCCTAATTCAAAGAAGTTATGATTAATACCTATTTTTTCAATTCCGAGTATTTCCGCCCAAATACCCGCTAATAAAGTTTCCACTGGTGTCGAAGCAGGAACTATATCCGATGATGATATCTGCGTTAAATCTGGTACAATCAGCGCTTTACGGTCAACTTTACCATTCGGCGTGAGTGGTAGGGCTTCCAAGGTGATAAAAGCTGCTGGCACCATGTAATTTGGTAACTTTGATTCTACAAAACTACGTAGCTCATCAATTAGCAATTTTTGCTCTTTTTGAACAACTACATAAGCAATTATTAGTTGAGAATTTGCAGAATTTTCGCCGATTATGACTACAGCTTCCCGTACTGCTGGATATTGTCCGATTACAGCCTCAATTTCTCCCAGTTCAATCCGGAAACCACGCAGTTTAACTTGGTTATCAATCCTACCTATATATTCAATATTTCCACTGGGTAAATAACGAGCCAAATCTCCGGTTTTGTAAAGGCGATCGCCTTCAAAATTGCTGAAGGGATTGGGAATAAATTTTTCTGCTGTCAAATCAAAACGACGAAAATAACAGGCAGCAAGTCCTTTTCCACCAATGCACAATTCCCCCGTTACACCCACAGGAGCCAACTGATTATATTTATCGAGGATATAAAGCTGGGTGTTGGCAATTGGTTTGCCAATCGGTACGATATTTTCACCAATTTCTACTTGACTAACAGCCGACCAAATAGTAGTTTCGGTAGGGCCGTACATATTCCACAAACTATGGCATTTGTCGAGTAACTGATTGGCTAAATTTCTGGGTAAAGCTTCCCCACCACAAAGAATTTTTAATTGACTATCTCCATCCCAACCTGCTGCCATAATGTTCTGCCATGTTGCCGGTGTAGCTTGCATGACTGTAGCTTTTGTATCCATCAGCTTTGCCGATAACCGGATTCCGTCGGAAATAATTTCTCGACTGGCTATTACCAAGCGAGCGCCTACTATAATTGGCAGAAATAATTCTAAGGCGGCAATATCAAAGGAATAAGTAGTAACTGCGAGTAAAGTATCCGAAGATGTTAATCCCGGAGCTTGCTGCATCGAGTACAAAAAGTTGCTCAAAGCACCGTGGGTAATTTGCACTCCTTTTGGTTTGCCCGTGGAGCCAGAAGTATAAATTGTATAAGCAAGGTCATCAGTAGTAGCTAGTGAGCATAGATTTTCCTGGCTTTGTTGGGCTATCAGATGCCAATCGCTATCCAAACAAACCACCCGAGCTTGATGTTGCGGTATCGTTTCCAATAGCGAAGCTTGAGTTAACAATACTGCTGCTTGAGTCTCTTCTAAGATAAAAGCTATCCTTTCTTGGGGATAGACTGGATCTAAAGGTACATATGCACCACCAGCTTTGAGAATAGCCAACAATCCAATTAGCATATCCAGGGAGCGCTCGACACAAATTCCCACCAGCACCTCTGGCTTTACTCCCAAAAAGCGCAAATAACGGGCTAGTTGATTTGCCTTGTTATTTAATTGACGATAAGTTAACTGTTGGTTTTCAAATACAACTGCTACAGCATTACCGTTTTTTTCTACCTGGGCTTCAAACAATTGATGAATACATTTATCTTCAGGGTAATTAGTAGCTGTATTATTCCAATCAAATAACATCTGACGCTCGGCTTCTGTTAATAACGGTAGCTCTGACAAACGCTTTTCTGGTTGAGCAACAATACCCTCAAGCAAATTAATCAAATGCCCCGCCATTCTTTCAACAGTGGTAGCATCAAACAAATCTGTATTGTACTCCCACAATCCCCGGAGTTGTGGCTGTGAATCCACCACATACAAGCTTAAATCAAACTTTGCTGTTTCACTGTGGTTTTGCAACCATTTTAAAGTTAAATCGGGTAATACTAAATCTGTTTTAGTATCTGATTGCAAAGCAAAAGTGACTTGAAATAAAGGAGTATGACTGAGATTGCGCTCCGGATGTAACTCCGCCACCAATCGCTCAAAAGGTAGCTCTGCTCTCTGATAAGCCCCTATACATACTTCACGTACTCTATCCAGTAATTCTAAAAAGCTAGGATTTCCAGACAAGTCGGTACGAAGCGCTAGAGTATTGACAAAAAAACCAATTAACCCTTCAATCTGACTTTGGTTGCGATTCGCAATTGGTGAGCCAATACAAATATCTTCTTGACTTGTATAGCGGTACAAAAGTACTTGAAACGCCGCTAACAAAGTCATAAACAAAGTAGCTCCTTGCTGCTTGCTCAAAAACCTCAACCGCTCACTCAATTGTGGTGATAGCTCAAACTCTCTCGCCGCTCCTTGAAAACTTTGCACTGGGGGACGTTGATAGTCTGTTGGCAAAGATAAACTGGTGGGAGCATCTGCAAGTTGTTGCTGCCAATAAGAAAGTTGAGTTTTTTCTCGTTCTCCCTGAAACCATTGCTGCTGCCAAATCGAATAGTCTGCGTATTGAATCGGCAGTGGAGACAACGGAGAAGATTTTCCTGTTGAAAAAGCTGCATATATCGCTGCTAATTCTTGATTTAGCACTTGTATTGACCACCCGTCACAGATAATGTGGTGGATGACGAATAAAAGTAAATATTCTTGTTCGCTAGTTTGCAATAACATCACTCGCAGCAAAGGAGCGGATGTTAAGTCAAAAGGCTTTTGAGCAATTTCAACAGTTAATCGCTTAATTTCAACATCTTGCAATGCTGGTGATAAGCTTCTCAAATCTACTACTGGCAAATTTATAGTTAAACTAGGACAAATTACTTGAACTGGTTGCTCATCAAAAGTTTTAAAACAGGTACGCAGGGATTCATGACGTTTGACAATTTCATTTAAACTTTTCTCTAAAGCCGTAACATTCAGCGTACCTTTTAGCTGCATACAAGCAAATTCGTTGTAAACACAACTTTCGGGTTCTAATTGTTGAAGAAACCACAGTCGCTGCTGGGGTGCAGATAAAGGAATTGGATGCTGAGTACGACGAGGAATAACTATTTGTTGAGTATCGGGTTGATGCTTTCCCCGCAAGCGCTTTTCTAAAATTGCTCGTTTGGCTGCTGAAAGATTGGAACGCCGTTTAATAATTTGATCTGTGTGATTATCCATAATACTTTTTTTATAAAAAATAAAGATTGACGATAAGCTGATACGCAATTCTTTTGTATAAGATGAAAATATTTGATTCTAGTGCGGGCATCCCGATCGAGTCTTATAAACCAATTAGATATGCAACAGTCTAAGCGATTTAATTTTTTATATTGGAAACCAGTTTTTCTGCTTCATCTTCAGTTAAATCTTCCAACTCCCCTATCAATAAATCTTCAATTACAACAGCTAATTCAGCTATAGTCGGTGCTTCAAAAAGATGACGTAATGATATTTCAACTTGAAAATATTGACGCAGTTGAGAAACTATTTGAGTTGCAATTAAAGAATGTCCGCCTAAATCAAAAAAGTTATCTTCAACACCAATTTTCTCAATACCTAATAATTCTTGCCACAGATTAGCAATATGATGTTCTACTGCATTACTGGGTTCAACAAAATCGCTATTTAAAATCGGTCTTGAATGCTTACTAGATGATAAATTCTCAGTGCTTGTTTGTTCTCGATTGATAAATCTTGTTAAATCATTTACCCGCTCAATTGCAGTTGTCAGACTTTGTGTTGATACAACTACTTGCGGTTGATTAATAGATAAAATCCGATTCAATGCATCAGTACCTTCTGTAAAGCTAATACCATATTTTTCTCGCATTTGTTTAAACTCAGCTTGTAACCCAGGTATTGCTGACATCAATGAATCTGCCCAATTATTCCCCTGCCACCAATCCCAATTAATAGAGATAGTTTTATTTTGTTTTTGATAGTAATTATAATGAGCAAAAGCATCGAGAAAAGCATTCACCGCACAATAATCTACTTGTCCCATACCACCTGTAATTGCAGTATTAGAAGAAAACAAGACAAAGAAATCTAAATTTAGATTCTCTAAAACCGCATCCAAAACCAAGGTACCTTTTAGTTTCGGTTTAAAAACTTTTGCTACCGATTCAGGTGTTTTGAGTTGAATAATACCCCCACCTGGAACTCCTGCTGCATGAATTACTCCATGAATATCACCAAAGCGATCGCGTACTTTATCAACTGCACTCTGCATTTGTTCGAGGTTGGCAACATCTGCTTTCACAACTAAAACCTCTGCCCCCAATTCCTCTAAATGCTGAACTTTTTTAATTTTTGTTTTGAGTAAATCATCCTCATCTTGACTCGATAGTAATTCTTCCCACTCCGAATGTGGAGGTAATCCCGAACGTCCGATTAATACTAGCTTTGCTTGTACTGTCTTTGCCAAGTGTTGCGCGATCGCCAGTCCAATTTCTCCCAATCCACCCGTTATTACATAAACTCCTCCTTTTCTTAACTTGTTTGTGGATAGAGTTTGGCTTGGTATTGGCAAAGGTTCAAAACACTGTACCCATCGTTGATTTCCGCGATATGCAATTACTTGCTCAGTTGTTGATGTAGCAAGTTCGGGCTTGATATTATCTATTAATTGCTGCCATTGCTTAGAATCAACTTGAAACAAATCAATATCTATACTACGACAATAAATGTGAGAATATTCTTGAGGAATAACTTTACATAAACCTAGAATTGTCGCTTTTTCTGGACATAAATATTTTTCATCAAGTACCTGTTGCATATTGTTAGAAACAATATCAATTTCTACAGAATTAGTTAAATTTTGTTCTCCAAGTGCTTGTACGATAAAAAGTATACTATAAAAACTTATATCTTGAAAACTATCAAAATCATCAATTGGTGAATTGATATTATTCTCTTGTGTAATATTCCAAAGATGAGTTATTTTCTGAGGAATTTTACCCGAATCGCAAATCGTTTTTAATAAACTATCGTAGTCATTCCTAATACCGGGATTAATCGTATATTCTTTATCTGTAATTTGATTAAATTCTTCTCCAATTTTGATACTTATAATGTTTTTATATTCACTTTGAAGCTGTTCTACAATTTGAGAGCCAATACCTAAATTATCAATAAATACTAACCAACAATGGCTTGATTCCATCAATTTTTCTGGTGTAATAGCTATTGCAGAACGTTTCCAAGAAGGAATATTAAACCAGTTTGCAATATCAAGCTTTTCTTCTGAGGATACTTGATGTTTAAAAGAATGATTTAATTGTTCTTGTGGCTCTATCCAATAACGTTGGCGCTCAAAAGGATATGTTGGTAAAGGAACGCGATGACGACGCTCGCGAGCATAAAAACCAGACCAATTTATACAAATACCTTTTAACCAAAGTTGTCCTAAAGTATTTAATATAAAAGCTATATCTGAATTTGTCTCTTTAGGATGGCGCAAACAAGTTAATGCAACTTGTCCCCTCTGTTGCCCAGAATGTTGTTTAACTAAAGTCGATAATGTACGTCCCGGTCCGACTTCTAGTAAAATGCGGTTAGACTGTTCTAATAATGTAGAAATACCAGCCGAAAACTGCACTGTTTGGCGTAAATGCTGCGCCCAGTAATTTACATCTGTAGCTTGTTGTGCTGTAATCCAGGTTCCCGTAAGGTTAGAAACAAAAGGAATTTGGGGAGCATTCAATTTGATTTTCTTCACCATCTTAATGAATGGCTCTAACGCCGCTTCCATCATATGAGAATGAAAAGCATGAGATGTATGCAAGCGGCGACATTCTACACCTTTAGCAGTTAATAGCTTTTGTAAGCTATCGATAGCATTATCAGTTCCGGAAACTACACATAATGAAGGTGCATTACTGCTAGCTAATGATAAATCTTCGTTTAATAAAGGTTTAACTTCAGTTTCTCGTAAGTGAATCGCCAGCATAATACCCGGTGCCATTTGCTGCATAAATTTTCCCCGATTCGCAACTAAAACTAGAGCATCTTCAAGGGACATTACACCAGCTATACAAGCAGCAACATACTCACCGATACTATGTCCGATCGTAGCTTGAGGAGTTATCCCCCAAGACATCCACAACTGAGTCAAAGCATACTCAATTACAAATAATGCTGGTTGCGCGATGTCAGTTTGCTTGAGTTTTTCTGCTGCTGCTTCTCGTTGCGATTCTTGGGGATAGATAAGCGATCGCAAATCGAATCCTAATTGTTTGATTAAGATTGCACAGCAGTTGTCTACTATCTCGCGAAATGTTGTTTCAGTTTGATAAATTTCCCCAGCCATATTTACATACTGGGAACCTTGCCCGGGAAACATAAAAGTAATGGGATGCTCCCTAGCTTCCTCAAAGTGGGTTAAAACTTTTTTGGGTTCTAGATTCTCTAATCGATTAATTGCATCTGCAATATTCTCACAAACCAAAATTCGACGGTAATCGAATTCAGCCCTTCCCGTTTGTAATGTATAAGCGACATCAGCTAATTTCGATTCGGGATTTGCTCTTAAATGTTCAACTAAATTTTCTGTCGCAATTTGCAATGCCCAATCTGTTTTGGCAGAAAGTACTAATAACTGCCAAGTTCGAGATTCACTCGACTCTGAAATAACTGGAGCTGACTCCATAACGACGTGAGCGTTTGTTCCACCTATCCCTAAAGAACTCACACCTGCACGACGAGGAGTAATTTCCCATTCCTTGAGCTTGGTATTAACGTAAAAAGGACTGTTCGCAAAATCAATTTCTAGATTAGGCTGCTCAAAATTTAAACTCGGAGGTATTTGTTTATGTTTGAGAGCCAAAGCAGTCTTGATTAAACTTGTAACTCCTGCTGCTGCATCTAAATGACCGATATTTGTTTTTACCGAACCAATGGCACAAAATTCTTTTTTATCGGTGCTTTCACGAAAAACGTTGGTTAAAGCAGAAATTTCAATGGGATCTCCTAAAACAGTTCCCGTTCCATGAGCTTCTATATAACTAATAGTTTCCGGTTCCACATCTGCTAAAGCTAGTGCTTCTGCAACTACTTGTGATTGTCCGTTAACGCTGGGTGCCGTGTAACCAACTTTACCAGAACCATCATTATTGATAGCGCTACCTTTAATCACAGCATAGATATTGTCACCCGAAGCGATCGCCTCAGCTAACCGCTTTAAAACTACTACTCCAACACCATTACCAATAATCGTTCCTCTGGCTCGATCATCAAAAGCGCGACAGCGACCATCTGGCGATAAGATACCTCCTTCTTCGTATAAATACCCTGTTTTTTGCAGAATATTAATCGATACTCCTCCTGCCAAAGCCATATCGCATTGATAATTCAATAGACTTTGACAAGCAAGCGTTGTTGCAACTAAGGAAGTAGAGCAAGCGGTTTGTACCGTTAAACTTGGACCTGTAAGATTTAATTTATAGGAAACGCGAGTTGCTAAAAAATCTTTGTCGTTACCAATACTGTTTTGAAAAATACTAGCTAATCCAGCTTTATCTTGATTTACCCCAGATAAATAATTGTTTGAACTAGCTCCAGCATAAACCCCAATAGGAATTTCGCAACGTTGAGAATCATAACCGGCATTTTCTAATGCTTCCCATGCAGATTCTAAAAATAAACGATGCTGCGGATTAGTTAATTCTGCTTCTTTGGGATTAAAACCAAAAAAGGCAGCGTCAAATAAATCTATGTTTTCTAATAAAGCGATTCTTTTGACATATTTAGGATTGTTAAGTAATTCTGAATCGACTCCAGAAGCAATTAATTCTGCATCGGTAAAATTAGATATTGATTCTATCCCAGAGCGTAAATTTTCCCAAAACCTTTTAATATCATTAGCACCAGGGAAACGTCCTGACATTCCAATTATTGCGATTGCTGGTATTGAATTATCTAATTCTGGAGAATTCATTGTTTTTACCTAAATACTTTACGTACAGCTATTGATTCTCAGGCTTTTTACTTTTTTTGATTTTCAATTATTTGCTTTTAATTATTTATTACTAATCAAAACACTATATTAATTATTTCATATTTTTAATCCAACTTAATATTTATCTGTAATTATTTTTTCTAATTAATGTTTGGGACGACGCATCTTTTTTTGGTAATTAACAGCCGCTTTCTGTTTTTCTACTCTACTATTAATTTTTTGAAAAGAATCTTTGTGACTTTGCTCTTGAATTAAATAATTAGCTAAAGCACTGATATTTGGATATTTGAACAAATCTGTAGCTGATACATTTTTGTTCAATACTTTTTGCAATTTACTTTGAACCTGGAGTACCAGCAAAGAATGACCGCCTAAATCAAAAAAATTATCTTCCATTCCTACTTTCTCTAGTTGTAGAACTTCTTGCCAAATATGGGCAATTTTTTTCTCAACTTCATTGTCAGGTGCAACATAATTTACGCCAAAATTATTACTTAAATCCGTTGCTTTTGGCAAAGCTTGACGGTCTAATTTACCATTTGCATTCAAAGGTAAATTTTTCAGCATTACGAAATTAGCAGGAACCATGTATTCTGGTAAATGTTCCTTTAAATATTTTCTCAAACTTTGGACTAATTTGATATCTTCTTTTTCCGGAACAATATAAGCAACTAAGCGCTGATTCCCAATTGTTTCTTCCCTACTAATAACTACACTTTCTTTTACGTCTGAGTGCTGATTTAATAATACTTCAATTTCACTCAATTCAATGCGGAAGCCTCGAATTTTGACTTGACTATCGATGCGTCCTAAAAATTCCAAATTACCATCAGCAAGATAGCGAACTAAATCCCCTGTTTTATAAAGACGCTCTCCGGGTTCTTTACTATATGGATTGGCTATAAACTTTTGTGCTGTTAATTCTGACTGATTGAGGTAGCCTCGTGCGATTCCCACACCTCCAATACATAATTCACCAGCAACTCCTACAGGTACAAATTGTAAATCTTCTGGTGAAAGCACATAAGTCTGTACTTGGGGAATGGCTCTGCCGATAGGTACTTCATCAGTCGTCGCTATTGATGATAAATCACAGGTTGTCGCCACAATTGTAGTTTCTGTAGGTCCATAAGTATTAACCAAACGCACTTGTTTACCTACTTTCTGCTGCCAAATTTCCAGGTAATTTCTGTTGGCTTTTTCACCTCCAATAATCACCAGTCGCACCGAATCGGGAATTGTCAAATTTTCTGTTGCTAATTGGGCACTAACTTGATGCCAAAATGCAGTAGGTAAATCCAGAATACTTATTTGCCATTTATCGCATTGTTCTAAAAAGTGAGATATGGAACTTAACATATCATCTGTCCGCAGTATCAGAGCAGCACCACTAACTAGACAGGAAAATATTTCTTCTGCTGCGGTATCAAAGCTAATAGAGGCAAATTGTAAAACGCGATCGCTCGACTCGATTTCAAATTCGATACAAGCAGTATTGATGTAATTACTCAAGGAGCGATGCTCTATCATTACTCCTTTAGGTAATCCTGTCGAACCTGACGTATAAATTATATAGGCAAGGTTTTCAGGTTTTGTATAATGAATCGGATTCTCTTGGCTGTTTTCGGCAATGGTTTGCCAGTCTCTATCTAAGCAAACGATTTGAGATTGATGTTCGGGGAGTGCATCCAATAATACTGATGTAGTTAATAAAACTGGCACTTGGGCATCTTTTAACATCAAAGCTAAACGTTCTTTGGGATAGTTCGGATCTAAAGGTACGTATGCTCCCCCAGCTTTGAGAATTGCCAAAAGTGCGATCGCCATCTCCAAAGAGCGCTCTATGCAAATTCCCACCAAAACTTCTGGTTTAACTCCCAAAGATATGAGGTAATGCGCTAGTTGATTAGAGCGTTCGTTTAGCTCTGTATAAGTTAAATGCTGGTTCTCAAAAACCACTGCAACTGCATCCGGTGTCAGTTTTACTTGTGCCTCAAACTGTTGATGAATGCATTGTTCAATCTGAGATGGAAAATTATAAATCTGGGACTTATTAGTACTATATTCCAGTAATTGCTCACAATCTGTTTGACTCAAAAGTGGTAATTGAGACAGTTTTAACTGTGGATTTTCAGCAACACCTGAAAGTAAATTCTCAAAGTGTCTCAGCATTTTTGTAATGGTGAGACGATCAAACAAGTCAGTATTGTACTCAAATGAAGCCATCACTGCTGTTTGTCTTAACTCTATAGAAACACTTAAATCGAACTGGGCTGTTTCGGGTTCAATTTTGACTAAATTTAATGCCAAACCAGCTATATCTGGCAGTTGTGAGTAGTCTTGGACGCTAAACATCACCTGAAACAGAGGCGTGCGACTAGTATCTCGCTCTGGTTGCAGTACTTCAACCAGTTGCTCGAAGGGTAAATCCTGATATGTATAAGCTTGTAGAGCAACTTTTTTAACTCGTTCAAGCAATTGAGCAAAAGTCGGATTACCCCTGATATCTGTACGCAGAACCAAGGTATTGACAAAAAAGCCAATTAACCCTTTTACTTCATCACGATTGCGGTTAGCAATTGGTGAACCAACAGCAATATCATCTTGTCCTGTATAGCGGTAAAGGAAAGCTTGAAATGCTGCCAATAGCAACATAAATAAAGTTACATTCTCTTGACAAGCAATCTCCTTGAGTCTTTTAATTACCGATCCAGATAATTCGATAGATTGTTGAGCGCCGTTGGATGTTTGTACTTTAGGTCGTGGTTTGTCAGTAGGTAAATTTAACGCTGCCGGTATATCCTCAAGTTGTTGCTTCCAGTAAGAAAGTTGAGCTTGTAATATTTCTCCTTGTAACCATTTCCTTTGCCATTGGGCAAAGTCTTTATATTGGATAGAAATTTCTGGTAGAGGTGAAGCAGTTCCGGCTAAGAATGCTTTATACAGGGTTCCTATTTCCTTTAATAAGACCTCGGTAGACCAACCATCAGAAATGATGTGGTGCATTTCCAACAAAAGAATATGCTCTTGTGGTGCTAGGCGCAAAATTTTAGCACGCAATAACGATCCCCGGCTGAGGTCGAAAGGTTGTTGACTTTGCTCAGTTAAGAATTGCTGAATTCCGGCATCGCCCTGTGACTCTATATTTTTTTGATCATCTATTACTGATAAAGATAATTTTAAACAAGGAGCAATAATTTGCACCGGCTGTCCGTTGACTGTAGTAAAAGTAGTTCTCAGAGCTTCATGTCGCCGGATAATTTCATTTAAACTTTGCTCTAATACCCCAACATCAAGCTCACCACTTAATTTTACACCCAAGGAAATATTATAAGCCCGATTACCTGGTTCCAATTTGTTGAGGAACCATAGCCTTTGTTGAGCAAAAGATAAGGGATAAAATTTAGCCTCCTCAACTTTCTCCAAAGACTTTGAAACTACAAAACTTTCTATTTTTATCTGAGTAATTATCTTTGTTGCCAAAGAACGGATACTCATCCCTTCAAAGAAGTCCGCTACAGATACCGATACTTCTAAATCAACCTCAAGTCGATTTTTCAATTCAAATACTTTGAGAGAATCAAGTCCAAGACTAGTTAATGATTGTTCGGGATTGATATCATCCGGTGCAATACCTAAAACTCTCGCTTGTTGTTCTATCAAATATGTTTCTAAAATTTCTTGAGATTCTTTTGCTGCTTTCCCCAAAATTTGAGAACGCTGCAATCGAGTCACATTCCCCACAACATCACTAATTTTGAGAATATTGCTTGCAACTACATTTAGTTCATCCTTCTCAAATTGAGCGCGAGTTGCGCGTCGTTGAATCTTACCGCTAGAAGTTTTGGGAATACTACCTGGTTTAATTAAAACAACCGCATAAACCTGTACTTGATGTTCTTCACTAATGGCTTTGCGAATTGCACCAATTACTTCTGTCTTATCTGGTTTAGCGCGAAACTCTAATTCTTGAACAACTACCAGCTTTTCTTCATTGTTAACTAAAACCGTAAAGGCTGCACTAGCACCGGAACGTAAACAACTATGACTGCGTTCTGAAGTTAATTCTATATCTTGCGGATACAGATTGCGACCGCGAATAATAATTAAATCTTTGCCTCTACCTGTAACGAACAGTTCCCCATTCTGTAAAAAGCCTAAGTCTCCCGTTCGCAGAAACGGTCCTTCTCCTGTATCTGATAGATAAGCCCCGAATGTCTCCCCTGTATCTTCTGCACGATTCCAATAACCTTGCCCAACACTCGGTCCCGATACCCAAATTTCCCCAATTTCCGAAGGTTGACAACTTTTGAATGTTTCTGGATTAGCAATTACTACCTTCTGTTCTGGTATGACTCGACCGCAACCAACAAAATTGTAAACTTCATCAACAGATGATTCAACAACTTTATTTGATTCTAATGCAGATTTCTGGACTGTTTTTACAATCGGAGATGTAGCCTTATTTACACCGGAAACCATCAGGGTAGTTTCAGCCATTCCGTAACAAGGGTAAAAAGCCTCTCTACGGAAGCCACACTCTGAAAAAGCTGTTGCGAATCGCTCTAAAGTTTCATAGCGAACAGGTTCTGCTCCATTAAATGCAACATCCCAACTACTCAAATCCAGGGTAGCTTTTTGTTCTGGAGTAATCTTTTGCACGCATAAATCATAGGCAAAATTTGGGCCTCCACTGGTTGTTCCTTTATACTTTGATATAGTTTGCAACCATCGGTAAGGACGTTGAAGAAATGAAGTTGGAGGCATAATAATGCAAGCAAAACCCCCGTACAAAGGCTGCAATATTCCACCAATCAAACCCATATCATGGTACATCGGCAGCCAAGTCACGAATTTACTTTCTGGTGAATGCTCCATAAATTGGTAAGTAGTCTGAGCATTATTCAGTAAGTTTCCATGACTAATCATTACACCCTTTGGTTTCCCCGTGGAACCAGAAGTATATTGCAGAAAAGCTAAAGTATCTTTATTAATAGAGGGTTCTTTCCAATTATCTTCTATCCCTGGTGCAAGATTGTCAGTAGTCAGCCACTGCAAAGATTTGATGTCAGTCTTTTCCATCATTAAAGACTGCACTGTAGACAATTTTTCCGTTGTCGTCAGAGCTATAGTTGCTTGTGCATCTGCACAAATCGCTTTGATTCGTGGTGTATTACGCTTATTTCGTGGAGGATATGCAGTCACAGCCACAACCCCCGCATACAAACAACCGAAAAAAGCAGTTAAAAAATCTAGCCCCGCAGGATAAAGCAATAAAGCACGCTCCCCAGTCAAACCACGTGCTTGCAACTGAGTAGCGATTCGACGCGCAAGCCTATCTAACTCTTGATATGTCAAGGTAGCTTGTTCGGTTTCACCATCGAATAAAAAGGTGAAAGCATTTTGATTTGCTTGCTTAAAACTTCTCAGACGCAATAATTCAATTACTGTAGAACAGTTGCGAGCGTCTTCTTCAAAGCTAGAAGAATATTGATTCATTTTTTTTTCGGATAAATAAACCTTAATATCAAGGTTATTTTTCTCTTACCTCGACTAGAGAAAAATAACCATTAAATCATCAACCTTCCGCCATCTCAGGTGCGTTTACACAGCAATAATCTATGGTACCTGCTTAGAATTCTAAAATCTGTAAATAAGTTTAAGTATGTTTAATTGAGGCAATAAACAGCGTCTCTAAATCGTCACAGTACGCCTAAAAATATATATTTCTATTATATTAGTTAAGCTGCGGAGCATCCCCATTACTTACCTCCTATACCAAATGCTTATTATTGACTATATTTCTCAATCTCTAAGTCTCAAGCACGGTAGTCAGCCAAACCAAGACTTATTCCTCAAGTCAAGAAAGATATATTTTCTCTAATTTCAAGTCTTAAGCGTTGATTGTCAGTTTAGCCCAGCACCAGTAAATATCAAATATAGACAGTACGGGAAATGTACTTACGTCTATTGATTTAACATTATTGAAACTTAATTGCTTTAGCCTTAATTACTTTAACGAGAATTATTTGCTTTAGCAATAGACAATACATTAATATTACTTATAGTTAATAATTTAAACATAGGGTTTACCAATGTTAAATTATGTCGAAAATATAGCTTATTCAGGCAATTTATCTGATTTACTTGTGATATTGCACATTTATTAGGTTATTGAAGCTAATGCGGTATAAAGAAATATTAAGCAAGCTTAGAACCTTTTCCCTGAAGGCTTCTGACTTTAAAATTTGCAGCAGTTGACAAACCCAAGCAGAAATTCTACTTAAAATAATTGTTAATGAAAATAATGATTTATAAGGGTAGCGAGTTGCAGCGATAATTTTCGCAATTACCTGACAAATTCCAGATTTGAATTGCAGAAATTAGCCCAATCCCTACTTAAGAAAAATATCTGTAACCCTTAACACCAATATTACAGCCAAATTAATGATATTATTTCTCATCTACCTTTAAAAATTTTAATTTACAATTGATATGACCCTTTTTCTTAAAGAATCAGCAGATTGTAATCGGTTGTTGCCTTTAAAATCACTGGATAATCAAAGCTGTTTTCAACCAAAAACTTACGAATTTCAACTGCATGACCCCAAAGGAATCAGTCATGGTTATCGAAATTGGTTTCACCTGCGTCCGGGAATCTCTCTTTTGATAGAAAATTATAAATTGCAAGAAAACTTAGTTGTTGAAACTTCCCAAGATCAATCTTCTACTTCTTTAGAATTAGGTTTTAGTATTTTTGGTCATGCTTGTGGTACAAATATTTGCCCAGGACAAAATTTTATATCGCTTGACTTAGATACAGATGCAGATGAAACTAACACTAAAGAATGGCTTGCACAGGAAAGAATTTTAAAATTAGATATTCATATCGAATATTCGTTATTTGAAAGTTTGGTCTTGTCTCGTAACGATAAATTACCTGACAATTTCCAAGATATTATTGACAAAACAAATATCGATACAAATTATTTTCAAGTTGGTAGAACAACACCGCAAATGCAAACTATTTTGCGTCAAATTTTAAATTGTCCTTATCAAGGTTTAACAAGACAGCTTTATTTAGAAGCCAAAGTATTAGAATTAATGGCGCTACGTTTAGAAGATTTGCAAGACGCTAAACCTTTCAACTCAACTACGAATCTCAAGTCAGAACAAATTGATAGTATTTACCAAGCGAGAGATATTATCATTAGTAACTTTAGCAATCCACCATCATTATTAGCATTAGCGCGGCAAGTAAATCTTAATGACTGCACTCTCAAAAAAGGGTTTCAGCAAATATTCGGTACAACTGTCTTTGGTTATTTGCATGATTATCGCATGGAACGAGCCAAAGAATTACTTTTAGAGGCAAATGCAGTCAGTCAAGTTGCACGAACTGTTGGCTATGTTAGCCGTAGCGCTTTTGTGAGGGCTTTTAGCAAAAGATTTGGTGCTAATCCTAGCGTTTATTCTCGAAAAAATTCCGTTTAGGGAACAATTAAATTCCGTCTAGAGAACATACTGGGCTTCAGTTTTTCCTTGATTTCTCGTAGGATTACTGATAATTGTTACTAATAAGTCTGTAGTTTGCAGTCAAAAAAATTATTTGAGCATCGATTGTCTGGTGTGTGTGTTTACGGGCAATTATTATTTAATGTGGGGAGATAGATGAAATTAGATAAGTTGTTTCAAAGCCTGCTGCTGACAAGTACGATTGTTTTTCTAATTGGTACTCCTGCTAAAAGTGAGGAATTACAAAAAGATAGAATCAGTAAATCTCTGGATTCTCGAAAACCCCGAAATTTTCAGTCTTCAATAGCAAGTTCGGAAAAAAGCATAAAGTTGGATGAAGCAGGTCAAAATATTCTCCAACTCAGCGAAATCGAACTTCCTGCAACCAGCGCTCAAATGTTGGTGCAAACTCAAACACCATTCCAAGGGAGTATTGTACCAATTACTGGAGTCAAGACCATACCCAAAGATAAAGGATTAGAAATAATTCTACAGACACCTCAAGCAAGACAATTACAGGTAATAAATCGCAGCATTGACAATAGTTTTATCGCTGATATCCCCAACGCTCAACTGCAACAAGCCACCGGAGATGCGTTTAAATTTACTCAAGAAAAACCAACTGAGGGAATTACTGAAATCACGGTAACTAATTTGAATGCGAATACCGTGCGGATTGCAGTTAAGGGTGAGACAGGATTACCAAAAGTTGATTTATTCGACAGTGGAGAAGGTTTGATTTTTGGGTTAGCACCTGCTGCTGCAAGTACGGCACAAACCCCCACTCAAAGGGAAGAGTCACCAACACAAGAGCAGCCTACTACAACAGAAACTCCATCAACACAACCAGCGCAACCAACAGCAGATAGCGATCAACCGATTGAGTTGGTGGTAACAGCCACGCGTACCGCAGAAGATTTGCAGAGAGTACCGCGTTCGGTGACGGTAATTAATCGCGAACAGATTGAGGAGCAAGCAGAATTAAGCACTAACTTAGCCGATATCTTGGCGAAAACTGTTCCCGGTTTTGGTTCGCCGACTAATCGTAGTAATACTTTTGGACAGACTTTACGCGGACGCAATATTTCTGTCTTAATTGACGGTGTTCCTCAAAATGGGAATCTGCAATCAATTCCGGCTGCACTTACAACCATCGACCCCAGCGCCATCGAACGGATTGAGGTGGTGCGCGGACCAAATGCAATATACGGCAGTCAAGCGACTGGTGGTGTTGTCAACATTATTACGAAAAGACCGAGCAATCAAAGATTAGTTTCCACGACAAATATTGGTTTAGATGCTTCTTTGACTAACTCAGAAGATAGTTTTGGTTATAATCTTTCCCATCAAATTGCTGGTACGGAAGGAAAAGTTGATTACACTGTAGGTTTTTCTTTGAATACCACAGCAGGTTTTTATGATGCAGAGGGCGATCGCATTGCTAATTTTTCGGGTGATGATGACACCAGAAAAATAAATGCTTTAGCTAAATTCGGGTTTGAATTATCTCCAGAACAGCGTTTGCAATTGACATTCAATCACTTCGACCAGCAACAAGATAGTGATTTTATTTCCGACCCAGCAATTGATGATATCCCTGGAATTCAGAAGTCTCGCGCTTTAAGAATACCGGAAGGGACAACCGTGATTGGTGCTGATGATGGTGCATTCATCAAAAATACTTTATTCAGCTTAAATTACAACAACGACAATATTTTAGGTAGCAAGTTGCAAGCTCAAGCTTACTATCGCGATTATAATTTTGGTGGAGGAATTCCCGACGATAATCGGGGTTTTAGATTGGATGAAATCGCCCAGTCAGAGGGAGAATCCGAACAGTTGGGTGGAAGATTGCAGGTTGACACACCCTTTAATTCCGAAAAAACGGTGAGTTTGCTTTGGGGTGTTGATTATCAAAAAGAACGCAGTTCGCAAATATTTAACATTTTCGATCCAGTAGAATTTGACGCTTCTGGTGGTCGAATCTATCGCAAAATTGAGGAGCGTGTTTTCGTTCCGGAGTATGATTATGGAGAACTGGGTGTATTTGGTCAGCTACAGTGGGACGTTACTGAAAAACTGCGTTTGAGCGGTGGCGTGCGTTATGTAAATATAGATGTGAATTTGGATGACTACACTAGCGCAGAACCACCCCGACGCGATATTGAGGGGGGCGATCGCAATTTTGATTCTACAGTATTTAATGGAGGCATTGTCTATGGTTTGAGTCCCGAAGTCAACGTTTTCGCTAACTTTGCTCAAGGATTTTCGGTTCCCGATTTAGGTCGTGTTTTCCGCAGACCTCCTGCTGGGGCTGTGAATATTTTAGACTCTCTACAACTTACAGAACCACAGAAAGTAGATAATTATGAAATTGGTATTCGGGGTCAATGGAATAATTTACAAGCTTCTATAGCTGGTTTTTATAACTATTCTGACTTAGGTTCGGACTTCAGAGTCACAGATGAAGATTTTTTAGAAACCGTCCGCGCTCCCCAACGTATCTATGGGATAGAAGCTACGGTTGATGTACAACCTGTCCGAAATTGGAATTTGGGAGGTACATTGACTTGGACGGAAGGTGAAAATGATGAGGACGATGATGGTGAATATTTAGCGCTTAATAGCATTACCGTTCCTCCATTGAAATTAACAGCTTATGTAGAAAATCAAACTCTCAAAGGTTGGCGAAATCGATTGCAATTCTTATATTCAGGTAATCGCGATCGCGCTTTTGAAGATGCCGTAGAAGATGCTGGAATTGACAGCTTCTTTACAGTAGATTACTTAAGCAGTATCAAATTAGGAAAAGGGCAACTACAAATAGGCGTTCAAAACTTATTTAATAACCAATATTTCCCGGTTTATTCACAATACTTTGCACCTTTCTTTGATAGTGCAAACTATGCAGCTAAAGGTAGAACTCTCAGTGTTGGATATAAGATTTCTTGGTAAATAATAAAGGATAAAATGCATCTATTTATTCACCTAAATGCGTAAATTTATCATAATTTGGTTTGGTCAGTTAGTATCCAATATTGGTAGTTACATGACCTATTTTGCTATCAAAATTTGGGCATGGCAACTGACAAACCAGGTAACTACAATTGCTTTAATCAGTTTTTTTGAACTCATTCCCAGTATTTTTATTACCTTGGCATCTGGACTAATTGTAGACCGTGTAAATCGGAAATTTTTGTTAATAATAGCTGATTGTGTAGCGGCAATATCTACTATAGTCATCGGCTATTTGTATTTAACCGACCAACTACAAATATGGCATATTTACGCAACTGGTGCAGTAAATGGAGCATTTAGCGAAGTTCAAGCCCTAGCTTATTCGTCCTCAATTTCCATGTTAGTACCCAAACAACATTACACGCGAGCTACTAGCATGAATTCTGCAATTCATTACGGTTCAGTAATCATTGCTCCAGCACTTGCAGGTTTCCTCTATTACATAATTGATTTGGGTGGCATCTTATTGATTGATTTTATTACTTTCACAATTGCGATCGCGACTATTTTGAAGGTACGTATTCCTCAACCTTTAACTAAAACTCAATCTAAGAAAAGTATCGGGATTTGGCAAGAGATTATTTTCGGTTTTCGCTATCTTATGAGACAAAAAAGCCTTTTAGCAATGGTAGCTACTGGTTCTTTATTTTGGTTTGCTCATGATATCGGTGCAACCTTATACTCGCCGATGATTTTAGCACGTACAAATAATGATACTAGGATATTAGGTAGTATTTCTTCTGCTGCTGGATTGGGGGGAGTAATGGGAACTGTAATTTTAAGTATTTGGGGTGGTTCCAAACGGCGGATTCATGGCTTTCTTTTGGGAATGATGGGTGCTGGAATCAGTAAAACAATATTTGGTTTGGGACAAGGATTAATAATTTGGCTACCGGCTCAATTTTGTTCTTCTCTCAATTTTCCCATGTTGAGAAGTTCTTCAACGGCTATATTGCTGAGTAAAGTTAAACCAGATATACAAGGACGAGTCTTTGCCACCGAGTCTATTATGCAACAGATTGTTTCGGCAATTGCCGTTTTTATTGCTGCTTTACTTGCCGACCATGTTTTTGAACCTGCTATGATGCCAGGAGGTAATCTTGTACCCTTGTTTGGTAATTTATTTGGTACTGGGAAAGGTGCAGGAATGGCAATTTTATATGTAGTTTCTTCTGTTAGTTTATTGTTGATTGGTTTGAGTGGATATACTAATCTCAAACTGCGGAATGTGGAAACTATTGTGCCAGATCATGATGCTGAAGATGATTGATAAAAAATCTTATTTTTTCGTTTATGAACAATTTTTTATGTGCAGAAGAATCTTGTAATGTGAAAGAAGATCCCATTGGCTGTGCATTAAATCGCCAATATTATGTCTTATTAGAATTTCCTCCTCCTTGGACATCTGACCCCTTAGATTCAAAAGCCCTTTCCGACCAATTAAAAGCTTTAAAAGCAGCTATCAATGAAGAAGTAGAATTATTTTTAAGGCTAGTATTTATTTATAATTCCAAATATTATCATCAGGGATATAATCGCTTAATTATATATTATCGTCAAGAAGAAAATTTATCTGTTTATCTGAAGAAAGAATTTGTTTTATCAGATATCAATGATGCATTACCAATAATCGAAAAATGCATCAAAGGTGAAGCTCTAGAATCCGAAAATACCAATATTCAAACTAGAGATTTTCTCATATGTACTCATGGAAGTCACGATAAATGTTGTGCTAAATATGGCAATCCTTTTTTTCGCCAAGCCGTATTCACAGTAGAAGATTTGTCATTATCTGATGTTCGAGTTTGGCAAAGCAGTCATTTTGGCGGACATCGTTTTGCACCAACTATGATAGATTTTCCAGAAGCAAGATATTACGGTAGACTTGACCAAAAATCTTTTGCTGCTATTTTGACTAGAACTGGTGATATTGAATGTTTGAAAAATATCTATCGCGGTTGGGGAATTTTACCTTGGCAAGTTCAACTTTTAGAAAGAGAGTTAATACTGAATTATGGATGGGAATGGTTTAATTATCAAGTAGAAGGACGAGTAATTAAACATAATGAAGATGAAACTTTTAATCAAGTAGAAATATCTTTTAAAACACCAGACGGTAAAATTCATATTTATCGATGTAACGTCATTGAAGATGAAACAAAAAGTATATATACAAAAGGTGAATGCTGTAATACTGAATTAACTGAAACTCCACAATTTAGAATTACAAATTTTTTCAAAGTTAAATCTTATTGATAGTAGTTATATTATGTTTTTTAACGCGAAGGTACGCGGAGGTAAACGCGGAGTAATCCAGAGCTTTTTCCTTCACATTTTTAATTCTCATCAAATCAAGTTACTTTTATTTAGTTTCATCACAGCTTTAATTATTATCGGCTGTGGAGTAAGTACTACTCCAAAAATTAGTTCCAATTCTGACAATATCACTTCCCAAACGCGAATTGTTAAACACGCAATGGGTGAAACCAAAGTACCATTAAATCCTAAACGAGTAGTTGTCATCGGTGGATTAGATAATGCTTTGGCTTTAGGAATAAAACCAATCGCAGCCACTACACTTGGTGATAATAATTATCTAAATTATCTCGAATCAAAGACTAAAGAACTAGAGAAAGTAGGTGTTAATGGTAGTCCAAATCTAGAAAAAATTTTATATCTAAAACCAGACTTAATTTTAGGGCTTAATTGGGATGCTGACATATATCAGCAGCTATCTCAAATTGCACCAACAGTTTTAGCTGATGGAGATAAGAGTTGGAAAGAATGGCTGACCAAATTTGCCCAAGCATTGGGGAAAACAGAAACAGCAGAACAATTGCTGCAAGATTACGAGCAAAGGATAAATACACTGCGTCAGAAAATGGGCGATCGCCTTTCCCAAACTCAAGTATCTTTGGTGAATTTTTGGAATAACTACACTCGTATTTATATGAATGCTTCTTTTGCTGGTTCAATTATTAAAGAAATCGGTTTATCTCGTCCTAGCTATCAAGATAAAGATAAAGTTAATGAAAATATTTCCTTAGAATTAATACCCCAATTGGAAAGTGATGTAATTTTCTTGAGTCTAGGAGGACACGATCCATCAAAGTTGAAACAATTTACAAATCACCCATTGTGGTTACAATTAGAAGCTGTTCGAGAAGATAGGGTTTATCAAGTTTCTAGCGATACTTGGATTAGCTCCTGGGGAATGATTGGAGCTAATAGCGTTTTGGATGACTTGTTTAAATACTTGATAGATAAATAAACAATTACTCGTTAGCATACGAACCCCTGCTAAGTAAATTTTAAAGCGAAAAACTTGCAATTAGCTGGTAAGGTTAGTTTATCTGGTTGCTAAAATGCTGTCTAGCGATGAAAACCCAATTAATGCAAAACCAGGCTGCTGAAACATTAGTATCTCCTCAAGCACCCATTCTTTCAGTAAGAGGCTTGGGTCGAAAAATCGATAAATACTGGATTTGGCGTAATTTTAATTTTGAATTATTCTCGGGTGAAAAAGTAGCTGTGTTGGGTGCTTCTGGTTCGGGTAAAAGTTTACTTTTACGAACTTTAGCTGGACTTGACCGAGTACAAGCGGGAAAGATTATCTTTAAGAAAAAGGCTATTGATTCATCATACTTACCAACTTGGCGATCGCAAATTATTTACCTCCACCAACGTCCGGCTTTGTGGGAAGGAACTGTAGAGTCAAACCTCAAGCAAGTTTATCATCTTAAAGCCAACCGTCATCTAATTTATAACCGCGCTGCAATTCTTGATTATTTAAAGCTTTTACATAAAAACGATGACTTTTTAAAGCGTCCGGTAAGTGCTATTTCTGGAGGTGAATCTCAAATTGTCGCTTTTTTACGAGCATTGCAACTCGCACCAAAAATACTGTTACTAGATGAACCTACAGCGTCATTAGATGCCCAAACTGCCCATAGTTTAGAAGCCTTAGTCGGAGCTTGGCAAGCCCAAGACTCACAACGAGCGTATCTTTGGACTAGTCACGATTCAACACAGTTACAGCGAATTACCAACCGTCAAATTAGTTTGCAGGAACAATATTGATGGATAACTATATTTCTATTAGCTACGGTCAACTGGCAATAGCCACTTTATTTATTATTATCAATGTTTGTCTTTCTTTAGCTTTACGATTGGGACTTACCCGAAGTTTGGTAATAGCATCACTGCGAATGGTAGTACAACTATTGCTGGTAGGTTATGCATTGCAGTGGGTGTTTACTCTGCGTAACCCATTATTAGTCTTACTTGTCGCCATTCTCATGACCACCATCGCCGCTCTGTCGAGTGTCAACCGTACCCGCAGACGATTTTCTAATATTTATTGGAACAACTTTGTCTGTCTGTTGAGCGCTTCATTTTTGGTTACGGGATTGACGGTAAATGGAATTATTCGCGTTGAACCTTGGTACGATCCACAATATTTAATTCCTTTATTAGGTATGGTTTTGGGTAACGCTCTCACGGGTACATCTCTAGCGCTAGATAAATTTATGGAAGATTTGAGCAGTAAGCGCGAGCAAATAGAAGCATTATTAACATTAGGTGCGACTCGTTGGGAAGCGGCACACGAAACATTAAAAGAAGCGTTGCGAACAGGGATGATTCCCACGATTAATTCAATGATGGTGATGGGATTGGTTAGTCTACCGGGAATGATGACAGGTCAGATATTGGCTGGAGCTAGTCCCACTGATGCCGTGCGCTACCAGATTCTAATTATTTTTACGCAAGCTTCGGGAACGGCTTTGGCTACGATTGGGGTGTTAACTTTAGCCTTTTTTGCCGTGTTTAACCGACAGCATCAGTTGAGTGGGGATTTGATTCGGAGTTCGTGATTATAAGTAGTTGATTGGTGGAGAGAGGGAACAGGGAATATGCCATGAAAATTTTTAACAATATTCCGCGTAATGTTTGGATTTTAGGTTTTGTCAGCCTCTTG
>JBARZF010000035.1:0-3498 GCA_049649675.1 Rivularia sp. (in: cyanobacteria) | reverse complement strand
ACTATGACCTTGAAAAGTATGCTCAATTTCTCTTGTTTCTAAATTCCATCGCTTCAGAGTTTGGTCAACAGAAGCAGAAATCGCCCGTTTTCCATCTGGTGCGATCGCCACTGCATTAACCGAGCTACTATGACCTTGAAAAGTATGCTCAATTTCTCTTGTTTCTAAATTCCATCGCTTCAGAGTTTGGTCAACAGAAGCAGAAATCGCCCGTTTTCCATCTGGTGCGATCGCCACTGCATTAACCCAGTTACTATGGCCTGCAAAAGTGCGTAATAATCCTCCACCTGGAGCAATGAAACTGGAAGCCAAAGGTCGCAACCAGGGAGAAGTTTTGCTATTTTTTGCTTGTTCTAATAAAAGCTGAATACCAGGGTTTTTAAAAGACAGCAACCGTCCGAATAATTGTCCTGGTAGCTGAGTTTTATCTTGATTTAAAATATGAGCAGAAAGTCTGAGAGCGCCTTGAATAAGTTTTAGTATTTTTATTTTTTCATAGCTATATTCTCGACTATTTAATACTTCTGAGTTATCAATTAAATCGTAATCTTCAATCAGCGCCTGTACGCCAAAATCTGGATGGTTAATCTTTTGGGAAATGAAATTAAAATCAGCTAGGACTTTGTAATACCTTTCTAACTGACCAGATTTGACTAAATTATCAGGTAGACTACTTAATCTAGCGCGTTGACGGGCAGGATTTTTTGCTCGTTTAACAGCAATTGTCATCTGAGATTATCTCCTTCCTCATCTTCTTCCTCATACAAGTAGTCAGCAATGCGTTGATTCACTTCCTGAAATAGCTTTCGTGTTGAATTCAAATCCCGTTTATCTTTCAGAAAATCAAGAAAACTTTTATGGTAAATACCGTAACAAATTTGTCCTTCTATATTTTGCGGCTTCAAATACTCAACCCATTGCTCCAAAACTGATTCCACATCATATTCATCTTTTTCTACAATCTCAGCAATCATTTTACAGGGAATCGCCGTACCAATTTCAACTAAAATGAACAGGATTTTAACCTTCAATTCTTGAGGTTTGCGATCCATTCCCATCCGTATCCAATGGGTTTGATAATAATCTCCAAGCCCTGAAGGTAACTGCTGTAAAGTTAAATCATTATATACACCCTCTGCGATTTCCGGTAAAACATAACGCAGGTACATAAAATTATTTTCACTTTTTGCTGCTACCTGCTCAATAAATTGATCGGCATTCATATTACGCTCAGCAATCCATGCTCTCAAAGCATCTTTATACTGCTCATCGAAATTGAGAAATAAGCGAATATAACCTTTAATATCTTCTAAATTCAATTTCTGATATTCTATCCTCCTTAAATCCAATTCCTGGGATGGAACAGATATACGTAAACGTTTTTGAGCGTGTGTATAAGGTCGTCTAGTTAAGAAAAAATAAACTCGTTCTGGAAGATTTGTTGGTAAATATAAAATATTGGCTGCACCGGGTTCTTGCTCTACTTCATCGAGTGCATCAACTACAATTATTAAGGGTTTATCTTGTGTCAGTTTTCTACTCACTTTTTCTAGCAAAGTAGATAAATCAGCATCTTTTGCATCTTGCAAGTTGTATTTATCAATTAACTGCTGACGAATACTATTAAGAAACTGTTCGGGTCTATTGCGTCCTTCAGCGATAACATTGAAATAGCAAGGTAAACGATTCTCGGTAACGTACTTTGCAGCAATAGTACTTTTACCCATTCCCGCATCTCCTACCACAGTGAAATAACCTTTTGTATTTTCTGAGCAAAATTTCTTAAAAGCATTAAATACGAATTCACGCCCGTGGAATGATTTAATTTTTTCCTCAATCAATGATTTAAACTGATCGGGATAGGGAGATTTTTCTGTAAGTTTCCGGTGGTTTGGATCTTGTAAAACATCACTAGGGTTCCTGCTACGTTTAGCGACGCTAACAAATTGTTGATAAAATTTTTCTATCTCAGGACGGATGTCAATTTTTTCTTCATGTATATCATCTCCCAACTTATTCCAATCAAGAAAATACTCTGCATCATTAATAAAATCTGAGGGATTATTATTAAAAGCTTTCCAAAAAGCAGTTTGAATCTCTTTCTCTCTGAAAAAATTTAGAATTGACTTAGATTTGGGTACACCTTTTTCGTCTATGCCATATTCCACCAAAGCGTAAGCATAAACTCCGTTAAAATCTTCAGGAGGGTGCGCTGGATCGATCTTTAAAGTTTTTAAGATTCCGATTACAGTTTCATTTCGTTTAGCTTTATCAATTATATGTGGAGCAGCAAAACGAGTAATTGTACTGATAACGTTTACAGGTTCAAGATTCATCATCGCTTATATAAAGTTATATTTTTAACCTTGGAATAATGATAGCGATTTGTCAAAATAGTTGTTAAAAATCTCTACACCTAAAAGCGATGAAGGCAAAATTCTGCGTTATCCCCATAAATAAAGAGACGTAGCACTGCTACGTCTCTACACCATTTACTTTTAACCCACGCAGGTGGGTTTTGCTTGTGTAGCCGCGAATTATATTCGCCAGGTAAATTTACTACGCATCTTCTAAGACTCCGGTGTCGGAACTGGCTTAACATCCCTACCCTTATAAAAAGTTTCCAAACTATCTCTATCGCCAACAAATCGCCAGTGCCAAGGTTCGTAACTTACACCTTGTGAATTACCTTCGGGAAATGACAATTCAAAACTATAACGGGGAGCGTTTGCTTCCAACCATTTAAAAGCTTTGGTATTTTCAAATTTTGTACTCAAATTCGTAGCCGGTACTTCACCATCACCAATATCTACTGCGTAACCTGTATGATGTTCGCTATGTCCGGGAGGAGCGCTTACTGATGCTCTTTGGGCTGGTGTTTGATTGCGTTGGGCACCTACTCTAATAAATAACTTTTCCTGTTCTTTTACGGTACGAAATCCTGAAATTGGCACTAATCTTACACCAGCTTTTCGAGCATCTTTTACCATCTGCTTAAACTTTTCACCGGCGGATTTTCGTAACCTTATCCGTCTTCCGTTGGCATTAACCGCTACAATTTCCGATTCTGGTGCTTGTTGGTATTCTAGATGACCTAAGAGAGCTTGAACTTCTGCTTCTTTATTGACAGAATCGCTATCTTGTGTATTAGGAGAAGCAGAAACTGTAGGTAAAGGTTGTGTTTTAGCAGAATTTTTCGGTGCGGCAATGTAAAATATTAGACCACTGATTGCAGCAAGCACAGCAAAACCCATTACTCCGGCGATCGCCAAAAATGAAGGGCGTAAACCTATCTTGGGAGGCGCATCAGGAGTATCGCGCAAAGCTTGGGGAATATCTTCGCTACTGTCGGAGGGGGTTGAGTTTTGTGCTTCCTCGTAAAACTCATTATTCAAGGCTCAACTCCTGATGAATGTTCGGTAATTATTAGAAATTGTAGACTGTAGAGAAAGAAACCTGTTAGATAGTAGGTTACATATGCAATTCCTGATTTTGTGT
>JBARZF010000034.1:0-4082 GCA_049649675.1 Rivularia sp. (in: cyanobacteria) | reverse complement strand
AAACCGCTAATTATTTTACTCAATATCAAAAATAATTTACGCGACACTCGACGTTTAGAATATTTTTTGAAAGAGCCAAACAAACCATTTACTAAGACAGGTAAAAATGATTTATCTGGACATATTGAACGCATTCGGCGTTATGCAAAACAATATTATGCTAATGACTACTTCGATATTATTCCAGTTATGCTGCTTGCTGCTCAACTTTCGGCTGAGTCAGAACATCAGCAGAATAAAGAAAAGCTGTTTAAAGCAAGCCGAATGCAAGATTTTCTAGATTCAATTCGGGTTTCTTTAGTCGAAAATGGTGCTATTAGACGCTCTCAAACTTTACTTGGCTCTACAGTAAGTGCAATTGATAAACCCGATAAATGGGTAACACAACAAATACAAATTTATCAAGAGTTAACCAAAACTCTTAAAAACAAGCAGAAAACTATCAAAAGAGATATTCGCAAAGCAGCTAATGATAACCGTGAATATTTAAATTTAGAAGTTAAAACTATTTTTCAAGAAGCTTTCGGTAAAATTCGTAAATTTTCAATTAAGAATTGGAACGTTGATGAAACAAGATTAAATCTGAAGTGGGAGAAAAAAATTAAATCTCTTAACTTTGATGAGCGTCTGAAAAATGTGTTCCAACAAAGTAGCGAAAAATTTCAAGCAGAAATTAAAGAAATACTTGAAGAAGTTGGAAGCGAATTAGAGTTACTTGTCAAATTAAAAGGTGGTGATTTTAAACTTATTCAACAAGATTCAAATAGTTTTAAAAATTTATTACGAATTGGTGGAGGTATTATGGGTGTCGCAGGAGTTGTTTTAACTTTCTTTGCTCCTCCTATTGGTATTGCAATCGGGATAGTAGGTACAGCTATTAGTTTTGTTAGTGGATTGTTTAAATCAAAAGATGATAAAAAGCGAGAAGCTGCTGAAAAAATTTCGGATTCTCTCACCAGTCAACTTAATGATTATCAACAAAAAACTCTCTACCAGGCTGAAGGTGAATTTAAAAAAAATTGCAACACTGTAGCAAATAGCATCAACAATTACTTTGAAGAATTAATTGCGGGATTAGAAGGAATTACAAAGGAGCTGAATACAGCGAAAACAAAGCTCGATAACAACGCTAATTATCTGAATCGTGCTTATGCGAAACGAATAATTGATTGGAGTCTCGGTAAATACGAACCATTGAATGATAATACGATTTTCAAAACTATTGCTAAAGTCAAGCGTGATTTCGGCAAAACTATGACCATTCAAACCAAATCGGAGATTAATTTAAGTAAATCTCCAGAAGAAATTAAGCTAGTTTTGCAAGAGGATATTTCGATAAATCCTATTGATTTAAAACCTATAAACGAAACTAACGTATTCAACTAAATCTTTGATAAACAGGAGTAAACCAAAATGAATCAAGATAAAATTACCTTTGATGCTGCTGCCGTAGGAGCGAAATTCAAAAAAACTTGCATAAAATTTGATGAATTACTAGCTCAAGCGAATCATCCCGAACTTGTAAATATCCGTAAAAAATTAAGAGAACAATTAAAAGAACATAAAGAGAAAGGAATTCTTACAGTAGCTTTTGTTGGTCAATACAATGCTGGTAAGTCTACCACAATTTCTGCTCTTACAGGAAGACGTGATATTCGTATTGATTCTGATATTGCAACCGATAAAACTGCGAATTATGACTGGAATGGTATTAACCTTATCGATACACCAGGATTATTTACAGACAGAAAAGACCACGATGAAATAACTTATGAAGCTATTAATAAAGCTGATTTACTAGTTTTCTGCCTCACTTATATGCTTTTTGATTCAGTGACAGTAGAAAACTTTAAAAAATTAGCTTATGAAAAAGGTTATCGATGGAAAATAATGCTTATCATCAATAAAATGTCTGATGAAGCTGGAGAAGAAGCACAAAAAATTGCTAACTATCGTCAAAGTTTAACAGAAGCAATTAAACCCCATAATTTAGACGAGTTTCCTGTCTGCTTTATTGATGCTAAAGATTATTGCGAAGGTGTAGATGAAGACGAAGAATTTCTGATTGAAATTAGCCGCTTTCAAACTTTTATCGATGCGCTGAATAATTTTGTCGAAAAACGTGCAGCATTAGCACAATTCGATACACCAGTGCGAATTGCATTAAATTTGGTTGATGAAGCTCAATTAAGTTGTACGCGGAATTCCGGTGAAGATTCAGCTTTTTTAGAAGTATTAACACGACTATCTAGAACTGTAAGAAAAGAACGCGATCGCCTGCGAACTAAAGTTAAAAGTATAACCTTAGAAATGTCCGCTGCAATTGCTAAAGAAGGTATTTTTCTAGCTTCTGCTGTAGGCACCGAACAAGACTTTGAAAAACTTAATAAACAAACGGAACTAAATGTCCAGCAACAATATGAAAAAACGGAAACAAAACTACAAAATACTGTTAATTCAGCAGTGGAAGACATTCGAGAAGAAGTCAAAGAAGTATTACAAGGAAATTTAGTACAAACTTTTATAGCTTGTTTAGGAAATGCTCAAAACGTATCTGCTGAAAATCTTGCCTCTGGTATGGATACAGAGCGACTTAAAGGACAAGTTAATTTTCTCAAACAAATTGGTGAAACAGCAGGATTAAACTTAAACAGATTTGCAACTAGTAATTCTGCAAATATTGCTGGAAAAGGTTTTCTTACTTCCATGAATGTAGCCGGAAGTGGTTTACATCAAACTGTTTTAGCTGTAGGAAAATTTGTCGGCTTCAAATTTCAACCTTGGCAAGCTGTTGGTATCGCCAAAGGTATTGGTAATGCAGCCATATTTTTAGGTCCAGCTTTAGCAATTGTATCAATTGGAATAGATTGTCACCAAATGCATCAGGAAAAGGAGCAAGAAAAAAAGATAGCTGATGTTAAGTGGGAGATAACAAGCGAATTTCAGAAAATAGCTAAAGACTTAGAAAATCAAATTGAATTACAATTATGGGAATTTGAGCAACAGGTTTACGGAGAAATTGAAAAACAAATAATAGCTGCAAGAGAACAAGAAGAACAAGCTATTGCTACTTCAAATACCTCAGTTAAACAGCTTTTAGAAATCCGCAATAACTTTAATGAAATTATTCGTTATATCCAAAAGGTAACAGCAAATTCAGCAGGTAGAACAATATAGGTATTAGAAGCGGTAAATAATCTTATCTAGCCTGCGGAGGCAGGCTTTGTTTTTGTAGCCCCAGACTTCCAGTCTGTGGGCAATTTGTTTTATCTAATATCTCCCTACTCGCTAAAATAATATAAACAAAGCAATCTCACCCCCAATCATGTCAGATAAAACTACGCGACGTGACTTCTTAATTACCAGTGCGGCTGTTGCTGGCGGTATTGTCGGATGCAACTCTTTACAGAAAAATACTTCTAGCAATGCCGCATCTCCTGCACAAAAGCAAAATACCTCTAGCAATGCTGCACCACCTGCAAAAATGCCAGAACAAATTTTAGGTAAAACGGGTGTAAAACTTCCTATATTTGGTTTGGGTGGTGCTGGGCAAACGCCACTATCTCGCAATGGAGCAGAAAAGGATGCTGTAGCTCAAATCGAAAAAGCACTACAACTGGGCATCACTTATTTTGATACTGCTGCAAGTTATGGCCCCAGCGAAGATTATTTAGGAAAAGTACTTCCATCACACCGAGAAAAAATCTTTTTAGCAAGTAAAACAGCCGCTAGAGATAGAGATGGTGCTTGGCGAGAATTAGAAAGAAGTTTAAAACGATTAAACGTAGATTATCTGGATTTATGGCAATTGCATCACGTTTCTTTCTCCGAAGAATTAGATACAATATTTTCTGATTCCGGTGCAATCAAAGCTATAGAAGAAGCAAAGCAGCAGAAATTAATTCGATTTGCAGGAATTACCGGACATCACGAACCTGATATCATTGCCGACGGGTTGCGTCGCTATCCTTTCGATCACACCTTAATTCCCGTAAATGCAGCCGATAAATATCATCCTCGTCCTTTTCTTCCCGTAGTTTTACCAGTAGCGCGAGAGAAAAACGTCGGCGTAACTGCCATGA
>JBARZF010000033.1:0-3997 GCA_049649675.1 Rivularia sp. (in: cyanobacteria) | reverse complement strand
GGATTTTGGATTGAGGATTGGGAGTTAGGAATTAAGAGTTATTTCTCCCCCTCTACCCCCAATTCCCAATGCCCAATGCCCAATTCCCAATGCCCAATTCCCAACTTTCAATTATGAAATCATCGTTTAAATCTAAATTAATTCGTAGTTTTGCTTTACTACTTACAACCTGTAGCTATCAAGGTTTGCTGCTACTCGGTGAGGGAAACTTTTCTCAAGTTGCAGCGCAGGCTACATCAAGATTATGTGCGGCTCCCGGTAAAGATGGACCAGGAAATAACATAAGCGGCATTATTAATACTTATTTCCCCGGTAGGGCAAATGTGAATGCTGGTGCAACTTCTATTCCGGTGGGAACTTCTACGGGTGCATCGACACAAATTCAAGCTGGCGATTTGCTATTAGTTATTCAAATGCAGGGTGCGGATATTGATTCAAGTAACACCAATAGTTACGGAGATGGTCAGCCCGGTGGTTCTGACGATAATCTGACAAATTTTACACCTCCATCACCGACTGGTGCTAGCGGTAATCTTGATCTTGAAGACGGTAATTTTAATTTTACTGCTGGAAATTATGAATACGTAGTTGCTAGAGATTTTAATGGTGTTTCGGTGACAATTGAAGGAGTAAATGGGGGAGGACTAATTAATTCCTATAGCAATGCTCCCTTTGATACTCAAGGACAAAGAACTTATCAGGTAATTCGCGTACCGCAATATACCAGCGCTACTATGACTTCCGGATTAACAGCAAGTCGTTGGAATGGTACGACCGGGGGTATTTTAGCTTATGATGTTGCCGATACTTTAAACTTAGGTGGCGCTACTGTAGATGTTAGCGGAAGAGGTTTCCGTGGTGGTGGGGGACGACTACTTGAGGGAATACCTTTGTCTACTGTGCCCCCCTTTGTAGCACCAGAAGAACCAACTGATTACAGAACTTCATCAGATAGAACTGCAAACGGTTCTAAAGGTGAAGGAACTGCTGGTACGCCAAGATACCTGTTTAATTCTACAACTATTAGTCTAGAACCAAATACAGGGATTGAAGGTTATCCTGGCGGTTCATACGGTCGCGGAGCGCCTGGAAACGCTGGTGGTGGAGGTACCGACGGCACCCCGAGTATATTTACACCTAGACCCCCAGACGTATTTTTCAATGGTGAAAACTCTGGTGGTGGAGGTGGTGGTAATGGTGGTAATGGTGGTTTGGGCGGTAGAACTTTTATTTCAGAATATTTTACAGGTGGTTTTGGTGGAGATAGCTTTACTCCTTCTGCAAGTACTCGTCTGATATTAGGAGGAGGAGGAGGAGCAGGAACGACTAACGATGGTACGGGCGATCTATCCGATGGTTTATCAAGTAGTGGTGCTGCCGGTGGTGGTATGGCACTTATTCGTACTGGTAGCGTTAGCGGTAGCGGTACTATCAATGCTAATGGTGCTGATGCTTTAAACGTCACTGTGGATGGAGGTGGTGGTGGTGGTGCTGGTGGTAGCATCGTAGTATCTGCTGCCAATAATAACCTTACAGGTCTTAGAGTAAACGCCAACGGTGGTAGAGGTGGTAGCGCATTATCTAATGCAAATCCCCACGGCCCCGGTGGTGGTGGTGGTGGTGGTGTTATATTTACTAGCCCCGGTGCAACTATATTTGTGAATCCAGGTGCTTCTGGTGTCACAGTCGGTACAAACCCAGAAAACTTTGGTGCAACTGCTGGTAGTGATGGTATTGCTTCCAATGTAGGGAATATAAATGGTGTCAGTTCCGGTGCGGAATGTTTGTTACCAGAATTAACTATTAATAAAACTACTTCTACCCCAGGTCCAATTATCAAACCTGGGAAAGCTACATATACGATTACAGTTGCCAATGCTGCAAATTTATCCGCAGCAACTAATGTAAATATATCTGACCCCTTGCCCAGTGGTTTTACTTTCGATGCTTCCACTAATCCCACGATTACTTTAAATGGAGGCTCGACTCGCATTAGTACGAGCAATCCAACCGATGGTGCGGAAGTTGCAGATTTTGGTGCTTTCAGTATTCCTGGTGGTGCTAGCGTTGCAATTACATTTACTACTAATATTGACGAAAACGCACCTAATGGTGTTTACAATAACCCAGCAACTGCGACTTATACTGATGCTACTAATACCACCAAAAGTGTAAGTTACGACCCTGCAAACCCTGATGAAGATGTACAGGTGGGAAGCGATACACCTACCGATCCAGAACGTTTGCGCGGACTCAAAAGAATTACCAATGTATTTAGAAACGGCGCTCCTATTAGTGGAATCAACTTTGATTCTTTCATTGATGACCCCAATGACCCCATCGATAATTTACCGGGTTGGTTTCAACTATCACCAGTAGGAGTATTTGATATAAGTCCGCAATTACCCTTAGAAAGAGGTGATGAAGTTGAATACACGATGTATTTCCTTGCAGATGGGAATCGACCTGTAGAAGACGTTAGATTTTGCGATCCAATTCCTACAGGAACCAGTTTTGTAGCTGATAGTTTCGGTTCTGGTAACGGTATTTCTGTGAATTTATCAAATACAGTTACTGCTAATACTAATAACGATGATGCAGATAACGGTAGCTTTTTTGCTCCAGGATCTCAGCTTCCCGCTAATAATTTCTGTCCCAATCAAGATAATCCCACGGGTGCAGTAATTGGAAATCTCGGTAATATAAACCATACTCTTGGTAATAATTTTGGTTTTATTCGGTTCCGGGTGAAAATTGATTGATCGCAACTGGCACATTTATTGTAGGGTGCTGTGACGCTATGGATAAATTTGAACGTAGTAATAATACTTTTAGCGTCACGCACCATCTTTTAATTGTCAAATATTACTCCTTTCTTTGTAGAAGATTGTTGATTTAAAAAACCGATGCTTGACGCAGAGAGCGCTGAGGAAAGAGGCAAAGAGGAATGGTAATCATACTAAGAAAAAGCCCTCTCTCCCTTCCCCTCTCCAGGAGAAGGGCAGAGGGGAGCAGTACGGCGGGGTGAGGGAAGAGTATTAAGATTATTACCGACATAAAATTGTATTAATAATACGATCAATTTTGGGAAAAATAAATTTATTCGTCTAGTATCTAGTTTGAGCAGACTACCGTGCAAATTTTCTCAAAAGCATCTCAGATTTGGAAAAATATTTTTAGTAAATTAGCAAGCGAGCAAGGCGTTAGCACTACAAACATTGCAAATTTGCAAAATAAGTTTCTATATTATTTATATTCATTTTTATTAATATTTCCCCTAACTGCTTGTCAGCAAGCAAAATCCAACAACAAGGTATTAAAGCCACTTCCACAAGATTCATCAATACAAGTCTACTTCAATCATTCTCAAAGTTCTGAATATCAAGAGCCTTACCGTCAGAAAATTCGTAAAGGAGATAATTTAGAAAAAATAATTATTGAGGCAATTTCTCAAGCCAAATTTACGATAGATGTTGCCGTACAAGAATTACGTTTACCTTTAATCGCACAAGCATTAGCTGAAAAACATCAAGCGGGAGTTAAAGTTAGAGTAATTCTGGAAAATAACTATAGTCGTGCTTGGAGCGATTTTACTCCGCAAGAATTAAGCAAGTTAAAAGCCAGAGAAATCAAACGATATCAAGAATTTACAAAATTTGCAGATACTGACGAAGACGGTAAATTATCCCAAGAAGAAATCAATCAACGCGATGCTGTAAAAATAATCCGCAATGCCAAAATACCTTTAATTGATGATACCGCAGACGGTTCAAAAGGTAGCGGTTTGATGCATCATAAATTTATTGCGATCGATAATCGCTTTGTAATTGTAACTTCGGCGAATTTCACATTATCCGGAATTCACGGCGATTACAGTAATTACGATAGTTTGGGCAACGTTAATAATTTAATCAAAATTGATAGTGTTGAATTAGCCGATATCTTTACAAAAGAGTTTAATCTCATGTGGGGTGATGGAGTCGGAGGTAAATTTGAT
>JBARZF010000032.1:0-1562 GCA_049649675.1 Rivularia sp. (in: cyanobacteria) | reverse complement strand
CTCCACAGGAAGAGATAAAAACGAATTGCTTTAAATCTTTTGGCGCAACTTCTACTAAATTACTTACACCTTGAGCATCAACTTTCATCGGACTGTTTTTAGCTTTGGCTTTAGCTTCTTCGGGATTGAAAAATAATCCAAAATAATCTAGAAAATTAGGATTATTTTCAAATTCCCATCTTTCCGAAGGAAAAGCAGTTGTTCCGCTACAGCAAATAATATGAGTTACATTCGTCATTGCTGCTGGTAAAGTTTCCAGATTGCGGATATCACCAACAGCAATTTCTACTTTGGCATCAAACATATTTTCGGCTTTAGAAGCATTGCGCGTCAAAACGCGAACTTTCAAATTTTTATCGAGCAACTTTGCTACCGTTAATTGCCCTACTCCACCCGTAGCACCAGCAACTAATACTAAATCTTCTGAGATACCTGAAGTCATGATTGTTATATAATTATTCATCCAAAATTAATATTAATTTAAAATCGAGTTAATCCTGCGTTTCCCAGAGAATTACCTCGATTTTTATCGTATTTTGATTTCAATGCTTTCCCCGATTTGTGACTTTTAAGCTTTTGTCGATGATGGCTTGAGAAATAGCCATGCTACAAAAAATGTCGCTGCGGTAAATAGTTGAGTTAAATCTAATGCTGATAAATAACCATCTGACAATGTAGCAATGCTTCTATCGGTGATACCAAATAGCCAAGATGATACTCCAAATAACCAAACCCCATTTTTGAGATTTGCAATAAATCCTTTCGCTTCTGGCGATTTTTGCTTATTCATAATGTCCTATTTTGTTGGAAAAAATAGCAAGCACTGAGTATGAATGCCCCCATACCTCTTTACAATTCTTAACTTCGTGTCTACATGTTAATAAATATTTTCAATAGTTGACAGATGGCCTGTGATACATTATGGAAATACAGTTAGTTAATTGTAAGCGAGTGCTTTGAGTCTTTTTGTGCTAATTTTGACAAAATAGTTTACAAAACTTAAATTTTATTTTTTATGTGCCTTTTGCTTTGGGAAAGTAAAAAGTATTGTTGGAAAACAGCCTGACAATATTAGTATTTTTTCGCTGAATTCACGGATGGGTAGGTGTTGAAAAATAGGTCTTAAAAAAAATGGCTGAATGCCAGAGTTGACAAGCCTTTGAGGCGAAAAAGTATGACTCACCATCCGCGATGCTTACCCAGACTGGGTTTCAGCCATTTATCCCCAATACATTTTCCTAGTCACATGTTATCATTAGGTGATCCGTGAATCCGAACCTTGAAAACCTTATATTTAAAGCCTTCCAGATGCCCGCAGTTGAAATCAACTTAAATCCCTATTAGGGATTGAAACAAATTGATTAATCTCCTCATCCGCAATTTCTAAAATTGAAATCAACTTAAATCCCTATTAGGGATTGAAACGTAATATCCTTGACGAACGCCGTGGGATTACCTTGGTTAAAATCAACTTAAATCCCTATTAGGGATTGAAACAATCGATTATTAGATGAACCAATATTTTCTTGATGTTGCAATCAACTTAAATCCCTATTAGGGAT
>JBARZF010000031.1:0-2370 GCA_049649675.1 Rivularia sp. (in: cyanobacteria) | reverse complement strand
AGAAGCGCGTAATCAGTTATCAGTTATCAGTGAGCAGTGAACAGTTATCAGTTATCAGTTATCAGTTATCAGTGAGCAGTTACCAGTAATTAATTATTGACTAATATAATTCGCAACAGAAAAACATTTTTTTTAAATTCACTATTTGTAGAGTATGTTGTCGCTGCCGTCAACGCACCAATAAATCTCTAAATAACCACTAACCACTAACCACTAACAACTATCAACTAACAACTATCAACTAACAACTAACAACTAACAGATGACTAATATAATTCTCTTAGAAGATATTTTTAAAATTTATGGTAGTGGTGCAACTGAGGTAAAAGCTTTAAATGATGTCAATTTAACTGTTGAAGAAGGGGAATATTGCTCGATTATGGGACCTAGCGGTTCTGGTAAATCTACTGCTATGAATATTATCGGCTGTTTGGATCGTCCCACTTCAGGAAGTTATTATTTAGATAGTGTGGATGTGGCGCAAATGGATGATGCCCAACTAGCACATATTCGTAATCGAAAATTAGGTTTTGTTTTCCAGCAGTTTCACTTGTTGCAGCAGCTTACAGCATTAGAAAACGTCATGCTACCAATGCTTTACGCTGGCGTAGCTAATTCTGAAAGAAAAGATAGAGGAATCGAAGCTTTAAAAAAAGTTGGTTTAGAAAACCGCGTCAATAATAAACCAAATCAACTATCGGGGGGGCAACAGCAACGGGTGGCGATCGCCCGCGCTATTGTTAATCGTCCCGTTGTACTCTTAGCCGATGAACCTACTGGGGCACTTGATTCTAAAACTACTCAAGAAGTACTAGATATTTTTACCGAACTTAATTCTACGGGAATCACCGTGGTGATGGTAACTCACGAACCAGAAGTTGCACGTCAAACACAGCGTATTGTTTGGTTTCGTGACGGCGAAGTTGTACACTCAAATTTAACTGCTGATGATTTGAGTGTTGTTAGTGGTTAGTTGTTAGTGGTTAGTTGTTAGTTGCTCCCGGAATTAATAGTCAAATTTTTTTCCCATGCCCAATGCCCAATGCCCAATTACCAATGCCCGATGCCCAATCCCCAATTCCCAATCCTTAACCAAAATTTTTCACAATTTTCACCAACTCTTGGGGATGATGAATTAAAAAATCTGGATTTTCTTTGGTTAATGCTGCTTCGGAATTAAAACCCCAAGTTACGCTACAAACTTTTACGTTAGCTTTTTTTGAGGCTTCGATATCTCTGGTTTCATCCCCTACATATATAACCTCTTGAGTTTTGATCTGTTTTTGTCTCAAGACATTATTAATTATTTTGGTTTTGCCAAAAATTGTGACTCCAGGATGAACAAACTCAAACAAGTTATCTAAATTGTTGATTTTGAGAAACTCTTTGACGTTAGCTTTAGAATTAGAAGTTATAATACCCAACCTCGAACCGTTATCTTTGAGTTCTACTAAGGCTTCTGGAATTCCCGGAATAGGTTTTAGTTCGGGAATTTTATTCTTTAACTCTTTTTTAACCTTCTTAAGTAGAAAAGGTATTTTAAATAAAGGAATTCCAGAATACTTAAATATTTCTCTTGAAGTTAAATTTTTAAGGATTACGAATTCTTCTGGAGTAATTTGGGCGTAATTAAACTCTACAGCTAAACGATTGGCAATACTTACTAGCGCATCGACTGTATCCGCGATTGTGCCATCAAAATCAAAAATAATTACTTTAGTCGTCATTCAATTTTGGATTTTGGATTTTAGATTTTGGATTCACCCGCTTGTCTAAAGCTAAGGGCTTGAAATAATACAATTTCTTTTTTTTCTATATATGAACCCTGTTAACAGTGAACTTTTAACTTAATAAAAGTTCGGGGTTTACAACCTTAACTAGTTGATGTGGGTTGACGCGATGCTTCAAGATTAGCACGGGCATTCCTGCGTAACATTTGTGGCTTAATTCGCCGTAATGCTGATGCCGGAAATTGTTTGTCCCAATTTTCGTCTGTGATTCTGGCTAATTCTATCAGCTTGGGGGCAATATTCCCAGGGTAAGGTTGAAATTCTTCCACGTCAGTAGCTTTCGCAAAACGTTGATTCCAAGGGCAAACATCTTGGCAAATATCGCAACCTGCCACCCACCCTTCTAACTTATTTGCAATATTTTCGGGTAATTCATCATCGCGATTTTCAATAGTATGGTAAGCAATGCAGCGATTAGCATCTACTACAAATGGCTGTCTAATTGCGTCGGTAGGACAACTTTCAATACATTTAGTACAGCTTCCGCAATGTTGGGTATGGGGAGTATCGGGAGTTAATTCCAAATTTGTGAGAATTTCTGCCAAAAATACCCAAGAGCCATATTCTCTTGTAATTACAT